>NZ_CP142362.1:4148204-4464412 GCF_035918395.1 Mycolicibacterium sp. ND9-15
CGCTGCTGCAGCAGGGGCCCGGTTTCGCGCAGGAGGTTTCCGCGCTTCTCAACGAGGTGAAGCCGACGCTGCCGCTCCTGCTCGCGAATCTCACCACCGTGGGCCAGATCCTGCTCACCTACAACCCGTCCCTGGAGCAGCTTCTGGTCATCTTCCCGGGCATCATCGCCGCGCAGCAGTCGTTCGGGCTTCCGCAGAACAACCCGACCGGCCTGCCTAGCGGCGACTTCGCGCTCACCATCAACGACCCGCCGCCGTGCACGGTCGGTTTCCTGCCGCCGTCGAGCTGGCGTAACCCGGAGGATATGACGTCGATCGACACCCCGGACGGGCTGTACTGCAAGCTGCCGCAGGATTCACCGATCGCGGTGCGTGGTGCCCGTAACTATCCGTGCATGGGTCATCCAGGCAAGCGGGCGCCGACCGTCGAATTGTGCAATGACCCCAAGGGATTTCAGCCGTTGGCCATGCGCCAGCACACCCTGGGCGCCTATCCGATCGACCCGAACCTGATCGCGCAAGGTATTCCGCCGGATGACCGGGTGGACTTCTCGGAGCGGCTGTACGCACCGGTCGAGGGAACTCCGCTGCCGCCGGGTGCCGCACCGTCGGGAACGCCACCAGGTATGCCGCCCCCGCCGCCGCCGGTGGCCGGTGCGCCCGTTCCCGGTGTCACGGGATCGCTACACGGCATCACGGCACCCGCGGCTCCTGCGCCTGCGGGCCAAGCTCCGGTGGCGCCGCCACCGCCGGCGGGAAACTCCCTCAACGGAACGCCGATTCCACCGCCACCGGCGGCGCCGGGTTCCGGGGGCGCGACTACTGTGGCGCCGAGTGCGCACAGCGCCAACGCTTCCGGTGGGCCGTCCGTGGCCGTCGCGCACTACGATCCGCAGACGGGCGAGTACATGACGCCCGACGGGCTGCTGCAGCAGCAGACGAATCTGGCGACGAACGAGCCGAAGTCGTGGAAGGACCTATTGCCGATCTGACCGGAGATGGCACCCGGTCAGGTAAGCGCCTGTGCGCGAAGGGATTAGATCTTCTGCACTTTGACGGGCATCTCGATCACGACGGGCTGATTGGTGCCGCACGCGCCGCTCGGGCCCTTGGTCTGATCGCGGCCCATGAGGAAGGTCGTGTTATGGGTGACCCGCTGGTTGATGGCGGGATTCCAGCCCATCAGGATGAATTTCTGGTGGCCGGGTGCGAAGCTGCCGTCGGGGCACGGTAGCCAGTTGGGGACGTCGTGATCGACGTACCAATAGTCCTTGAGCCGGATCGTGCCGGTCCAGCCTAGGTCGCTTTGCACCGTGCCACTGCACTCGATCGGGCTCACGCAGTCGGTGCTGACCGTCCAGGTCTGTACGACGGTCTTCTGGTCGAAGAAGACGTCGGCGCCGCCCGGCGTCATGCCGCGTTTCGCCCATTCGCCGTCGGACATCACCCGGTAGGTGCCGTTGAGCGCGACTTCGAAATCGTCGGCGTACGCCGGGGTTGCGGTGCTCAGACTTCCGGCCACCGCGATTGCCACGGCACCCGCGGCCAGACCAACTCCACGCATGTACGCAGCTTATCGCGACAGGTGGTGGTCCTCTCCGAAAGGGAGAATTTCCTTGCGCGCGTGTGGAACAATGACCCCGTGCGATCCATCGCCGCAGTGTTGGCTGCCCTGGTCACTTCCGCGTTGACGATCGCGGCGCCACCCGCGGAAGCGCAACCCGCACTCCCACCGCTGCCGCCGCCGGGCGCGGAATGCAAGAGTCCCAACTGCACCCCCGGAATCCGGCCGGGCGTCGTTCTGGGTTCCTACTGCGACAACACGACCTACTACGTCTTCGGGGTGACGTCATGGGGCCGGCTGGTGTTCTGCGGGTCCCCGCGACGGTACGAGCCGCGCTGGTTCCGCTCGCCGGAGATGCATGGCATCAAACCCGAGAACGATCTGTGCCCCGGGATGGACGGCGAGGTCGCCCAAGCCCCGGACGGTCTGTTCCTCACCTGCGTGGCGAAGGACGGCCGGACCTACTGGGAGCGCGGCGATCTCTGAGCCGTAGAACTGAGTATCAAAACTGCGCACAGATCGCCGAAACCGCGAAAGTACGGTCTCCCTGCAGTTTCGCCGACCGTGTGGATCGGTCAGCCGATCGGCTTGAACTCGATGTTGATCTCGGTCAGGCCCCGCAGGATGAACGTCGGCTCGTAGACGTATCGCCGGGCGTCGAGCGGCCCGTGCCTTTCCTCGCTGACCGTGATGTCGCCCAACCGATCGAGGAGGCGCTCGATCGAGACGCGACCCTCCACGCGGGCCAGCGGGGCACCGGGACAGGAGTGGATACCGCGGCTGAACGCGATGTGCTCGCGAACGTTCTTGCGGTTCAGCTGGAACTCGTGCGGGTCGTCGAACCGGCTGGGATCGCGATTGGCCGCGCCCGGGCTCACCATCACGGTGGTGCCCGCGGGCACCGGAGTCTCGCCGAGAGTCGTTGTCTTGCGGGCCATCCGGAACACGCTCTTGACGGGGCTGTCCATCCGCAGGCACTCCTCGATGAAGACCGGGATCAGGCTGCGGTCCGCACGCAACTGCTGCTGAATGTCGGGCCGGTCGGACAGCACGCGCATCGCCGCGCCGAGCAGTTTCGCGGTGGTCTCCTGGCCGGCGGCGAACAGGAAGGTCGCGGTGCGCACCACATCGACGACTTCCGGAGTTGAGCCGTCCGGGTACTTCGCGGTCGCGATCGAGGTGAGCACGTCGTCGCGCGGGTTCTCGCGGCGCTGCTCGATGTACTGAGCGAACTTCTCGTCCGCCCACTCCAGCGGGTTGGTGGCGATCACCTCGTGGTCGAGCCCGCCGATGTTCGTTCCGGGGCGTTCGGCACCGAACGCTTCGCGGAAATCATCGTGATCGGACTCGGGTACGCCGAGCAGATCGGCAACGACCAACAGCGAGAACGGTTTCGCGTAGGCGGCGAGGAATTCGCACTTGCCGTCGGCGATGAACTCGTCGATGTGACGGTCGGCCAACCGCCACATGAAATCCTCGTTCTCCTTGAGGCGCTTGGGGGTCAGCAATCGGGCCAGGATCGAACGCGCGTCGGTGTGCTGCGGCGGGTCCATCGTGACCATGTGCTCGAACATGGGTATCTCGGTGCGGTGCTTCTCGAGTTGCTCACAGATGTCGTCGCCCTCAGGCGTGAACGGCATCGGCGTGAACGGTCCCATGACCGCGACACAGGACGAGTAGTTCTCGCTGTCCTTGTAGACGGTGTTGGCGGCTTCCCATCCGGTCACGGCGAGCACGCCGTTGTCGATCGGACAACACACCGGATCCTTCGAGCGGATGTGGTCGTAGTACGGGTGTGGGTCGGGGACGAGGGAGGGGTCGGTGAAGTAGTCCACCGAATCGAAATCAGAAGTCATGTTGTGGAAGCCCTCCAGGGTCGGCCCGCATGGTGTGGTGAGCGGACGCCGCCGCTCGATGAATGTGTTGGCTGAATATGCTGAGCACTTGCTTAGCATGGGGTTAAGGTCAGGGTCAAGATCGGACCGCGGGCTGCCATTACGATCGGCGTGTCGAAAGGCGGAAGAGAAGTGATCGGATGACACCGGCTTCGGGGCCGGCACGACGGATCGGGGCGCCGGAGGCAAAGAACCGCGGCGTGCTGCTCGACGCCGCCGAGCAGCTGCTGCTCGAGGAGGGCTACGCCGCGGTCACGTCGCGACGGGTCGCCGAAAAGGCCGGCCTCAAACCGCAACTCGTGCACTATTACTTCCGCACCATGGAAGACCTCTTCCTCGCGGTCTTCCGCCGGATGGCCGAGGCGGGCCTGGAGGCGCTCACCAAGGCGCTCGCGTCGCCGCAGCCGCTATGGGCGCTGTGGCAGTTCAGCACCCAGCCGGAGGCCACCCGGCTGACGATGGAGTTCATGGGCCTGGCCAATCACCGCAAGGCGCTACGGGCCGAGATCATCTACTACGCGGAACGGTTCCGCGAGGAGCAGAACAAGGCGATCGCCGCCGTGCTCGAGCGCTACGGCGCCGATGACAGCGAGGTGCCCCCGGTGGTGTGGACGGTTTTCGCAACCAGCGTGTCCCAGGCGCTGGTGGTGGAACGGGCGCTCGGCATGAGCACGGGTCACGCGGAGACCGTTGCGTTCTGCGAGAAGTGGATTCGTCGGCTGGAGGGGGAACCGCTTACGGGCCGTCACCAGTTCCGGATCGAGCAGAGCGCGCCCTTCGGCCCTTGATGGGTCTTGACGACCACGCCATCCACGGCGAGCACACAGTGGATGTTCGGCTTGGCCTCACCGGCGCCACTGGTCGCGGTGACCATCGCCCAGCGGTCGGGGTCGGCCAGTTGCACGTCTAGATTCCACTGCTGATCCGGACCGATCTGGGCTCGGGCCTTAGGGCTGAACTCGTAGGGGTTGTGGCTGTAGGCGGCCCAGTTCGGCGGATCGACGTCGCGGTAGTAGATCTCGACATAGAACGGTTGTTCGGAGAACACCGAGTACTTGACGTTGTGTAGCGGCTGCGGTGGCGGATCCTGAGCCACGGCCATACCGACCGAGAACACGCCGCCCACGGTCACCGCGATTGCTACGACAAGGCCGAGCAAAGTGGTCTGAGGGCGCCGCGCGTACGTCATTTCCGGATCTTAGAACGATCTTCGCGGGTCAGGTTCCGAATCGTCGAGCGCATCAGACCGCGAGGATCGTCGCCGACGCGGTGCCCGGAGCGCCGTACACCTGAGCCAGGCCCACTTTGGGCTCACCGGGGACCTGGCGATCACCGGCCTCGCCGCGCAGCTGCCGGACGAGTTCGTGCACCTGCCGCAGGCCGGACGCCCCGATCGGCTCACCGTTGGCGATCAGCCCACCGTCGGTGTTGATCGGCATGGAACCATGGATTTCGGTGGCGCCGTCGGCGAGCAACTTCTCCTGCTCGCCGTCCGCGCACAGGCCGGTCTCGGCCATGTGGATGACCTCGGCGCCCGCATCGGTGTCCTGCAGTTGGGCGACGTCGACGTCCTCGGGTCCCAGTCCCGCGGCCTCATAGGCCGCCTTGGCGGCGTACACCGTCGGAGAGGCATCCTCGTCCAGCGGCGCCGACGTCGCGTGGACTTCGTAGGCGCCGAAGCGGCGGGTGCGAATCTCGGTGGCGCGCACGTAGACCAGTTTGTCGGTGAAGCGGTGCGCGATGTCGCCGCGGCACATGATCACCGCCGCGGCACCTTCGTCGGGCGCGCAGAACATGTATTGCGTCAGCGGATAGTTCAGCACCGTCGAGTTCAAGATCTCCTCTTCGGGAATCGGTTTACGGCGGAACGCGTTCGGGTTCAAGGCGCCGTTGCGGAAGTTCTTGGCCGCCACCTTGGCCAAGGTGGCCGCAGAGATGCCGTGCTTGTGCAGGTAGTGGTTGGCCTTCATCCCGAAGAACTTCGTGGTGACGAACTGACCGTTCTCGGCGTACCACTGGGGCAGCGCGAGTTTGGCCGGATCGTCGGTGAACGCTCCACGCGGATGCTTGTCCAGACCGATCGCGATCCCGATGTCGTACTTGCCGAGCCGGATGGTGTCGGCCGTCTGCTGGATCGCGCTTGCCGCGGTGGCGCAGGCGTTGAAGACGTTGGTGAACGTGATGCCCGTCAGGCCCACGAGCCGGGTCACCGCGTCGGGGTTGGACACCTCATAGCTGCCTCCGAAACCGAACTGGATGTCCTTCCACTCCACGCCGGCGTCGGTGAGCGCGGACTGGATGGCCTCGGCGCCCATCTCCATCGCGGTCTTGGGGAATCGGCCGAACGGGTGCAGCCCGACGCCGATGATCGCCACGTCGTTTGTCATCTCGGTGCTCCTGTGTCTAGACGGGCTTGAAGGCGAAGGTGACGACCTCGTTGCCGTCGTCGTCGGTGGTGAGCGGCACCATCGTCAGCTCGACCTCCATGCCGAACTCGAGCTTGGCGGGGTCGTTCTCGGTGAGCCGGCCCTCGACGCGGATGACGTCCTCGAGCTGGACGAGCCCGACGCCGAACGGCACGAAGTCGTCCCCGGTCGGGCCCTTGTAGGGAGGGCCGGGCGGAAAGCCCTGCGTCGTCCACGCCACCAGCGTGCCGCGCCGGGGCAGCTTGAGTTCGGACATCTCACCGGCGCTGCACCTGGGGCAGCGCTGCTGGACGGGGAATGTGGTGGCGCCGCATGCGCCGCACCGGCTTCCGATGAGCTGTGGGTTGTCGTCGGGCCAGGTCGAGATTTCGGGCGCGAGCGCCACTTGCTGTGTCGGCACCGGCCGACCATAACCGGAAATGACGTTCTCGTCCAGAGAGAACCCGGGTCGCAAGGAGCCCGTTGCCTGCTAGCCTCCCGGTTGTGGACGCCGACAAAGTGCAGATCGCCGAGGTGTTGATTCGCTACGCGACCGGGATAGACGCCAAGGACTGGGGGCTGTTTCGCACGTGCTGGACCGACGAGGTCGACATCGACTACGGCGACCTGGGGACCTTCACCGACGCCGACGCCTTCACCACGCTGATGGAGCAGATCCACGGCGGCATGGGCCAGACGTATCACCGCATCTCCAACATCGTCGTCGACGTCCGGGCCGACCGGGCGACGGCACGGTCCTACGTACACGCCGTGCTGATGGCCGTGCCGGGCGACGCCGGAAGCTGGATCGATGCGCTCGGTCACTACGACGACGAACTCACCCGCACCGCGGAGGGCTGGCGGATCGCCAAGCGCACGACGAACATCGCCCGGGTGATGAGCGCGGCCGGCGTGGCGCAGTGACGGCGGAGTTCACCGCCCGGTACGGACCATGGGCGGTGATTGCCGGGGCGTCGGAGGGTATCGGCGCCGCCGTAGCCGACCAATTGGCCTCGCACGGGCTCAATCTCGTGTTGATCGCGCGAAACGGCACGCTGCTCGACCAGGTGGCGACCGCGGCGCGTGATCGGTACGGCGTGCAGGTGCACACACTCGTTCAGGACCTGACCGTGCCGGACATGGTCACGAGGGTCGCGGCGGCCACCGACGGCCTCGACGTGGGGTTGCTCGTCTACAACGCGGGCGCCTCCGACCGCACCGCGACCTTCCTCGAGAACGAACTCGACTACTCGCTCAACCAGATCGCGCTGGACTGCATCGGGCCGACGGCGCTCGCCCGTCACTTCGGACCGCCGATGTGCGGCCGCGGTCACGGCGGCATCGTGATCGTCGCGTCGCTGGCGTGCCTGGCCGGGTCGGCCACGCTCGCGGTGTACTCGGCGGTCAAGGCGTTCCAGCACACGTTCGCCGAGGGGCTGTGGGCGGAGTTGCGCCCGCACGGCGTGGACGTGTGCTGCACGCCGCTCGGCATGACCTACACGCCGGCGCTCGCGCGGATGGGCGTCGAATACGACCCGCACACGCAGATGCGCTCCGAGGACGTCGCCGCCGAGATCATCGCGAACATCGGCAACGGACCCACCTACGTCGTCGGCGATGACAACCGCGCCGTCGCATCGCAGGTGTGGACGATTGACCGCCGCACGCTGGTCGAGATGATCAGCGCGGCCTCAACCGATTTCGCCGCCAAAAGGAAAGGCTGACATGCGGGCGGTGGTGCTTCGCGACGGCAGGCTCGACGTCCGGGAGGCAGCCGATCCGGAACCCGGCCCAGGCGTGTCATGACCATTCTGCCGGGGCCGATCCGCCAGATCGGCTACGTCGTGACCGACATCGACCGGGCGATCGCGAGCTGGCTCGAACTCGGCGTCGGCCCGTGGTTCGTGATGCGGAACCTGACGCTGACCGCGCGGTATCGCGGCGAGCCGTGTGAGATCACCCAGTCGCTGGCGCTGAGCAACAGCGGCGACATGCAGATCGAACTGATCCAGCAGGACAGCGAGGCGCCGAGCATCTTCACCGAATTTCTCGCTGCCGGGGGCGAGGGATTTCATCAGTTCGCATACTGGGCAACCGACTTCGACGCCACCATGCAGGCCGTCGCGCAGGCGGCCTGGCCGGTCGTCTGGGCAGGCGGCGAGGATGTCGGCACCCGCTTCGCCTACGTCGAACCGCCTGCCGGCCAAGCCCACGTCGCGCAGATCATCGAGATCATGGAGCTCACGGAAATCACGAGCGGGATGGCCGCATTCGTGCGCGACGCCGCCGCGAACTGGGACGGCAGCGACCCGATCCGCGTACTCGGTTAGGCGCCGCGACCTCCAC
The DNA here is from genome assembly GCF_035918395.1 of Mycolicibacterium sp. ND9-15. NCBI lineage: Bacteria > Bacillati > Actinomycetota > Actinomycetes > Mycobacteriales > Mycobacteriaceae > Mycobacterium > Mycobacterium jinjuense. The sequence goes on from NZ_CP142362.1 coordinate 4,156,415, forward strand.
GCGTTCGCGGCGGGTCCGGCTGCGACAGCTCGTTTCGCCGTCGAGACGTCGGGTAGCCGGGGGAGAGCACACCGAGGAGGAACGATGACCCCAGCCCAGCGTCATGACGTCGTCGACAAAATCGTCAGCGATCACCACGAATTCGAAGACGTGTTCAAAGAGCTCGAGAAGCACGAAGGCGCCGCGCAGCATCGGCGTGATCTCGTCGAGCATGTGATCGCCGGGATCGTCCGCCACGCCGTGAGTGAAGAACAGTACGTGTACCCCGCGGCTCGGCGGGTCTTGGAGAACGGCGATGAGATCGTCGAGCACGAAATCGAGGAGCACTCCAAGGCCGAAGAGGTGATGAACGAAATCGAGAAGTGCAACACGGAGGACCCCAAGTTCGACGAGCTGGTCGACAAGCTGATCGACGACATCCGCCACCACATCGAGGATGAGGAAGAAAATCTGCTGCCCAAGCTGCGGCAGGCGTGCGACAGCGCAGAGTTGCAAGAGCTCGGTGAGAAGTTCGAGACCGCGAAGAAGATGGCGCCGACCCGCCCGCACCCCATGGCGCCCGACCGTCCGCCGGCCAACAGGATCCTGGGGCCCGGGGCGGGTTTGGTCGACCGGCTACGCGACGCCCTCAGCGGCCGCAACAGTTGACGCGCGGTTCGATTACTTGGAGCGGTTCATCGCCTTCTCGGCGGCGGCCCAGTGCTCGTCGGACACCCACAGCCGCGCGAACGCGTCGACGGCCTCGTCGGTGGAGGCGCCCTTCATCACGCGCTTGATCTCGCCGGCCGGCCGGTGGGCGAGCTTGCGGGCGATCGCGCGCCAGTCGTCGTCGAACGACTCCCGCGGCAGCACCCGGTCGATCAGCCCGACACGTTCGGCCTCGATGGCCGGAAGGATGGTGCCGGTGCCGGCCAGCAGCAGCGCCCTGCTGTAACCGACCAGTTCGGCCAGGCGCTCCGCACCGCCCCACGCGGGCATGATCTCGAGCGACACCTGGTTGAAGCCGATCTTGATGTCGGCGGCGGCCAGGCGGATGTCGGCCGCCACCGCGAACTCGGCCCCTCCGCCGAGCGCATGGCCGTTGAGCACCGCGACGGTGACACTGGCGAACGTCGCGATGCGGTCGCACACCGCACGCATCCGCCTGGCCATGGCGGCGGCGTCGGCCTCGGTGCGCAGCGCCGCGAGCTGTTTGAGGTCACCACCCGACACGAACGCCCGGTCACCCGCGCCCTTGATGACGAGCGCCGTCGCGCCCTCCGCCCCGTCGAGCGCGGCATCCAACTGCTCCATGGTCTCCGGTGCGATCGCATTGCGCGCCTCCGGCCGGTCGATGGTGATGACCGCCAAGCCGTCGTCCAACTCGAGGTCGACCATCAAGCGTTCTCCATTTGCGATATTGGCATTCTCGGATTCAGAGAATAGCATCGCCTCGAGTCGGAGGTGCCGTCCGAGTGTGGGGAGTCCATGCGCAAAATCCCGGTCGAGTTGACCAGACGCTACGAGGAAGAAGGTTGGTGGACGCCCGACACTCTCGGTGAACTGCTGGCGCGAAACCTCGCCGCCAACCCGGAGGCCGGCTTCTGGGTGCACTCCGACGCCCGCCCGTACACCGGCACGTTCGCCGATGTCGAACTGCGGGCCCGGCGACTGGCTGCAGGTCTGCACAGGCGCGGGGTCGGGCCCGGCGACGTGGTGGCGCTGCAGTTGCCCAACTGGATGGAGGCCGCGGTCGCGTTCTGGGCGTCCACGTTCCTGGGTGCGGTCGTCGTACCGATCGTGCACTTCTACGGCCGCAGGGAACTCGGCCACATTCTGTCGACCGCGCGGCCGAAGGTTTTCATCACCGCGCGGGACTTCGGCCGGATGACGTTTGCGCCAGACCTGGCCGCCGACGTCCCGATCGTCGCCCTGGTGGGGGCCGACGAGCGCTTGCGCGAGGAGCATGTCCACAGTTTCGATGAGCTTCTCGATGACGAACCGATGGCGGGAACGCTGGCGACCGATCCGGCCGGCCCGGCGCTGATCGCGTTCACCTCGGGGACCACGAGCAACCCGAAAGGTGTTGTGCACAGCCATCAGACGCTGGGTTTCGAAACCAAGCAGTTGTTGGAGAATTACCCGAGGGACCGCGGCAGGCAGCTCACCGCGGCGCCGGTCGGGCACTTCATCGGCATGGTCGGCGCGTTTCTCATTCCGGTGCTCGAGGGTGCGGCGATCGATCTGTGCGATGTGTGGGATCCGGGCAAGGTACTCAAACTCATGGAGACCGAGGGCATGTCGGTCGGGGGCGGGCCGCCGTACTTCGTCACCAGCCTGCTCGATCACCCCGACTGCACGGACGCGCATCGGTCGCGCTTCACCACCGTCGGGCTCGGTGGGTCCACCGTTCCCGCGGCGGTGACGCGCCGGCTTGCCGACTTGGGCTTCTTCGTATTTCGGTCCTACGGGAGCACCGAGCATCCGTCCATCACGGGCTCGCGGCCGACGGCACCGGAGGACAAACGGCTCTACACCGATGGCGATTTACGCCCCGGCGTCGAGATCAAGCTGACCGAAGACGGTGAAATCCTCTCGCGCGGACCCGATCTGTGCCTGGGGTACACCGACGACGAGCTCACCAAGCGCGCGTTCGACGACGAGGGTTGGTATCACACCGGCGACATCGGTGTGCTCGACGACGACGGCTACCTCACCATCACCGACCGCAAGACCGACGTGATCATCCGCGGCGGCGAGAACATCTCCGCGCTCGAAGTCGAAGAGGTGCTGCTCGGTATGCCCAGCGTGGCCGAAGCCGTCGTGGTGGCCGCGACCGACGACCGGCTCGGCGAGCGGGCGGCCGCAGTGTTGCGCGTCCGAGCGGGCTACGTCATGCCGACGCTCGAGGAGGTGCGCGCCCACTTCAAACAAGCGGGTGTGGCGATCCAGAAGTGGCCCGAGGAACTGCACGAGGTTCCCGAGGGGCAGGACTATCCGCGGACGGCGAGCGGCAAGGTGCAGAAGTTCCGCGTGCGCGAACAGCTGCGTCAGGACAGCACCGCTGCCCTCGCGAGACGTACACCAGGGTCGTGATCTGAGGTTGCCCGACAGCCCTGGTGCAACTCTCGCGAATGCCCGTCGCATAGGGGAGAGGCACGTTGCCAACCGGAGTCCTATGAGAATAGGATTCTCCCGAGATGAAAAGGAGTGTTCCATGGGGCAACTGTCACATCGGGTCGACATCCCGTTCCCGCTGTTCGACGCGGACAACCACCTGTACGAGCCGCCGGAGGCGATGACCAAGTACCTGCCCAAGGAGTACCAGGACATCGTCCAATACGTCGAGGTCAACGGGCGCACGAAGATCGCCATCAAGGGGCAGATCAGCAACTACATCCCGAACCCGACGTTCTCCGTGGTCGCCAAGCCGGGCGCCTGGGAGGAGTACTTCAAGTTCGGCAACCCGGACGGCAAGAGTAAGCGCGAGCTGTTCGGCGAGCCGATGCGGTCGATTCCGGCGTTCTTCGAACCCGCCCCGCGCCTGGAGTTGATGGACGAGCTGGGCGTCGACCGCTCGCTGATGTTCCCGACGCTGGCCAGCCTCATCGAGGAGCGGCTGCGCGACGACCCGGTCGCGATCCACGTCATCATCCACTCGCTGAACCAGTGGCTCGACGAGGTGTGGGGCTTCAACTACCAGAACCGCATCTTCACCACCCCGGTGATCACGCTGCCGATCGTGGAGAAGGCGATCGAGGAACTGGACTGGGCGGTCAAGCGTGGCGCCCGCGCCATCCTGATCCGTCCCGCGCCGGTGCCCGGGTTCCGCGGTCCCCGCTCGTTCGCGCTGCCCGAGTTCGATCCGTTCTGGGAGAAGTGCGTCGAGTACGACGTGTTCGTCGGCATGCACTCGTCGGACAGCGGCTACTCGCGTTACACCTCCGAGTGGGACGGTGCCGCCCAGGAGATGCTGCCGTTCCAGACCAACGCGATGTCCATCCTCAACGAGTGGCGCCCAATCCAGGATGCGGTGGCCTCGTGGGTGATTCACGGTGCGCTGTTCCGGCACCCGAAGCTCAAGGTCGGCATCGTCGAGGCCGGGTCCAAATGGATGTTCCCGCTGCTGGACTCCATGGCCGAGGTCTGGAAGAAGGCCCCCGAGGCCTTCCTGGGCAACCCGATCGAGGAGATCAAGAACCGCATTTACGTCAGCCCGTTCTACGAGGAGGGCATCGACGACCTGATCAACCTCATCGGCGTGGACCAGGTGCTCTACGGCTCCGACTGGCCGCACCCCGAGGGCCTGGCGGAGCCGACCCACTACGTGACCGCGCTCGAACACCTTTCGGTCGAGGATCAGGCGAAGATCATGGGCGGCAACCTGGGTCGTCTCGTCACGGTGTGACGCAACGCTGGGAGACCATCCCCGAGTTGGTCTTGAACGCGGCGGACCGTTTCGGCGACGCGGAAGCTGTCGTCGACGGTCCGCTGCGCTTGTCCTTTGCGGAGCTGGTGCAGCGAATACGTTGCGCCGCAGGAGCTTTCGCTGATTACGGGCTCGCGAAAGGCGATCGGGCCGCGATCTGGGCGCCGAACTCCGCCGACTGGATCGTCGCGGCCTTCGGTCTGCTGGTGGCCGGCGGCGTGCTCGTCCCCGTCAACACGCGGTTCAAACCGGAGGAGGCGGCCGACGTCATCGGCCGCAGCGGCGCCAAAGCCGTGCTGGTGCAGAAGGGTTTCCTCGGGCTGGACTACGCCCTACCGCCTTCAAAGTCGAGTGAGCCGCCGCCCGTGATCGACCTGGGGTCGGACTTCCTGTCGAGCGGGTCGCCCTTCGAACGGGAGGTCGACGGCACCGACATCGCCGACGTCATCTTCACCTCCGGTACCACCGGTAGGCCCAAGGGCGCGATGATGAACCACCGCCAAACGCTTCGGGCGTACGAGGAGTGGGCAACGCTCGCGGATCTCCGCGAGGGCGACCGCTACCTGATGATCAACCCGTACTTCCACACGTTCGGGCTCAAGGCCGGGCTCATCGCATGCTTCCTACGGGGCGCCACCATGCTTCCGGTGGCCGCGTTCGACGTCGGTCGGGTCGTCGATCTTGTTGAGCGCGAACGCATCACGATGCTGCCCGGCCCGCCCACGCTGTACCACTCGCTGCTGAGCGTCGCCGACAAGGGCAGGCTCTCGACCCTGCGCGCGGGGGTGACCGGCGCAGCCGACATCCCGGTGGAGTTGATCCGCCGCATCCGCGACGAGTTGCCGTTTCAGAGTTTGATGACGGGCTACGGGCTCACCGAGGCCGGCAATGTGACGCTATCGCGTCCCGGCGACACTCCCGAGGACGTCGCGACCACGGCCGGGCTGCCCTGCGAAGACGTGGAGGTCCGCATCGCCGCCGACGGCGAGGTACTGGTGCGCGGCTACAACGTCATGCAGGGTTACCTCGACGACCCCGCCGCGACGGCCGATGCCATCGACGCCGACGGCTTCCTGCACACCGGTGATCTCGGCGAGTTCACCGAGTCGGGACGGCTGCGGATCGTGGGCCGCAAGAAGGACATGTTCATAGTCGGTGGCTTCAACGCCTATCCCGCGGAGATCGAGGGGTTCCTGCTCGAACATCCCGCGGTGGCCCAGGCCGCGGTGATCGGAGTGCCGGACGACCGGATGGGTCAGGTCGGGAAGGCGTTCGTCGTGCGCAATGCCGATTACGACGACGTCACGGGTGAGGACCTCATTTCGTGGAGCCGCGAGCGAATGGCGGGCTTCAAGGTGCCACGCTCTGTAGAGTTCCTCGACAGCCTGCCGTTGAACGCCACCGGCAAGGTGATGAAGGACCGCCTCGTGAACACTCAGAGCTGAGCACGGGCACAGCGTGTAAATAGCATTTCCGCAGGAAACCGACGTTTGCCGGGCGCAGCTTGACGCAGGTATCGTCGCGGCGATTACTCAAAGTGGATAACGGCATTCTCACGAGCAGTGCATGACAGAAGACAAGGAGGTCGCTGTGCCGTCTTTCAGGCGCCGCGAGTCGGTGATCGACGCGGACAGCGTCGCACAGCCGCCGCAGGATGACCCTGAGCAGCGGTCAGCGGACTCGGACGAGGCCTTGGCCCTCGCCGAGGAGGCGGAGGCCGAAGCGGCGGAGGCGGAGGCGCTCGCCGCCGCCGCGCGCGCTCGCGCCAAAGCCCTTCGCCTTCGCAGGCAGGCCGCCGAGACGCGGGCCTCCGAACGGCCGTCCGAACCGGTGACCGACAATGTCGCCGAACCGGCCGAGGACACCGAACCGGAATCCGGCGACCCCGCGGCGACCGACGACGCCGACGAAACGGGGGCGCCGCCGAAGCGCCGCCGGATGCCGCGGATCAGGTGGAAGATCGTCGCTGCGGTCTTCGCGATCGTCCTGACCCTGGCGTTCCTCGCCGCGAGCGGGTACATGGTGTGGCAACACCGGTTGGCGCAACACGAGCAACAGCGCACCGCGGAGTTCACCGCGGCCGCACGGCAGAGCGTCGTGACGTTGATGTCGCTGAACTTCAACAACGCCCAGGAAGACGTGCAGCGCATCATCGAGAACTCGACGGGCCAGTTCAGGCAGGATTTCGAGGCGCAGGCCGAGGACTTCACTCAGGTCGCCAAGGACTCCAAGGTGATCACCGAGGTCACGGTCAACGTCGCCTCGCTGAAGTCGGTGACCGACAACAACGCCACCGCGCTGGTGTCGGCCACCTCGCGGGTTACCAACACCGCAGGCGCCAATCAGGAACCGCGCTCATGGCGGCTGATGGTGGACCTGGTCCGGGAGGGTGATCAGATCAAGATGTCGAAAGTCGAGTTCGTACCGTGAGTTTCGAAGCCAACACCGACGAGGCCACCCAGGAGGCGCAGGTGGCGTCCGTGGCCGCCGACGAACCGGGGACGACGGCGGTCGAACCGGAATCGACGGCAGTCGAGGAACCGACCTCCGAGGCCGACCCCGACAGCAGCGCCGAGAGCAGCGCCAAGGGGAGGCGAGGTCTCGGAAAGTATCTCGGCGCCATCCTGCTGACGCTACTGCTCGTGGCCTCGGCGGGTGTCGCGGCGTGGTTGTACTTCTTCCAGTACCGGGTCGATCAGCAAACCAACGGTGACGCGCAGAACGTCGCGTTGGAGGCGGCGAAAACGGGCACGGTGGCGCTGTTGTCGTACGCCCCGGAAACCATGGAACAGGATTTCAGGACGGCGAAGTCGCATCTGACGGGCGACTTCCTCACTTACTACACCCAGTTCACCGAGCAGATCGTGACCCCGGCGGTCAAGGAGAAGCAGGTCAAGACCAACGCGGCGGTCGTGCAGGCCGGCGTGGCAGAAATGCATCCCGATTCCGCGGTGGTGTTGGTGTTCGTCAACCAGACGACTGTCAGCAAGGAGAACCCGGACGGGGCGTTCGCCGCGAGTGCGGTCAAGGTCGGCATGACCAAGTCCGACGGCCGCTGGCTGATCAACGCCTTCGACCCCGTGTAGTGACGGCGTCTCGCGGTCAACGCGTCGCGGCGATCCTGCCGTTGCCGTTCCCGGAACGCGTTGCGGCGGCGTTGGAACCGCTCGCGGGTCAGTCGCCCCTGGTGCGTGTCGTGCGTGGCGCCCTGGCCGCCGTTGTCGATCCGACCGCGCTCAGCGTGGCGGTCGCCGAACGGTTCGCCGGTGACGTCAGCGAACACCTCGCGAATGAAGGATTGGGTGCGGTAGGCGTCGCGGTGGTCGGCGGGCCGGCCACCCGGGCGCAGTGCCTGGCGGCCGCGCTCGAACAGGTTGGTAGCGCGCCGGTTTCGGCTCGGTTCGTGCTCGTCTACGACGTTCGCCAACCGCTGACCTCGGCGGAGGTCCGGGATCGGGTCGTCGAGCGCCTCACGGGGGCAACGCCCGTGGTGCTGCCGGTGCTGGCGGTCACCGACAGCGTGAAAGCCGTCGACGGGCGCGGTGTGGTCGTCGCGTCACTGGATCGGTCGGCCCTTCAGAGCGTGCAGTACCCACGCGGGTTCGCCGCCGACCTCCTTGCCCGGTTGCTCACCGAGTCGGCCGGCGAGTCCGACGCCGGAAAGTTCGATGCTGAAAAGTTTGATGCTGAAAAGTTCGATGCTGAAAAGTTCGATGAGGCCGTCGAGGCGATCCGCGCGGCCGTTCCGATCTCCACGGTCGACGGCGACCCGGAGGCCATCGCCGTCGACCTGCCGCACGATGCCCCGTACCTCGAGGCGGTCATCGCGAGTCGCCGGCGGCCCTGAGGGTCGCCAGGAGGTGTTCGGCGATCGCGATGTCGCGGGCGTAGGTCACTTTGATGTTGTGCATCTCGCCCGGGAACGTGTGCACGGCAACATCGGTGAACGCCTCGATGCACGACGACGTATCGGTGCCTTCGAATCCGTGGCGATCCGCGCTGCGGTAGGCGTCGAGTAGCGGCGCGGCCCGGAAGGCTTGCGGTGTCTGCACCCGAACGAGCGTGGAGGCCGCGGCCGGTTCCTGTAGCCCGGTGGTGACGACGTTCGGAAGCGGCAACGCCGGTACGGCACCACCGAACTCACGGGCGGCTGTTAGTGCGCGGGCGAACATCTTCGGGCCGGCCACCGGGCGCGCGCCGTCGTGGATGAGCACGACGTCGATGCCGCCGGACTCGATGTCGGGCTCGAGGTGGCGCAGCACGTTGAGTTCGGAACCGTGCCGGCTTTCGCCACCCTCCACGAACTCCACACGGGCCGTTGGCAGTTCGCGGGCGACCATGTCGCCGGCCAGTCCCAGCTCACCCTGCCGATAGACCAGCACGACTCGCTCGATACCCGGCACTTGGCTTACGGTTTCCAGCGACCAGGCGACCATCGGTCGACCAGCCACCGGGAGATAGGCCTTGTTGCCGTCGGCGCCGACTCTGGCCCCCATGCCCGCCGCGAGCACCACGGCCACGGCGGAAGGCTCCTCGACGGTCACACTCGTATCTTGGCACTGCGCCTCCTACGACCGTCGCCGACAACGAAGTCACAGCTACCGAGCCGTTTCGGCCCTTCACGACCCGGGTACGCCGTTGGCATGCCGAAGACAACCAAGAGTGGCAGTGCCCGCAAGAGCGAACTGCCGAGCACGCTGCAGAAGTCGGACGCCAAGGCGCAACGGACCTTCGCCAAGGCCCACGACGCCGCAGCCAAAGAGTACGGCGATGGCGAGCGCGCGCACCGCGTCGCCTACAGCGCGCTCAAGCACAGTTACGAGAAGGTTGGGGACCACTGGGAACCCAAGGGCAAGAAGGGGCCGAGCGATCAGCGCGCGCGTAGCGGAGGCCCCAACGCCAAGGGCAAGACCGCCGAGGGCGTCGACGCCAACGCGTCGAAGAAACACCTCATGGAGGTCGCTCGGCGGCTAGATGTCTCGGGCCGATCGACGATGAACAAAGACGAGTTGGTCTCGGCGATCAAGAAGGCCAACCGTCGCGTGACGGCCCGCGGTCGCTGACGTCGATGCCCCAGCCGCGCTCGGCTGGGCGGGTGTCCAGCCCTTCCAACAGCATTCGTTCCTGCTCGACCCGCATCAGCTTGCGCGCTTTGCGCCGGGTGATGAGGATGCCGGTCACCGCCAGGACCCAGACCGCATACTGCACGGTCCAGGCCACCCGGAACGAGTCGAAGGAGATTTCGCCGGCGGCGTCGAGGATGACACCCATCGCCTGCATCACCAACAACGAGGCGATGAAGCCACCCATGTTGACCAGGCCAGAGGCGGTGCCCAGCGTCGCACTGGGGTTGAAGGTCCGCGCGAAGTCGAAGCCGACCATCGACCCGGGACCCCCAACCGAGATCACGACGATCAACACCACCAGCAGCCACAGCGGCGCCGGCCCGGGCAACGCCAACACGACGGTCCACACCAACGCGTTGCCGGCGATGATCGCCAGGACCAGCCATGACCGCCGGTGCGGCCGCCGTCCGGTGAAGATGCCGATCAGCACGCCCGCCGAGATGGCGGCCACCACCGATACGGTCAACAACATCCCTGCCACGCGGGGCGGGAGCCCGTGGGCGTTGGTCAGGTACGGGACACCCCACATCAGCGCGAACACCGTCACCGAGAACTGGGTGCCCATATGGGTGAAGAATCCGAGCCTGGTGCCGGGTCGCAGCCAGACGGTTTTGACGCTGGCCAGCGTTTCGCGCACGGAGACGGTCTCGATCTCGACGGCGTCGCCGTGCGGCGCGTTCCTTACCAACAGCGACGTCAGGAGAATCGATAAGACGCCCAGGGCCGCCACCGACACGTACGCCGGCGTCCAACCCCAGGCGTTGAGAACGGCGAAGAACGGAATCGCCGAGAGCACCTGGCCGAGTTGTCCGCAAATCCCGGTCAATTGCGTGACCAACGGAACTTGTCGAGGGCTGAACCAGTGCGGAACCAGTCGCAGGACCGAAATGAACGTGACGGCATCGCCCAAGCCGAGCAGCGCCCGCGCGCCGATAGCGGTCGGCAGCGACTCGGTGAACGCGAGCGCGAGTTGGCCCGCCGCCATCAGCACGGCGCCGGCGAGAATCAGCCTCTTGGAGCCGAAGCGGTCCAGCAGCAGCCCGGCGGGCACCTGCGCACCGGCGTAGACGACGACCTGCAGCACGACGAACGTCGACAGCACGCTTGGGCTGGCTTGGAACCGCTCTGCCGCATCGAGGCCGGAGACGCCCAACGTGGTGCGGTCGAGAACTGCGACGATGTAGGCGAAGAGTCCGGTGGCCCACACGATCCAGGGACGCACACCGAACCTTTCCCGCTGGTGGTTGATAAGTCTGACTTTTCCATGGTTCCGGACGTCGGGTGACCGGCGCCAATTCCGGGTCGGTGAGTTCGCTCACCGAGGCGCGCCCAGAACGCCGGCGTGGCCCGCGCCGACGGCGCTGCCCGGACGCGCATCTGCATCACGTCGAGATCGTCACGCGTTCCGTCGGTGTCGGCGTGGACATCAACCACATCCTCGAGCCCGATTACGGACAGCGGGGCCTAAACCTTACCGATCGGTAAGTAGGTGCAGCAAACATCTCTCGTCGGCCGAGGGCTTCGAGAAGACAGATGGTACCCGGGTGTCTCGTTGCTGCGCAGCGACGTGGCTGGTGAGAGGTATCGAAAAATCCTGCATAACGATTTGATAACAAAACTGCCGTGATCAGCACAGTTCTGCCTACTCGGCCGTAACCGCCTGCATGCAGCACCTTTGTCCCGAATGTCTCCGGCGGTTGTCGAACTGCGTGTTATCCATCGAGCGGTTACCCGAGCGTAGAACTCGTCAGTAACCGTTTCGACCGCCAAGAGGGGTCTTGTTCTTATGACACTCTTAGTACGGCTGGAGTGCGCGGAAGGTGGTCTGCGAGGGTAGCCGGACTGCCCGGCCGGACCAGCGGGATTCGATGGTGAATCGCGTAGCGCCGCAGGATGAGGCCCCAGGGAGCCTCGGAGCTTTCGAGGTGTCAACCGACGATGCACATGAGGCGGGACAGAGGGAGATAGCAGGACGTGACGATCAACGAGCAGCACCGGGTGTCCGCTGACCGCACCACGGGGGCCGCCCATGTCGGTGCCCAGGCCCTCGTCGATCGGCTGAACTCCGGTGAGCCCTATGCCGTGGCGTTCGGCGGCCAGGGCGGCTCGTGGCTGGAGAACCTGGAGGAGTTGGTCGGCTCGGCCGGCATCGAGTCGGAACTCAGCGAGGTGGTCGGGGAGGCCGCACTGCTTCTCGAGCCCGTCGCGCGCGAGCTCGTGGTGGTGCGCCCGATCGGCTTCGAACCTCTGCACTGGGTCCGGGCGCTGGCCGCCGACGAGCCCCTGCCCGCCACCAAACAGCTCATCACCGCCGCAATCTCGGGTCCGGGCATCCTGCTCGCACAGATGGCCGCGATCCGTGCCGCGATCCGCCAGGGGTTGGACCTGTACGGCGCCCCGCCGGTCGCGATGGCCGGGCACTCACAGGGCATCATCGCCTGCGAGTCGCTGCGCTCGCGCGGCGCCAAGGACGCCGAACTGCTGGCGCTGCTGCAGCTGATCGGCGCCGCCGGGTCATTGGTCTCCCGGCGTCGCGGCATGGTCGGCCGCGGCGACAAGTCGCCGATGGTCTCGGTGACCAACGTCGATCCGGACCGCATCGCCGAATTGCTTGAAGAGTTCTCCCAAGACGTGCGCACCGTCCTGCCGCCGGTGCTGTCGATCCGCAACGGCAGGCGTTCGGTCGTCATCACCGGCACCCCCGAGCAGCTGGGCCGGTTCGAGCTCTACTGCTCGAAGATCACCGAGAAGGAGGAGGCCGAGCGCAAGAACAAGGTTCGCGGCGGCAGTGTGTTCCGCCCGGCCTTTCACGGGGTGCAGGTAGAGGTCGGTTTCCACACGCCGCGCCTCGCCGGCGGTGTCGAGGTGGTCGACACCTGGGCCGCCAGGTGCGGTATCGACCCCGACCTCGCCCACGAGATGACCGAGGCGATCTTCGTGCGCCCGATCGACTGGGTCGGTGAGGTGGAGCGGCTACACGAGGCCGGCGCCAAGTGGATCGTCGACCTCGGTCCGAGCGACACCGTGACACGGCTGACCGCACCGATCATCCGAGGGCTGGGTGTGGGCATCGTGCCGGCCGCCACGCGCGTCGGACAACGCAATCTGTTCACGGTCGGCGCGGAACCCGAAGTGCCGCCGGCGTGGTCGAGCTATGCGCCGACCACCGTTGCGCTACCCGACGGCTCGGTGAAGCTGTCGACGAAATTCACCCGGCTGACCGGGCGCTCGCCGATCCTGCTCGCGGGCATGACCCCGACGACCGTCGACGCCAAGATCGTCGCGGCCGCTGCCAACGCCGGTCACTGGGCCGAACTCGCCGGCGGTGGCCAGGTCACCGAGGAGATCTTCACCGAGCGCATCGCGGAGCTGAGCACGTTGCTCGAGCCGGGTCGCGCGGTGCAGTTCAACTCCCTGTTCCTCGACCCCTATCTGTGGAAACTGCAGCTGGGCGGGAAACGCCTGGTGCAGCGGGCTCGTCAGTCCGGCGCGCCGATCGACGGGGTCGTCGTTTCCGCGGGCATCCCCGACCTCGAAGAAGCGGTCGAGCTGATCGATGAGCTCAACACCGTCGGCATCAAGCATGTGGTCTTCAAACCGGGCACGATCGACCAGATCAAGTCCGTCATCAAGATCGCTGCAGAGGTACCCGGCAAGGATCTCATCGTGCACATCGAGGGTGGCCGCGCGGGCGGTCACCACTCTTGGGAAGACCTCGACGACCTGCTGCTGAGCACCTACGGGGAGTTGCGCAAGCTGCCGAACATCACGGTCTGCGTCGGCGGCGGCATCGGCACCCCCGAGCGGGCGGCCGAGTACCTGTCCGGGCACTGGGCCACCGAATACGGCTTCCCGGCCATGCCGGTCGACGGCATCCTCGTCGGCACTGCGGCGATGGCGACGCTGGAGGCGACCACCTCGCCGGCCGTCAAGCAGATGCTCGTCGAGACGTCCGGAACCGACCGCTGGATCAGCGCTGGGAAAGCCCAGGGCGGCATGGCTTCCAGCCGCAGCCAGCTCGGCGCCGACATCCACGAGATCGACAACGCCGCATCGCGGTGCGGCAGGCTGCTCGACGAGGTCGCCGGCGACGCCGAGGCCGTGGCGGACCGGCGCGACGAGATCATCGCGGCGATGGCCACCACCTGCAAGCCGTACTTCGGCGACGTCGGGGAGATGACCTACCGGCGGTGGTTGGCACGCTATGTGGAGTTGGCCATCGGCGACGGCGACAGCACCGCCGACACCAAGCTGCCGGGCACTCCCTGGCTCGCCGACACCTGGCGTGACCGGTTCGCCGACATGCTGCACCGCGCCGAGGCCCGGCTACACCCGCAGGACTCCGGCCCGATCACGACGCTGTTCGACGATCCTGGGCTGTTCGACGATCCGGACCAGGCGATCGCCACGCTGCTGGCGTGCTATCCGGAGGCCGAGATGCTGCGGCTGCACCCGGCCGATGTGCCCTGGTTCGTCACGCTCTGCAAGACGCCGGGCAAGCCGGTCAACTTCGTTCCGGTCATCGACAAGGACGTGCGGCGGTGGTGGCGCAGCGATTCGCTGTGGCAGGCCCACGACGCCCGCTACGCCGCCGATGCGGTGTGCATCATCCCCGGCACCCAGGCGGTGGCCGGTATCACCCGGGTCGACGAGCCGGTCGGTGAGCTTCTCGACCGCTTCGAACAGGCCGCGATCGACGAGGTACTGGCCAGCAACGGCAATCCGGTGCCGGTGGTGTCACGGCGCCAGGCCCGCGCCGACGTCACGGGGCCGCTCGCAGTGGTGCTGGACTCGCCCGACGTGCTGTGGGCCGGCCGCGTCGCGATCAACCCGGTGCACCGGATCGGTGCCCCCGACGAGTGGCAGGCCAACGAAAACCGTAACGCCACCCACCCCTCGACGGGCGCTCGTCTGGAGCTCGACGACGACCGCGTGACGCTGAGCGTTCCGCTGTCCGACATCTGGATCGACATCCCCTTCACGCTGCCGACGTGCACCGTGGACGGTGGAATGCCGGTGGTGACTGTCGAAGACGCCTCGGCCGCAATGCGTTCCGTGTTGGCGATCGCCGCCGGCATCGAAAGTTCGGGCGGACCCGACGATTTGCCGCCGGTGCACGACAACACCGCGACGGTCACCGCCGACTGGGATCCCGAACGGGTCGCCGATCACACCGGTGTCACCGCAGCCCTCGGCGCACCGCTCGCGCCCGGTCTCACCCTGGTGCCCGACGCGCTCGTCGGGCACTGCTGGCCCGCGGTCTTCGCGGCGATCGGCGCGGCCGTCACCGAGGACGGCTTGCCTGTCGTCGAGGGCCTGCTGAGCCTGGTGCACCTTGACCACGCCGCGCATCTGCTGACGCAGATGCCCAAGACCCGAGCCGAATTGACCGTCACTGCAACGGCTTCGACGGCCAGCGACACCGAATACGGCCGCGTGGTACCCGTGTCGGTGCAGATTCGCGATGCCGACGGCGCCCTGCTGGCCACGCTCGAGGAACGCTTCGCGATCCGCGGTCGCACCGGTGCGGCGGAATTGAGCGATCCGCCCCGCGCGGGCGGCGCGGTCACCGACAACGCCACCGAGACGCAGCGTCGTCGTCGCCGCGACGTCACGGTCACCGCACCCACCGACATGAGCGCGTTCGCCGTCGTCTCCGGGGATTACAACCCGATTCACACCGATCGCGCAGCCGCGCTACTGGCCGGGCTGAAATCGCCCATCGCGCATGGCATGTGGCTGTCGGCCGCTGCGCAGCACGTCGTCACCGCGACCGACGGCAAGCCAGCACCGCCTGCGCGGGTGGTCGGCTGGACGTCTCGGTTCCTGGGCATGGTGCTTCCGGGCGACGACATCGACTTCCGCGTCGACCGCGTCGGAATCGACCGCGGCGCAGAGATTCTCGAGGTGACCGCCAAGGTTTCCGGTGAACTCGTGATGTCGGGTACCGCGCAGTTGGCAGCGCCGAAGACCGTGTACGCGTTCCCCGGTCAGGGAATCCAGCACAAGGGCATGGGCATGGAGGTGCGTGCCCGGTCGAAGGCGGCGCGCAAGGTGTGGGACACCGCCGACAAGTTCACCCGCGACACGTTGGGCTTCTCGGTGCTGCACGTGGTGCGCGACAACCCGACCAGCCTGATCGCCAGCGGTGTGCATTACCACCATCCCGACGGTGTGCTGTTCCTGACGCAGTTCACGCAGGTCGCGATGGCGACCGTGGCCACCGCGCAGGTCGCCGAGATGCGTGAGCAGGGCGCATTCGTCGAGGGCGCGATCGCCTGCGGTCACTCCGTCGGCGAGTACACCGCGCTCGCCTGTGTCAGCGGTGTCTACGAACTCGAGGCGCTGCTGGAGGTGGTGTTCCACCGCGGCAGCAAGATGCACGACATCGTGCCACGTGATCATCTCGGCCGCTCGAACTACCGGCTGGCCGCGATCCGGCCGTCGCAGATCGACCTCGACGACGCCGACGTCAAACAGTTCGTCGCCGAGATTGCGGCGAATACTGGAGAGTTCTTGGAGATCGTGAACTTCAACCTGCGCGGCTCGCAGTATGCGATCGCGGGCACCGTGCGTGGGTTGGAAGCGCTGGAGGAGGAGGTCGAGCGACGTCGCGAGATCACCGGGGGCAAGCGCTCCTTCATTCTTGTTCCGGGTATCGACGTGCCGTTCCACTCGTCGGTGCTGCGGGTCGGTGTCGCCGACTTCCGCCGCTCCCTCGAGCGCGTCATGCCCCGCGATCAGGACCCTGACCTGCTCATCGGCAAGTACATCCCGAACCTGGTGCCGCGGCCGTTCACGCTCGATCGCGACTTCGTCCAGGAGATCCGGGATCTGGTGCCCGCCGAACCGCTCGACGAGATCCTCGCCGACTACGACACGTGGCGCAGTGAGCGGCCCGCCGAGCTATGCCGCAAGATCGTCATCGAACTGCTGGCGTGGCAGTTCGCCAGCCCGGTGCGCTGGATCGAGACGCAGGATCTGCTGTTCATCGAGGAGGCCGCCGGGGGGCTCGGGATCGAGCGCTTCGTCGAGATCGGTGTGAAGTCCGCGCCGACCGTTGCGGGCCTGGCGGCCAACACGCTGAAGCTGCCCGAATATTCGCACAGCACAACGGAAGTGCTGAACTCTGAGCGGGACGCGGCGGTGCTGTTCGCGACCGACTCCGACCCGGAGCCCGAACTCGACGACGTGCCGGCTTCCGCTCCGGAGCCTGACGTGACCTCAGCCGTCGAGGCGGCTGCCCCGGCCGTGCCCGCACCGGCGCTCGCCGCGCCGACGGGCGGCCCCCGCCCGGAGGACCTGACGTTCGACGCCGCCGACGCGACGATGGCGTTGATAGCGCTGGCGGCCAAGATGCGCATCGACCAGATCGAGCCGCTGGACTCCATCGAGTCGATCACCGACGGAGCGTCATCGCGACGCAACCAGCTGCTGGTCGATCTCGGCTCCGAGCTCGACCTCGGCGCCATCGACGGTGCGGGCGAGGCCGACCTGGCCGGACTCAAAGGGCAGGTCACCAAGCTGGCCAGGACCTACAAACCGTTCGGCCCCGTGCTCTCCGACGCGGTGAACGACCAGTTGCGCACCGTGTTCGGGCCGTCTGGTAAGCGGCCGGGCTACATCGCCGAGCGGGTCGCCAAGACCTGGGAGCTGGGTGCGGGTTGGGCCAAGCACGTCACCGTCGAGGTCGCGCTGGGCACCCGTGAAGGGGCCAGCGTGCGCGGTGGTGATCTGGGCGGGTTGCACGACGGAGCGCTGGCCGACGCGGCGACCGTCGACAAGGTCATCGACGGCGCGGTCGCCGCGGTGGCGGCCCGGCGCGGCGTTGCGGTCTCGCTGCCGTCGGCGGCGGGCGCCAGTGGCGGTGTGGTGGATTCCGCCGCGCTGACCGAGTTCGCCGAGCGGGTCACGGGTCGCGACGGCGTGCTCGCATCGGCGGCCCGGATGATCCTGGGGCAGCTCGGACTCGACACGCCCATCCCGGTCCCGGAAGCCAGCGATGCTGAGCTCATCGACCTCGTCACCGCCGAATTGGGTTCGGACTGGCCACGTTTGGTGGCACCTGCGTTCGACGGCCGCAAAGCGGTGCTCTTCGACGACCGCTGGGCCAGCGCCCGCGAGGACCTGGCCCGGCTGTGGCTGTCCGGCGAGGACGAGATCGACCACGACTGGCAGCGGCTCTCGACGCGATTCGAGGGCGCCGGTCACGTGGTCGGCACGCAGGCCACATGGTGGCAGGGCAGGGCGTTGGCGGCGGGGCGCAACATCCACGCCTCGCTGTACGGCCGAGCCGCGGCGGGCGCGGAGAACCCGGGCACCGGCCGCTACAGCGACGAGGTCGCCGTCGTCACCGGCGCCTCGAAGGGTTCGATCGCCGCGTCGGTGGTCGCGCAGTTGCTCGACGGTGGCGCGACGGTCATCGCGACGACGTCCAAGCTCGACGACGACCGGTTGGCGTTCTACCGCAACCTCTACCGCGACAACGCCCGCTGGGACGCCAAGTTATGGGTGGTGCCCGCCAACATGGCGTCCTACACCGATATCGACGCACTGGTTCAGTGGGTCGGTACCGAGCAGACCGAAAGCCTTGGGCCGCAGTCGATTCACCTCAAGGATGCCCAGACCCCGACGCTGCTGTTCCCGTTCGCGGCGCCGCGGGTCGCCGGCGACCTGTCCGACGCCGGGTCGCGCGCAGAGATGGAGATGAAGGTGCTGCTGTGGGCCGTGCAACGGCTGATCGGCGGGCTCTCACACATCGGCGCCGAGCGCGATATCGCCGCGCGCCTGCACGTCGTGCTGCCCGGCTCACCGAACCGTGGCATGTTCGGCGGTGACGGCGCCTACGGTGAGGCCAAGTCGGCGCTCGACGCGGTGGTGTCCCGGTGGAAGGCCGAATCGTCGTGGGCGCAGCGGGTTTCGCTGGCGCACGCGCTGATCGGCTGGACCAAGGGCACGGGTCTGATGGGGCACAACGACGCGATGGTCGGCGCGGTCGAAGAAGCCGGGGTCCGCACGTACACGACCGACGAGATGGCGGCCATGCTGCTGGGGCTGTGTGACATCGAGTCCAAGGTGGCCGCCGCGCGAGCGCCGCTGCAGGCGGACTTCACCGGCGGCCTGGCCGAGGCCGACATCGACATGGCCGAGCTGGCGGCCAAGGCACGCGAAGAGATGGTGACCGAGAGCCGGGCCGAGGAGCCCGACGCCGAGGGCACCGTGCGCGCGCTGCCGTCGCCGCCGCGGGGCTACAAGTCCGCGCCACCGCCGGACTGGGCCGACCTCGACATCGACCCGGCCGACATGGTGGTGATCGTCGGCGGCGCCGAACTTGGGCCGTACGGCTCGTCGCGCACCCGGTTCGAGATGGAGGTCGACAACGAGTTGTCGGCGGCCGGCGTGCTCGAGCTGGCGTGGACGACCGGACTGGTCAAGTGGGAGGACGATCCCACGCCGGGCTGGTACGACACGCAGACCGGCGAGCTGGTCGACGAGGGCGAGCTGGTGGAGCGTTACCACGACGCCGTCATCGAGCGGGTCGGTATCCGCGAGTGGGTCGACGACGGTGCGATCGACCCCGATCACGCGTCGCCCCTTCTGTTTTCGGTATTCCTCGACAAGGACTTCACGTTCGTCGTGTCGTCGGAAGCCGAAGCCCGCGGGTTCCTGCAGTTCGACCCGGAACACACGGTGATCGCCCCGGCGCCGGAAGGCGGCGACTGGCAGGTCACCCGTAAGGCGGGCACCGAGGTTCGGGTGCCGCGCAAGGTCAAGCTGTCGCGCACCGTCGGTGCGCAGATCCCCACCGGATTCGATCCGAGGGTGTACGGGGTTTCGCAGGACATGAGCAACTCGATCGACCGGTTGGCGCTGTGGAACCTCGTCACCACGGTCGACGCGTTCCTGTCGGCGGGCTTCAGCCCGAACGAGCTCATGCGGTGGGTGCACCCGAGCCTGGTGGCCAGTACCCAGGGCACCGGCATGGGTGGAATGACCTCGATGCAGACCATGTACCACGGCAACCTGCTCGGCCAGAACAAGCCGAACGACATCCTGCAGGAGGTGCTGCCGAACGTCATCGCCGGGCACGTCGTCCAGTCCTATGTCGGCAGCTACGGCGCGATGATCCACCCGGTCGGCGCATGCGCGACGGCAGCCATCTCGGTGGAGGAGGGTGTCGACAAGATCCGGTTGGGCAAGGCCGAGTTCGTGGTCGCCGGCGGATACGACGACACGACGCTCGAGGCGGTCATCGGCTTCGGTGACATGGCCGCGACCGCGGACACCGAGATGATGCGCGCCAAGGGCATCAGTGACTCGAAGTTCTCGCGTGCCAACGATCGTCGCCGGCTCGGGTTCGTCGAGGGCCAAGGCGGTGGGACCATCCTGCTGGCCCGCGGTGACCTCGCGCTCAACATGGGGCTGCCCGTGCTCGCGGTGGTCGGTTACGTGTCGTCGTTCGGCGATGGTGTGCACACCTCGATCCCGGCTCCGGGCCTCGGCGCGCTGGGCGCGGGACGCGGTGGTCGCGAGTCGCAGCTGGCGCGCTCGCTGGCCAGGCTCGGGGTCGGGGCCGACGACATCGCAGTGGTGTCCAAGCACGACACCTCGACGCTGGCCAACGATCCCAACGAGACCGAACTGCACGAGCGGCTGGCCGATGCGTTGGGCAGGTCCGAAGGTGCACCACTGTTCGTGGTGTCGCAGAAGAGCCTGACCGGTCACTCCAAGGGCGGCGCGGCGGCGTTCCAGATGCTGGGGCTCTGCCAAATCCTGCGCGACGGCGTCATCCCGCCGAACCGCAGCCTGGATTGCGTCGACGACGAATTGGCGGGCTCGGCGCACTTCGTGTGGGTGCGCGACACGCTGAAGTTCGGCGAGAAGTTCCCGCTCAAAGCGGGGCTGATCACCAGCCTGGGCTTCGGTCACGTATCCGGTCTGATCGCGCTGGTGCATCCGCAGGCGTTCCTCGCCGCGCTCAGCCCGACGCAACGCGCCGAGTACAAACAGCGCGCCGACGACCGGGTGCTGGCGGGGCAACACCGGCTCGCGTCGGCGATCGCCGGCGGTAAGCCGATGTACGAGAAGCCGGCCGACCGCCGGTTCAACCACGACGCCCCGGAGAAGCCGCAGGAAGCCGAGATGCTTCTCGATGCGGCGGCACGGCTCGGCGACGACGACGTGTATGTGCGCGCGCAACGCGGGCGATGAGCGCTTGCGCGAAGAGCGGGGAGCTTGAGATAGCGTTTCGCCCATGGCGATAGTGGGGGTGGGGATCGACTTGGTCTCCATACCCGAGTTCGCCGAGCAGGTGGACCAGCCTGGGACGGTTTTCGCCGAGACGTTCACGCCCGGTGAGCGCCGCGACGCCGCCGACAAGAGCTCGTCGGCGGCGCGGCATCTCGCCGCACGCTGGGCGGCGAAGGAGGCCGTGATCAAGGCCTGGTCGGGGTCCCGCTTCGCCCGACGCCCGGTGCTGCCCGAGGGCATCCACCGCGACATCGAGGTCATCACCGATATGTGGGGCAGGCCCAAGGTGCGCCTGTCCGGGGCGATCGCCGAGCATCTGAAGAATGTGACAATTCACCTGTCGTTGACGCACGAGGCCGACACGGCGGCTGCGGTCGCCATCCTCGAGGAGCGCTGAGCGTTGGTTTGTTGCGCGACAGTGCGTGTTTGTTCACGACATGCCGAGCTTTCTCGGCACTTTACGCACGCTCACGGTGCCTCGACGGGGCGGAAACGATGGCGCTAGCCTCGACGTCATGAGCGATCTGGCGCAGCGGGCGCGCGAGGTGTTGCCGTCCGTGCGGCGTGATCTGGAAGACCTGGTGCGGGTCGAGTCGGTGTGGGCCGATCCGGCGCGCCGCGGAGAAGTAGGGCGCAGCGCCGATATGGTGGCGAAGCTGTTGGCCGACGCGGGCTTCGGCGACGTGCAGACCGTCAGCGAAGGCGGCGCACCCGCCGTCATCGCCCGCCATCCCGCGCCGCCAGGTGCGCCGACGGTGTTGCTGTACGCCCACCACGATGTGCAGCCCGAGGGCGACCCGACGCAGTGGAATTCGCCGCCGTTCGAGCCCACCGAGCGCGACGGACGCCTCTACGGCCGCGGTACTGCCGACGACAAGGCAGGCATTGCAACGCATTTGGCGGCCTTCCGGGCGCACGGGGCAAATCCTCCCGTCGGCGTCACGGTATTCGTCGAGGGGGAGGAGGAGTCCGGTTCGCCGTCGCTGTCGCGGCTGCTGGCCGCGCATCGCGACACGCTGGCCGCCGACGTCATCGTCATCGCCGACTCAGACAACTGGAGCACGGAGGTGCCGTCACTGACGGTGTCGCTGCGCGGACTGGCCGACTGCGTCGTCGAGGTCGCAACGCTGGATCACGGGCTGCACTCCGGGTTGTGGGGAGGCGTCGTGCCCGACGCGGTGAGTGCCCTGGTGCGGCTTCTGGCCAGCCTGCACGACGACGACGGCAATGTCGCGGTGGCGGGTCTGCACGAAGCCAGCGTCGCCGACGTCGACTATCCACCCGAGCGGATCCGTGAGGAGACGGGGTTGCTGCCCGGTGTCTGCGAGATCGGCTGCGGCTCAGCGCCGCAACGGCTGTGGGCCAAGCCGGCGATCACCGTCATCGGTATCGACACCACGCCGATCGACAAGTCGTCGAACACCTTGATCCCACGGGCGCGCGCGAAGGTCAGCATGCGCGTCGCTCCTGGTGGCGACGCTGCGGAGCACCTGGCGGCGTTGACGCGGCACCTCGAGCAGCACGCGCCGTGGGGCGCGCAGGTGACCGTCACACCCGGCGACCTCGGCCAGCCGTATGCGATCGACGCCAGCGGTCCGGTCTACGACGCCGCCCGTACCGCCTTCCGGGAGGCGTGGGGCGCCGCACCGGTCCACACCGGAGTCGGCGGTTCGATACCGTTCATCGCCGAGTTCGCGGCCGCGTTCCCCTCGGCGAAGATTCTGGTGACGGGCGTGGAAGACCCTGCGACGCAGGCACATAGCGTCAACGAGAGCCTGCACCTTGGTGTCTTGGAGCGCGCCGCCGTCGCCGAGGCCCTATTGCTGGCCGGGCTGGCAGACGGACAGTAGCTTGGCGACCTGACCGGGCGGTTCGAACGTCGCCCCCGGCGACTCTGGGAGACTGTGGCCATGACCTCACACCGGTGACCTGCCCCGGTTGGTCCGCGACGGGTTCCGCGGGCTGGTGGCCGAATCCTGCACCACCTCAGGGGATCCGCTCCGAACCCGCGCACCACGATCATCGTCACCGGCTACCAAGTGCCGGTACCCCGGCCGATCGATCGCCGCCGGCGAACGGTACGTCAACGTTTTCGGCGTCCGGGTTCGCAACTCCGCCGCGACGGGTGTTCGTCGTCCACGGCGAACCGCAGGGTGCGGACACCCCGCGCAGACGCCGGGACCGTGAGTTCGGTTGGCGGGCAATGGTCCCCAGGCAGAACAGCTGCTCGCCCTTTGGCCAGCCGACGCGCGGCGCACTCGCTTGCGAACCTCGACTCGACAGGCAGATCGCGTCATGGCTTCGCGACGTGTCCGGTGGCCCGGACGTTGTACTGTGCGACGAGCCAGTTCCGTTCATGCAGTCGGTGCCGCGAGGTGAAGCCACGCAACGAGTTCGACGCACCGGTGACACAGGGGAGATCCGACCGGCTACTCGGAGGGCACTCAAGCGCAGGGATAGGCCCAGGCCCAATTGCCGGAGGCATCGCGATACATGCAGCCGCACGCGGTCGGCCCGCAGATGATCTCGATGTCGACATCGTAGGTGAAATCCGCACCGGCGTGGGGGGCGAACTTCCGCACGGTGTCAGGGGTAAGTGGGATCCCAGTGACCCTCGCGCCGATCAGCGCCATCTCCTCCAACCGGCTGCTCACCTCTTCATACAAGCGCGCGATTCGATATTGGTCTTCGGTGCTCATCTCGAAGGAATTCGGCCGGCGGTCCATTGCGGTCATGTCAGCCTCCGTCGTGTAGGGCACGTTTTCGCAATTGCGCATTCTAGTTAACGGACCCGCCGCCGTACGGAGAAATGGGTAAGCGGTCAGGTCCCCAACTCTGCGATGATCTTCTGAATCTTTGTTGACGTATGTGCAGCCTTGACGTTGTACTGCGCCTCGGCGATCTTGCCCTTCTCGTCGACGACGAACGTCGACCGAATGACGCCCTGAACCGTCTTGCCGTACATCGTCTTCTCGCCGAACGTGCCCCATGCGGTGAGCACTTCTCGATCCGGATCCGACAGCAGCGGAAACGTCAGCTTCTCCTTGTCGCGAAACTTGGCCAGCTTCTCTGGCTTGTCGGGGGAGACGCCGATGACGTCGAGTCCGGCATCGTTGAGCTCACGCAGGTTGTCCCGGAAGTCGCAGGCCTGTTTGGTGCAGCCGGGCGTCGACGCCGCCGGATAGAAGTACACGATGACCTTGCGGCCCTTGTAGTCGGAGAGCTTCACGGTGTTGCCGTCGGCGTCGGGCAGGCTGAAGGCCGGGGCTTTGTCGCCCACCTCGAGTCGCGGAGTCTGTGGCACGCGGGGGCATCCCTTCTGTCGACCGGTGCGCTGCAGCGAGCGCGGGCTGCTCTAGGGTAGATCGGCAGGCTCCGACTGGGAGCAGTGACATGGACGGCTTGGAGGCGCACGTGGTGGACCGTGATCCCGAGACCATCAAGCGGGACATCGATCAGGCTCGGGAGCAACTCGCGGCGACGGTGGACACACTCGCCGAGCGCGCCAACCCCAGCCGGCTGGCCGACGACGCCAAGGCCGCGGTGGTGCGGTTTGTCACAAAACCGGCGGTGGCCGTGTCGCTTACCGGCGTGGGAGTGATTGTGCTCGTGGTTGTCGTACGGCGGATCCGGCAGCGCTGAGCAGACGGTTCAGCGGCGTCGCGCCGAGCGGAACCAATCGGCGAAGGAGAACCCGGGGGGATTGGCGACCCGGCCAAGCCGGCCGCAGGTGTAGACCGCGACCGGAATTTGGGCAGTTACTTCAGCGGATGCATCCGCGCCCGCCGGGCCCGCTCCAAATGAACCGCATGACTGGGGCATCAGCTAAGTCCGTATCCCCTTCTGATTCCTGGCCGCTTTTAGGCGATCGATCTGTCAGCTAACCGGACTGTAGCAGATGAGATCGATTTCTAGCAGCGTAAACGCGAAGAAGTCGAGAAGTCCACCCGTTTGCGCAACGATGGACGCCTCCGGTCCGATGACCTCAATACCCTAGATATGTAATTTCCAGCACACTACGGCCGCGTCAATAAACGGGATCACACGGGCAATTTCCCACTGTGCCCGGCAACGTCATCGGGTAGCGACTCGCCGGCGCCTTTCACGATTGACCAAGGGCGCCGAAACCGTGCTCATCAGCGTGGTCTCCGAGTCAAGAAGCCGTTGGGAGCGGGCGAAGACTCAGGAGTTCGGGCAAGTCAGCTCACGAGGAGAGTGATTTGGTGCGCCGTCAGGGTTTCGAACCCCGGACCCGCTGATTAAGAGTCAGCTGCTCTACCAACTGAGCTAACGGCGCGCGCTGCGACAATAACAGGACCTGCTGCGCTGCGTGAAATCTGCGCCGACGGGGTATGTCGTCGATGTCCGCGTCGTAACTCCGATTCGGATTTGCCCTTAGACTGTTGCCAAGAATCATCGATCAGTCATCCCTGGTTGCGAGGTGGAGTTAGCAATGTGGCGAGTCCGTTCAACGGCCCGTCCGTTTCGACGCGCGTGGTTGGTTACCGCTGCGCTGATCCCCGTTGTCGCGCTCGCGTTGTCTGCTTGCGGCGGCAATTCGGCGCCGCCGCAGCCGCAGGTGATCGACGACAAGGGCACGCCCTTCGGCGACCTGCTCGTCCCCAAGCTGACCGCGTCGGTGACGGACGGCGCCGTCGGCGTGAGCGTGGACTCACCTGTGACGGTCAGCGCGGGGGATGGCGTCCTCGGGGCGGTGAGCATGGTGAACGAGTCCGGCAAGGCCGTTGCGGGCGCATTGAGCCCGGACGGCCTGACCTGGGCCACCACTGAACCCCTCGGCTACAACAAGCACTACACGCTCACGGCGGAATCGCTCGGGCTCGGCGGAGCCACCACCAGGCGGATGTCGTTCGAGACGCATTCGCCGGAGAACTTGACGATGCCGTACGTGCTCCCGAACGACGGCGAGGTCGTCGGCGTGGGACAACCGGTGGCGATTCGGTTCGACGAATACATTCCCAACCGGTTGGCCGCGCAGAAGGCAATCAAGATCAAGACCGACCCGCCGGTCGAGGGCGCCTTCTACTGGCTGAACAACCGCGAGGTGCGGTGGCGCCCCGCGAAGTACTGGAAGCCCGGCACGAAAATCGACGTCGCGGTGAACACTTACGGTGTCGACCTCGGAGACGGTCTGTTCGGGCAGGACGACGTCAGCACGAGCTTCACCATCGGCGACGAGGTCATCACCAGCATCGACGACAACACGAAGACGATGACCGTCAGACGCAACGGCGAGGTGGTGAAGACCATGCCGGTGTCGATGGGCAAGAACAGCACGCCCACCAACAACGGGGCCTACATCGTCGGCGACCGCCTCTCGCACATGGTGATGGATTCCTCGACGTACGGCGTACCGGTCAACTCCCCCAACGGGTATCGCACGGAGGTGGACTGGGCCACCCAGATCTCCTACAGCGGCATCTATGTGCACGCCGCGCCGTGGTCGGTGGGCAGCCAGGGCTACAGCAACGTCAGCCACGGCTGCATCAACGTCAGCACCAGCAACGGGCAGTGGTTCCACAACAATTCGAAACGCGGGGACGTCGTCGAGATCGTCAACACCGTCGGGTCGACGTTGCCGGGCACCGACGGCCTCGGCGATTGGAACATCCCGTGGGAGCAGTGGGAAGCGGGCAACGCCGGCGTCTGACGCGGCACCGACGTGCGCGCTGCTGTCGCGTCGGGCAGGAAAAAAAGGGTCAGGGAGCGAAGATTCACTCCCTGACCCGTCTGGGTGGCTGACGGGACTCGAACCCGCGACATCCAGGATCACAACCTGGTGCTCTACCAACTGAACTACAGCCACCATTGCCGCGCACCCGGGTGGGATACGGCGACGTCGATACTAGCCGCTTGAACGCTCGGCGGCCGAATCGATACTCTTCGCGTCCTCGGCGGCAGGCTTCAATTCTTCGGCGACGGCCGCGATATCGCTGGTCGACGGTCCGGGTACGGCGACGAACGCGGTACGGCGGTAGTACTCGAGTTCGCGGATCGACTCGTGAATGTCGGCTAGCGCGCGGTGCGCGAGGCCCTTCTCGGGTTGCCCGAAGTAGATCCGCGGATACCAGCGCCGGCACAACTCCTTGATCGAGCTGACGTCGATCATCCGGTAATGCAGGTAGTCGTCGAGCTTGGGCATGTCGCGGGCGATGAAGCCGCGGTCGGTGGCGATGGAGTTGCCGGCCAGCGGCGCCGTCTTGGCCTGTTTGACGTGCGTGCGAATGTAGTCGAGCACCATCTCCTCGGCTTCAGGCAGGGTGACGGGCGAGGCTCTGACCTCGTCGATCAGCCCGGATCTGGTGTGCATCTCGGTCACCACGGGGATCATCGACGCCAACGCCTCGTCGTCGGCGTGGATGACGACGTCGATGCCGTCGCCGAGGATGTTGAGGTCGGCGTCTGTCACCAGCACCGCGATCTCGATGAGCCGGTCGGTCTTGAGATCGAGGCCGGTCATCTCGCAGTCGATCCACACCAGTTCGTCGCGCACGACGCTCACAGTAAGCCTTGCGGTCACATCCGGGCTGCACCCGCCCATACGGGATGGCGCGCAAGTTAGGGTGCCAACCATGGCCAGTGAGTCGAGCCCTACCCCCGCCCAGCAGATCGCCGCAGGTTACGCGGTCGGAGGTGCGGCTCTGGAACTCGGCGCCGTCGTCGTCGACGGCGTGTGCGACCCGGCCGCGCAGGTTCGCATTCCGCTGGCCACCGTCAACCGTCACGGTCTGATTGCGGGCGCCACCGGCACCGGAAAGACGAAATCGCTGCAGGTGCTGGCCGAGCAGCTCTCAGCAGCGGGCGTGCCGTGCGTGATGGCCGACGTGAAGGGTGACCTGTCGGGGCTGTCACGACCCGGTGAGGCCAACGACAACCTCACGGCGCGGGCCACAGACACCGGGGACGACTGGGCGCCCAGCGCCTTTCCGGTCGAGTTTCTGTCGCTGGGGACGACGGGGGTTGGGGTGCCCGTGCGGGCGACGATCTCCAGCTTCGGACCGATTCTGCTGGCCAAAGTGCTCGGCCTGAACGCCACGCAGGAGTCGACGCTGGGCCTGATCTTTCATTTCGCCGACCAGAAGGGCTGGTCACTGCTCGACCTCAAGGATCTGCGCGCGGTGATCCAGTACCTCACCAGCGACGAGGGCAAGCCCGAACTCAAGGCGCTCGGCGCGGTGTCCGCCACGACCGCGGGGGTGATCCTGCGAGCGCTGCTCAACCTCGAAGCCGACGGCGGCGACACGTTCTTCGGCGAACCCGAACTCGAGCCTGACGATCTGCTGCGGGTCGACGATCAGGGCCGCGGAATCATCACGCTGCTCGAGCTCGGCAGCCAGGCCGCCCGGCCTGTGATGTTCTCCACCTTCCTGATGTGGGTGCTCGCCGACCTGTTCTCGACACTTCCCGAAGTCGGCGACCTCGACAAGCCGAAGCTTGTCTTCTTCTTCGACGAAGCCCATCTGCTGTTCTCGGACGCGTCCAAGGCGTTCCTCGAACAGGTGGAACAGACCGTGAAGCTGATTCGGTCCAAGGGCGTCGGCGTGTTCTTCTGCACGCAGTTGCCGACCGACGTTCCCAACGACGTGCTCTCCCAACTGGGTGCCCGGATTCAGCATGCGCTGCGGGCGTTCACGCCCGACGACGAAAAGGCGCTGTCCAAGACCGTGCGCACATACCCGAAAACCGATGTCTACGAGCTGAAGTCGGCATTGACCTCGCTGGGCATCGGCGAGGCGATCGTCACCGTGCTGTCGGAGAAGGGCGCGCCGACGCCGGTGGCGTGGACGCGGATGCGTGCCCCGCGCTCGTTGATGGACACCATCGGCCCCGACGCGATCACCGCGGCGGCGAAAGCCAGTCCGCTGCAAGCAGAATACGGTCAGAGTATCGACCGGGAGTCGGCCTACGAGCGGCTCAACGCCCGATTGGCGCCGCCAAAGTCCGCTGCCTCCGATGCGTTGCCACCACCGCTGCCCCCCGATGTCGGCGGCGCGACGGCATCGGGGCAGGCGAGGTCACGCGACGCCGCCGAGCCCGGGATGATGGAGAAGGTGGTCAACAGCGCGGCGTTCAAGAGCGCGATGCGCTCGGCCGGCACGGTGATCGGCCGCGAGATCACCCGCAGCATCTTCGGGACCGGCCGTCGCCGCAGGCGCTGACAGTCGCGCCGAAATAGCATTCCCGGCTGTAGATAGGCCGATTCGACGACCAGGAATGCTATTTCGCGAAATCAGCAGGGCCTTATCCGGCGCCGAGTTTCTTGTAGACGGCGCCGACGATCGGCGTCACGATCGCCCGCGGCGTGTATCCCGCCGCCACCGACATCGCCTTCGACGTCACGCCGGGGACGACGCGCATCTTGTTGCGCTCCAACGCATCCAGCGACTGCTTGGCCGTGTACTCCGTGGAGATCCACAAGAAGTCGGGAATCACCTTCTCCACCAGCGACTGTTCATCGACGTTGGGCAGCGTCTCGCGTACGGGGCCGGGGGCCAGCAGCGTCACGTGCACGCCGACCTTCTTGAGCTCGCCGCGCAGCGACTCGCTGAACGTGTTGACGAACGCCTTGGTCGCGGCGTAGGTCGCATTGTTGGGAATCGGCGAATTGCCCGCCGCTGAGCCCGAAATCAGGATTCCGCCCGCCTTACGCTGGACCATCCCCGGCAAGACGGCGAGCACCAGATCATGCACGCCGAGCACGTTCAGCTGAACTTGCGCCTTCTCGTCGGCCGGGTCCAGCGACGCCACCGGACCGAACGTCGCGGTGCCCGCATTCGCACACAGGATCGAGATGTCGCGCGTCGCCAACTCCTCACACAGCTTGGTGCGTTCGGTCGGGTCGGCCAGGTCGACGGGACGCACCTCCACCGTGACGCCGTACTGGTCGGTGAGCCGGTCGGCAAGCGCCCGCAGCACATCCTCGCGGCGTGCGGTGATGATCAGGTGGTGTCCGCGGGCCGCGAGTTCGCCGGCCAGCGCCTCGCCGATGTTCTGCGACGCGCCGGTGACCACCGCGCGGGCGTCCGCGCTGGGTGCGGGTACTGGCATGGACAGGACTATATCGTTGGCGCACCATGAGCGACCCACCCGATTCAGGCCGGCCGTCCCCACGGACTGCGGGTCGCCGACAGATCATCTCGTGGGCGCTGTGGGACTTCGGCGCCACCGGACTGAACGCGGTGGTCGTGACCTTCGTGTTCTCGATCTACCTCACCAACACCGTCGGCGCCGACCTGCCTGGGGACATCAGCGCGACCAGTTGGCTCGGCTGGGCGCTGGGCGCGGCCGGACTGGCCGTGGCCCTGCTGGCGCCGGTGACCGGGGTGTGGGTCGACGCGCCGTGGCGACGCCGCCGCGTGCTGGCCGTGCTCAGCGTGACGGCGGTGGTGCTGATCTCGGCGATGAGCCTGGTCCGCGATGACTACCGCTACCTGGCGCTCGGTTTGGTGCTCCTGGGTTGCGCGTCGGCGTGCAACGAACTGGCAACCGTGCCCTACAACGCGATGCTGCGCCAGCTGTCGACACCGCAGACATCCGGCCAGATCTCCGGATTCGGCCTCGGCTTGGGCTATTTCGGCAGTGTCACGCTGTTGTTGGTGGTCTACCTGGGGTTCATCTCAGGTGACGGCGGGATGCTGGGTCTGCCGGTCGAGGACGGCCAGAACGTCAGGGCCGCCATGGTTTTCACGGCCGTCTGGTTCGGGCTCTTCGCCGTACCGGTGCTGCTAGCCGTGCCCAGCGTGAGACCCGGACCAGTGGAGCAACAGCGGAGGGTCGGGTTTGTCGGCGGATACCGCAAGCTGTGGACCGACATCCGCAGCGAATGGCGTCGTGATCACAACGTCGTGTACTACCTGATCGCCAGCGCAGTGTTCCGTGACGGTCTCACGGGGATCTTCGCGTTCGGCGCGGTGCTCGGCGTGCGGGTCTATGGCGTCTCCGAGGCCGACGTGCTGCTGTTCGGGGTGAGCGCCAGCACGATCGCCGCCGTCGGCGCCGTCCTCGGCGGTCTGCTCGACGATCGGTTCGGCGCCAAACCGGTCATCGTCGTCTCGCTCGCCGCGATGATCGGCGTCGGCCTCACGCTGATGGCGCTGAACGGGGCACTGGCGTTCTGGCTATGCGGGCTGGCGCTGTGCCTGTTCATCGGGCCGACGCTGTCTGCCGCGCGGACGCTGATGCTGCGCATGTCGGCCCACGGCAAGGAGGGCGTCGCGTTCGGCCTTTACACGACCACCGGCCGCGCCGTTTCGTATCTTGCGCCGTTCCTGTTCTCGCTGTTCATCGCGGTCTTCGGTACGGACCGGGCGGGTATGGGCGGGCTGGTCGTGGTGCTCGCCGCGGGACTGTTGGCCATGCTCGCCGTTCGCGTCCCGCGCGCGCCGGGTTAACCGCTGGCCGTGCAGATGGTCAGGCCGGCACCGGTGCGCTGCTGAACCACGGCGCCGTCGACGGTGATCGAACAGTTCACTTCGCGGCCGACGTTGATGATGCTGACACTCGCCGACGCCGCGGCCGATTCGGACAACTCGACTTCCTTGCTCCACGGCAGCATCACGTTGAACTCGGTCTGCAGCAGACCACCGGTGTCGACGTAGGTGATGTTGATGGCGCGCCCCGAACCACTGACCACATAGACGACGGTCTGGGGCACGCCGGGGGTCGTCGTGCGGGGCGTACTCGGCACCGTCGGCACCACGGGCACGCTCGGCCGGGTCGTCCGCGGGACGGTCGGCGGGCGCGTCGTCGTGGGGATCGGCGTGGTGAAGTCGGGTTCCTGCATCGGGGGTGGTGCGACGACGGTCTGCTGCTGCGAACTGTTGACGACGACCAGCGCGATCACCAGACCGATCACCGTCAGCACCGCGATCCCTGCGACGATCCAGAGCCAGCGGGGCGACTTCGGTTCCTCCGGCGGCGGCGCCGACGACTCGCCGGGCGGGTACGGTGCCCCGTACTGGCCGGTCCCATAGGGGTCGTACCCGTAGGCGCCGTACGACGGCAGTCGCTCCGTCGGTGCAGGTCTCGGGGGTGCCTGATAGGTGGGGCCGTACGCCTGGCTGGCGTACGCCGGATCGCTGTACCCCGGATGGCCGTAGCCCTGCGACTGCTCGTCGCGACCGGGCCGTGGTGTATCGGTCATACCCACCTCATGGGTGCGAGGGTACCTGGGCGACCGCTCAACAGGCCGTGCGGCGACATCTCGCTTGCCCGGGTTAGGCACAATCGGTCCGGTGGGAGAGCACGTTCGCAGGGTCTACGGCGCGTCGATGTCGCCGGACGCCACCGCGTTCGCACATCTGGTCGACGACGGTGGCTTCCCGCGCGCGGTGCAGCGTTTCCTGCGCGGCTGGCGGGCAAGCTCGTCGCGCGATGTGGAGTTGCCCGTCGAAGGCCCGGTGACGCGGGTGCTGCACTCGGCCGACGGTCACTGGCTCGCATGTGAAGTGGCCCCCGATGGCAGTACCCGCACTCAGATCTGGGTGGTGACAACTGATCCAGACGACCGTGACGCCCGTCGCATCGACTCGTGGCACCCCGGAGCGCCGGAGGGCACCGCCGAGTTGATCAACTGGGACGGAACTCGGGTGGCGGCGATCCTGACCGGCGAGGATGGGGTCGGTAGCTCGTGTCTGATCGACCCGGCGACTGGCCGCACCACCGTGCTGGATCGGCGCTCCGGCGGCCGGTTGGTCGACGCCTGGGCCGGCGCCGCACTGGTGCGGGTCGGGCCGCGCGGCTACCGCGACCTGATCATGCTTCGCGGTGGCACCGAAACCGCTTTGCTGCCATACGATCCAGGCTCGACCACGGATACCGGCATCATCCTCGACGACCATTACGCGCGCCGACTACGCGCCGGGGTCGAAGGCGAGCTCACCAACCTGTACCAGCCGGCGACCATGTACGACCTCGGCAGCACCGAAGGCTATGTGCGCGCCCTGATCCGCAGCGAAAACGGCACCGAGCATGCGCGCCTGCTTGAGGTCACGGTCACGGCCGACGGCGTGGCTTATCAAGTCGTTGCCGAGCACCCCGGCTACGAGCTCGACGAGTTCACCGTCAGCGACGACATGTCGACGGTGGCGATGTTGTGGAACATACACGGCGCCAGCGAATTACAGATCCTCGAGCTCGGCGACAACACACTGCACGAGCGAATCCCGCTGCCCGGCATGGTGGCCAGCCAGTTGAGTATCAGCGCAGGCGGCTCGATGCTGGCGATGACGGTCGAGGGCCCGGCCACCCCGCCGACCGTCGAGCTGGTCGACCCGCGCACCGGGGTGTGGGAGGTCGTCGGCCGCGAACCCAGCTCTGGGCCGCTCAGCGCAGACCCGACGCTGGAGACCGTCACCGCGCGTGACGGTCTGCGCTTCACCGGCTGGTTGTTCCGCCCGCCCGAAGGCGTCCCGACGATCGGCGCGATGCTGTTCTTGCACGGCGGGCCCGAGGGCCAGGGCAGGCCTGGCTACAACGAGTTCTTCCCGCCGTTGCTCGAGGAGGGCATCAGCGTCTTCCTGCCGAACGTGCGGGGTTCCGGAGGCTTCGGCAGGACGTTCATGCACGCCGACGACAGAGAGGGACGGTTCGCCGCGATCGACGACGTCGCCGATGCGGTCGCCTACCTCGTCGAACACGGTGTCGCGCCGGTCGACCGCATGGCGTGCTGTGGCTGGTCGTACGGCGGCTATCTGACGCAGGCGGCGCTCACCTTCCACCCGGGGAGGTTCGCCGCCGGGATCAGCATCTGCGGCATGAGTGATCTGAACACCTGGTACCGCAACACCGAACCCTGGATCGCGGCCGCCGCCTACCCCAAGTACGGTCACCCGGTCGGGGACCGCGATCTGCTCGAGCATCTATCGCCGCTACAGCGCGTCGAGGCGATGACCGCGCCGTTGCTACTGGTGCACGGCGCCAACGACACCAACGTGCCGCCCAGTGAGTCCCAGCAAATGTTCGAAGCGCTGCAAGCGCTTAACCGAAAAGTCGAACTGCTGATGTTCGACGACGACGGCCACGAGATCGACAAGCGCGAGAATCGCGCCATGCTGGTCAAAGCCATGCGCGAGTGGCTGATTGCGGCTTTCGGCCAGCATCCGAACCCGTAACCGAATTGACGCCGTAGCCACGTTTACCGAAATTATCTGCCGGGTAAACGCTGCGCACGCGCCGATCGGGCGCGACAAAGGAGGCGCAGCATGCGAGGTGGCGGAATTCTCGGCGTTCTGGTGCTCGTCTGGTTGCTGATCGGCGCATTCGCCGCGTACCAACGCGGCTACTTCCAGACCAGTGAAACCAATTGCGCAACAGCGGGAAGCATCGCTTTGACGGTCGTCGTCGGTCCGCTGAACTATGCGGGCGTCAACCCCAAGGTGGAAAACTGCGATCTGCCCGAACCCAGCCAGTAATCCACTGGCGATTGCTGATTCGAAAGGAATACACATGATTATCCTCGGAGCGATCCTGCTCATCCTCGGCCTGATCTTCGGGATCAATATCCTGTGGACCATCGGGATCATCCTCATGGTCATCGGCGCGGTGTTCTGGATTCTGGGATCCATGGGCCGCCCTGTCGGCGGCAGGCGAGCCTGGTACTAGACGCTCAAGTCTCCCCAGCGGCCGGGGTCAGCGCCGCGACCGTCATTGTCTTCAAGACGGTTCGCGGGCTGGCCTCGGCCGTTTTTGCGCTACCCGGTTTGAGCGCGTGCGGCGTTGAGTTCAGCAGCCCGAACGTCGCGTGCGCCATCAGCCGGGCGTCGGCCTCCGCGAGCGACTCGTTGACCCGTCGCAGCACGTCCACCCAGATCTCGACGTATTGGCGTTGCGCCTTGCGCACCTGACGCTTGGCCGAGGGGGGCAGATTGCCGAGGTCACGGTCCTGGATGCGGATGAGGTCGGACTCTTCGAGCGCGAAGTCCAAGTGAAAGTCGATCAGAGCGTCCAGCGCCGACGCGGGATCGTCGGCGCTGGCGACGACCTCCATCGCGCCCGCCAGCAGCCGGGTGCTGATCCCGACCAGCAACTCGACCAGCAACGCCTCCTTGTTGGGGAAGTGACGGTAGATCGCCGGTCCGCTGACTCCGGCCGCCGCGCCGATATCCTCCAGCCGCACCGCCAGATAGCCCCGCTCCGCCACCAATCGCTCCGCTGCGGCGATCAACTGGGAGCGGCGATCCGATTTCGCCTTGCTGCGTCGGGTGGTAGCAGGCACCGGGGAGACCGGAGTAGGGGACACCGCGCCTCCCGCCAGCTGTAGACAACTCGGTTAATCGTGACTAACATACCATGGGTTATTCGTCATTAACTCAACTGAACGGGTTCACCGATGGCATCGCGGCCTTCACATCGCGAGCAGCATCTCGCGCTGGTAGACGAACTGCGTTCGAAGCTCGCCGCCGCAGCGCTCGGCGGCCCCGAGCGCGCCCGCGAGCGTCATGTCAGCCGCGGCAAGTTGTTGCCGCGCGACCGGGTGGACGGCCTGCTGGACCCGGGCAGCCCGTTCCTGGAACTGTCCCCGCTGGCCGCCGACGGCATGTACGACGACGAGTCCCCGGGCGCGGGCATGATCACCGGGATCGGCCGTGTTTCCGGGCGCGAATGCGTGATCGTCGCCAACGACGCTACCGTCAAGGGCGGCACCTACTACCCGATCACGGTCAAAAAGCATCTGCGCGCCCAGGAGGTCGCCGGCCAGAACCGGCTGCCCTGCATCTATCTGGTCGACTCCGGCGGGGCGTTCCTGCCCCGCCAGGACGAGGTGTTTCCGGATCGCGACCACTTCGGCCGCATCTTCTACAACCAGGCCAACCTCTCAGCCGAGGGCATTCCGCAGATCGCGGCCGTGCTGGGGTCCTGCACTGCCGGCGGCGCGTACGTTCCCGCGATGAGCGACGAGGCGGTGATCGTGCGCGACCAGGGCACCATCTTCCTCGGCGGGCCACCGTTGGTGAAGGCCGCAACCGGTGAGGTGGTCACAGCCGAGGAACTCGGCGGCGGCGATCTGCACTCCAAAACCTCCGGTGTGACAGATCATTTGGCCCACGACGACCGCGATGCGCTGCGCATCGTGCGGCGCATCGTCGCCACCCTGGGCCCCCGCGAGCCGCTGCCGTGGGAGCTGCGCCCGACTTTGGAGCCGGTGGCCGATCAGACCGAGCTCTACGACGTGGTGCCGGTCGACTCGCGGGTGCCCTACGACGTGCACGAGGTTGTCACGCGCATCGTGGACGGCGGCGAATTCGCCGAGTTCAAGGCCGAATACGGCGCCACCCTGGTGACCGGATTCGCCCGGATCCACGGCCATCCGGTGGGCATCATCGCCAATAACGGCGTGCTGTTCAGCGAATCAGCGCTCAAGGGCGCACATTTCATCGAGCTGTGCGATAAGCGGAACACACCACTGGTCTTCCTGCAGAACATCTCCGGCTTCATGGTCGGTCGCGACTACGAGGCGGGCGGCATCGCCAAGCACGGCGCGAAAATGGTCACCGCGGTGGCGTGCGCGCGGGTGCCGAAGCTGACGGTGGTGATCGGCGGCTCGTACGGGGCGGGTAACTACTCGATGTGCGGGCGTGCGTATTCGCCGCGCTTCCTGTGGATGTGGCCCAATGCCAGGATCTCGGTGATGGGTGGCGAGCAAGCCGCATCGGTACTGGCGACCGTGCGCGGTGAAATGACCGCCGAAGAAGAGGAGGACTTCAAGGCGCCGATTCGTGCGCAGTACGAGTACCAGGGCAATCCGTACTACTCGACCGCGCGGTTGTGGGACGACGGTGTCATCGACCCCGTGGACACGAGAACGGTGCTCGGGCTGGCGCTTTCGGTCGTCGGTCAGGCTCCGCTCGAGTCGATTTCCTACGGTGTCTTCCGGATGTGATGATGGCTGAAACCCTGACCTTCCACACCGTCCTGGTCGCCAACCGGGGCGAGATCGCCGTCCGGGTCATCCGCACGTTGCGCGCCATGGGGATACGTTCGGTCGCGGTGTTCAGCGACGCCGATGCCGGCGCCCGCCACGTCGCCGAGGCCGACATCGCGGTGCACATCGGCCCGTCCGCGGCCCGGGAGAGCTACCTCAACATCGACGCGGTGGTCGCCGCGGCCCGACGAACCGGTGCCCAGGCCGTTCATCCCGGCTACGGATTCCTCTCGGAGAACGCACAATTCGCCGCGGCCCTGCGAGACGCCGGTATCGTGTTCATCGGCCCGCCGGTCGGCGCGATCCAGACCATGGGCGACAAGATCGCGGCAAAGGCCGCGGCGTCGGCGTTCGGGGTGCCGGTGGTGCCCGGCGTGTCCCGTCCCGGCCTGTCCGACGACGACCTCGTCGCAGGCGCCGAGGAGGTCGGGTTCCCGGTGCTGGTGAAACCGTCGGCGGGCGGTGGCGGAAAGGGCATGCGCGTGGTGCATGAGCCCGGGCAACTGCCGGCCGCGGTGGCGAGCGCCCGTCGCGAGGCTGCCGCCGCGTTCGGTGACGACACGCTGTTCCTGGAACGGTTCGTGTTGAATCCGCGCCACATCGAGGTACAGGTGCTCGCGGACGGCTACGGCAACGTGGTGCACCTCGGCGAGCGCGAGTGCAGCCTGCAGCGCCGCCATCAGAAGGTCGTCGAGGAGGCACCGTCCCCGCTGCTGGACGAGGCGACGCGGGCGAGGATCGGCGCGGCGGCCTGCGACACCGCGCGTAGCGTCGACTACAGCGGTGCGGGCACGGTCGAGTTCATCGTGTCCGCGGACCGGCCCGACGAATTCTTCTTCATGGAGATGAACACCCGCCTGCAGGTCGAGCACCCGGTCACCGAAATGGTCACCGGCGTCGACCTCGTCGAGCAGCAGGTGCGCATCGCCGCGGGCGAGAAACTGTCGATCGCACAGGACGACATCACCATGACCGGGCATGCCGTCGAGGCCCGGGTTTACGCCGAAGATCCCGGACGCGGTTTCCTGCCGACGGGTGGCCGGGTGTTCGACCTCGTCGAGCCACAGGGACCCGGCGTCCGTGTCGACTCGGGGTTGGCGTGTGGCTCGGTGATCGGCAGCGACTACGACCCGATGCTGTCGAAGGTCATTGCGCACGCCGCCGACCGTGCCGGTGCCCTGCGCGCCCTGGACCGGGCCTTGGCCGATACCGCCGTGCTCGGTGTCACCACCAATATCGAGTTCCTGCGATTCCTTCTCGCCGACCCCGATGTCACCGCGGGCCGCCTCGACACCGGTCTACTCGACCGTCGCGCACCGGGTTTCCAACCGGCGACCGCGCAGGACCGCGACCTGGTCGCCGCTGCGGCATACAAATGGCTGCGCGCATGGCCGCAACCCGTCGCGGACCTGTGGGCCGCCCCGTCGGGCTGGCGGATAGGCCACCATGCGCCCACGACGTACCGGTTGCAGTCCGGTGAGCGCACCGACCACGTCCACCTCACCGGCACACCGGCGGCGGCGAACGCGGTGATCGAAGACGGCCGACCACATCCGCTTTCGGCGTCGCTGGCAGGCGATCGGCTGGCGGTCACGTTCGACGGTGTGCGCACCGATTACGTCGTCGCCGCCGATGACGGACGGGTTTGGCTTGCCGGTGGCGACCGTACCCTCGCGGTCGAGGAGGTTCGTGAGGCCCCGGTGCGGCCGGACGACGCGCACAGCGGCGACGCCGAGCTGACCAGCCCCATGCCGGGTTCCATTGTGGCAGTCGGGGTCGGCGATGGCGATCGGGTTGCCGCGGGCACTGTTGTGGTGACCGTCGAGGCGATGAAGATGGAACACGCACTGACCGCGCCCGTCGACGGCGTGGTCGAACTCCTTGTCGCACAAGGAGATCAAGTCAAGGTGGGTCAACTGCTGGCCCGGATAACGGCAACCGAGGAGCCGCAAGCATGAGCAACGTTCTGGCCACCGGCATGCTGCCGGACCACTATGAACAGTTGACGAAGACCGTCCGCGACTTCGCCCAGAGCGTGGTGGCGCCCGTCGCCGCCAAACACGACGAGGAACACTCGTTCCCGTACGAGGTGGTGGCGGGGATGGCCGACATGGGCCTTTTCGGCCTGCCGTTCCCCGAAGAGTTCGGCGGCATGGGTGGCGACTACTTCGCTTTGTGCCTTGCCCTGGAGGAACTCGGCAAGGTCGACCAGAGCGTCGCGATCACGCTCGAGGCGGGGGTGTCGCTGGGCGCGATGCCGGTGTACCGGTTCGGTAGCGAAGAGCAGAAGCAGGAATGGCTGCCGCTGCTGGCCAGCGGTAAGGCGCTCGGCGCGTTCGGGCTCACCGAGGCCGGCGGCGGCAGCGACGCCGGCGCCACCAAGACCACCGCCCGCCTCGACGACGGCCACTGGGTCATCAACGGCTCCAAACAGTTCATCACCAACTCGGGCACCGATATCACCAAGCTGGTGACCGTGACCGCTGTGACGGGGGGTGGCGGGGGCAAGAAGGAGATTTCGTCGATCCTGGTACCGGTGCCCATCGAGGGTTTCACCGCCGAACCGGCGTACAGCAAGGTCGGCTGGAACGCGTCGGACACCCACCCGTTGAGCTTCGACGACGTGCGGGTTCCCGAGGCCAACCTGCTCGGCGAACGCGGCCGGGGATATGCGAATTTCCTGCGCATCCTCGACGAGGGCCGGATCGCGATCGCCGCGCTGTCGGTGGGTGCGGCGCAGGGCTGTGTCGACGAATCGGTCAAGTACGCCAAGGAACGCGAGGCGTTCGGCGCGGCGATCGGCAGCTACCAGGCGATCGCATTCAAGATCGCGCGGATGGAGGCGCGGGCGCATATCGCCCGAACGGCCTACTACGACGCCGCCGCACTGATGCTGGCGGGAAAGCCGTTCAAGAAGGCGGCCTCGATCGCCAAGATGGTGGCCAGTGAGGCCGCGATGGACAACGCTCGCGACGCCACCCAGATCTTCGGCGGGTACGGCTTCATGAACGAGTACTCCGTCGCGCGGCACTACCGCGACAGCAAGATTCTCGAAATCGGCGAGGGCACAACGGAAGTGCAGTTGATGTTGATCGGACGGGAGCTGGGTCTGTGAGTGACAAGAAGGTGATCGTTCAGCGTGGTCTCTGGTATGAGGAGTTCGAGACCGGCGTCCTGTACCAGCACCGGCCGGGGCGCACGATCACCGAGGCGGACAACGTGTTGTTCACGACGCTGACGATGAACACCCAGGCGCTGCACCTGGACGCCGCGTTCTCCGACGCTTTGCCGCCGTTCAATCAGCGGCTGGTCAACTCGATGTTCACACTGTCCACCCTCGTCGGGTTGTCGGTGGCTCAGCTGACGCAGGGCACCATCGTGGGCAACCTGGGCTTCGGCGAAATCGCCTTTCCAAAACCGCTTTTCCACGGCGACACGCTTTATGCCGAATCCGAGGTGATCGAAAAGCGGGAGTCGAAGAGCCGGCCGGGGGAGGGCATCGTGACCTTCTCGCACGTCGGGCGGAACCAGCACGGTGACATCGTGGCGACCGCTTCGCGAAAAACCATGGTGCGCATGCAGCCGACGGGACCGGGGGGAGAAGCATAGTGGTCCCGGCGAGCGGACCGGCCTGGCTGTTCTGTCCGGCCGATCGGCCGGAACGGTTCGAAAAGGCCGCCGCGGCCGCCGATGTCGTGATCCTCGACCTCGAGGACGGCGTCGCCGCCAAAGACCGGGAGGCCGCTCGCGCGGCGCTCGTCGAGACGCCGCTGGACCCGCAGCGCACGGTGGTGCGGGTCAACCCCAGCAGCACACCGGATCATCCGCTCGACCTGGAAGCACTGTCGAAGACCGACTACACCACGGTCATGCTCGCCAAGACCGAGCAGCCACGGCAGGTGCGCGATCTGGCGCCGCTGGACGTCGTGGTGCTGATCGAGACGCCGCTGGGCGCCCTCGCCGTTACCGACCTGGCGCGCATGGACAACGCGGTCGCGCTGATGTGGGGTGCCGAGGACTTGTTCGCGGTGACCGGCGGCACGGCGAACCGGTATCCCGACGGCAGCTATCGCGAAGTCGCCAAGCACGTGCGGTCGCAGACACTGCTGGCCGCCAAGGCATATGGGCGGATGGCGCTCGACTCCGTGTACCTCGACATTAAGGACCTCGACGGCCTCCGCGGCGAGGTCGACGACGCGGTCGCGGTGGGCTTCGACGTGAAGGTCGCGATTCACCCTTCGCAGGTCGCGGTCATCCGTGACGGCTATGCGCCGACCGCCGAGCAGGTGCAGTGGGCGCGACACGTGCTGGCCGCGGCCCGCGATGCCCGGGGCGTCTTCCAGTTCGAGGGCATAATGGTGGATGCCCCAGTACTGCGGCGAGCAGAGCGCATCGTCGCGTTAGCGCCCCACCCCGGCGACTAGCCGACAGCCTCCCACCGGAGGGCCTGCTCTACCCGCCTCCGTGCTGAGCACCTCAGTCGACTGACGGCGCGACCCGTCGTCAGTGGCCCTAGGAGGCGGTATGGCAGGGTTGGCTTCGGCACCCCTCGAGTCGCTCGACGTCGAGATGGAGCCCATACAGCTGGTCGCCCCGGACGGGACGCCGACCACGTCGGACGCGGCCACCCGATACCGCAGAGACCTTCCACCCGAGACACTCGGCTGGCTCTACGAATCGATGGTCCTCACCCGCGACCTCGACGGCGAATTCGTCAACCTGCAGCGACAGGGCGAACTGGCGCTGTTCGCCTCGTGCCGCGGCCAGGAGGCCGCCCAGATCGGCGCCGCCGCATGCCTGCGCAAGACCGACTGGCTGTTTCCGCAGTACCGCGAGATCGGCGCCTTCCTGCTGCGCGGCATCACACCCGCTCAGATCGGCGCGGTGTGGCGGGGTAAATGGCACGGCGGACCGGGTTTCACCGAGAAGTGCGTCGCCCCGATCGCGATCCCCATCGGTACGCAGAGCCTGCACGCCGTGGGCGCGGCGATGGCGGCCCAACGGCTTGGCGAGGATTCGGTGACGGTGGCGTTCATCGGCGACGGGGCCACCAGCACCGGCGACGTGCACGAGGCGCTGAACGTCGCCGCGGTGTACCGGGCGCCGTGCGTGTTCTTGGTCCAGAACAACCAGTGGGCGATCTCGGTGCCCGTTCGCCGGCAGATGGCCGGGCCGTCGATCGCGCACCGCGCCACCGGTTACGGCATGCCGGGGATCCGGGTGGACGGCAACGACGTACTGGCGTGCTTCGCGGTGACCGCGCAGGCCGCGCAGCGGGCCAGGGACGGCGGCGGCCCGACGCTGGTCGAGGCGATCACCTATCGGATGGGCCCGCACACCACCTCCGACGATCCGAGTCGCTACCGAAGCCACGAGGAAGTCGAGCAGTGGGCGGCCCGCGACCCGATCACGCGCTACCGCACATATCTGCAGTCGATCGGCGTGTGGTCCGATCGGCTCGAAGAGCGGGTCAGAACCAAATCGAAACGGCTGCGCGCGGGGTTGCGGGACACGATCGTCGGCGCAGAGGACTTCGACGTCACCGACATGTTCGACACGGTCTATCACGACATCACCCCGGACTTGGCGGCTCAACGCGAACAACTCTGCGCGGAATTGGCCAAGGAGGCGTGAGATGACGCAGATCATCGACCGGCCGGCACGCTACGAAGACGAGGAACCTCCCGAGCCGCTCATGACCCCGATGCCGGCCGTGCCGACACTGACCATGGTGCAGGCCATCAACCGCGCATTGCACGACGCGATGGCCTGCGACGATCGGGTACTGGTGTTCGGCGAAGACGTCGCCGCCCTCGGAGGCGTCTTCCGCGTCACCGAGGGGCTTGCCGAAACCTTCGGTCCGCAGCGGTGTTTCGATACGCCGCTGGCGGAGTCGGGGATCGTCGGGATCGCGATCGGCATGGCCATCCGCGGCCTGATTCCGGTGCCCGAGATCCAGTTCGACGGGTTCGCCGCGCCGGCATTCGACCAGATCGTCAGCCACCTGGCCAAGTACCGGATGCGCACCCGGGGCGACGTCGACATGCCGGTGACGATCCGCATCCCGTCCTTCGGTGGAATCGGCGCCGTGGAACACCATTCCGAGTCCACCGAAACCCACTGGCTGCACACCGCCGGACTGAAGGTCGTGGCCCCCTCGACACCGTCGGACGCGTATTGGCTGCTGCGACAGTCGATCACCAGCCGTGACCCCGTCATCTATCTGGAGCCCAAGCGCCGCTACTGGGCCCGTGAAGCCGTCGACACCACGACACCGGGGCTGCCGCTCGGGCGGGCCGCGGTCCGGCGTGTCGGCGCGGACGTCACCGTGGTGACCTACGGCCCGCTGGTCGCCACCGCGCTGAGCGCCGCGGAACTCGCAGCGAAGCGCTGGAGCATCGAGGTGCTCGACCTGCGCACGCTGAACCCGCTGGACTTCGACGCGATAGCGGAATCGGTGCGCCGCACCGGCCGGGTGGTCGTGATGCACGAAGGGCCGCGCACGCTGGGCTTCGGCGCCGAACTGGCGGCGCGCATCCAGGAGGAGTTGTTCTATGAGCTGGAGGCGCCCGTGCTGCGGGCGACAGGGTTCGACACACCGTATCCGCCTGCGCGGCTTGAGAAC
Organism: Mycolicibacterium sp. ND9-15; assembly: GCF_035918395.1. NCBI lineage: Bacteria > Bacillati > Actinomycetota > Actinomycetes > Mycobacteriales > Mycobacteriaceae > Mycobacterium > Mycobacterium jinjuense. Next base: position 4,199,767 of record NZ_CP142362.1, read on the forward strand.
CTGTGGCTGCCGGGAGTGGACCGGCTACTCGACTGCGTCGAACGAACGATGGAGCAGCCATGACCGTGATGGATTTTCGTGTACCCGATCTGGGTGAGGGCCTCGAGGACGCGACGATCACGGCATGGAGCGTCTCGGTCGGCGACGACGTCGAACTCAACCAGACCCTGTGCACCGTCGAAACCAACAAGGCAGAAGTCGAGATACCCAGTCCCTACGCGGGTCGAGTGGTCGAACTCGGCGGCCGTGCGGGTGAGACGCTGGCCGTCGGCGCCACGCTGGTGCGGATCGCCACCGATGCCGAACCGCCCCCCGCGAAGCGCAAACCGGTGCTGGTCGGATACGGCGCCGATGACGCGATGGACCACAGCAGGCGATCGGCCACACCGCCAACCACTGAGGGGCCACACCGTGCCCGCGCCAAGCCGCCGGTGCGCAAGCTGGCCGCCGAACGAAACGTCGACCTCGGTGCAGTGGCCGGCTCCGGACCGGACGGGGTGATCACCCGCGACGATGTGCTCGCCGCGGCGGGCGCGTCCGCACCCGGCCCGGACATGGCGACGGTCGGGGGCGTGCAGGCCGAGATGGCCCGGCGGATGACATCGTCGCGCAGAGAGATTCCCGACGCGCACACCTCCGTGCAGGTGGACGCAACGAATCTGCTGCGGCTGAGGGACCGACTTCGTGACCGCACCGGCGAGGACGCGCCGATCACGCCGTTCGTGCTGACATTGCGGTTGCTGACGATCGCGCTGGGGCATCACCCCCACCTGAACGCCACTTGGGTGGACACCAACGACGCCGCGCAGATTCACTTCCATTCGGCCCTGCATCTCGGGTTCGGGGTCGCGGCGCCGCGGGGCCTGCTGGTACCGGTCGTCGGCGACGCTCACCTCAAGACGACCCGGGAACTGGCCGAGGCGGTGGCCCGGCTGATCCGCGATGCGCGCGCCGGCACACTGAAACCGACTGAACTACAAGGCTCGACGTTCACCGTGTCCAACTTCGGCGCGCTCGGACTCGACGACGGGGTGCCCGTGATCAACTACCCGGAAGCGGCCATCCTCGGCATCGGCTCGCTCAAGCCGCGCGCAGTCGTCGTCGACGACGAGGTTGTCGCCCGACCGACGATGACGTTGACATGTGCGTTCGACCACCGGATCGCCGACGGCGCAACGGTGGCGGCGTTCATGTGCGAGCTGCGTGACCTGATCGAGGCGCCCGACACTGCGCTGCTGGATCTCTGAAGCATGGGCCACGCCAGGACGCGCGGGTGTCCCTGCGGCAGCGGTGCTGCATACTTTGCCTGCTGCGAACCGCTTCACGACGGTGAGCGCGTGGCGGCGACCGCTGAGCAACTCATGCGGTCGCGCTATGTCGCCTTCGCAAAGGGCCTCGCGGACTATCTTTTTCGTACCTGGCATCCGCGTACGCGCCCGCCGGAGGTGACAGTCGACCCGGACATGACGTGGTGTGGTCTGACGATCACCGACGTGGTCTCCGGTGGCGCCGACGATGAACTCGGCGAGGTGGAGTTCGAGGCACGGTACACCCGCACCGGGCGGCCGGGCGCACTGCACGAGCGCAGCCGGTTCGAGCGTCGCGCGGGCCGCTGGTTCTATCTCGACAGCGTCTGAGTCGCCGCCCCGTCGCGCTGAATTCTGCGTCTAGGGTCGTGGTCTACGAAGCGGCGCAGCCCTGGACGCAGAAACGAGCTCGGACACCGCCAAAAGTCACTTGCGTTTGGCGGCGGCGAGGCGTTCGGCGAACTCGGGGGAGCTGATGGAGGTGGCCTGCGGACCGAGTTCGGTCTCGACCGCGATGCGGTGCTGGTCGACGTCGACGACACCTGGGTTGGCGGTCGCTCGCATCGACGCCTTGGTCGCGAGCACCACCTCACGCGGTGCGCCCGCCGGCCCCTTGGCCAACTCACGCGCGGCGGCCACCGCGTCCTCGGCGACCTCGAGCGCCAGCCCGTACCGCACGGCGGCATCGGCGTCGAACCGCATCCCGAACAGCAACGAGGCGCGGGCAGCCTGTGGCCCGACCGCTCGCTGCAGCATCCAGGTCGCACCGCCGCCCGGGTGGATGCCCAACTTCTGGAAGCGAGGGTCGAAAAGCGCCGCCGGCCCGGCGATACGCACGTCGGCCGCCAGCGCCAGGTTCAGCCCGGCGCCGACCGCCGCGCCGTTGACCGCCGCGATGGTGGGCAGCGCGCAGTTGGCGACCGCGAGGAAGCCGTCGTAGATCCTGAGCAGCCCCTCCTCGGTCGCCGAACCGAGCGCGCTCAGGTCTGCGCCGGCACAGAACGCCTTACCCGCACCCGTGACGATCACCGCGTGCACCTGCGGGTTCGCCTCCGCGGCATCCACGGCTTGGCGCAACGCCGCGGACATCTCGAACGTGACCGCGTTGCGACGCTCCGGGTCGTTGACGGTGAGAACGGCGATGCGGTCCTCGATGTGGACCAGTACGGGATCAATCACCCGCTCAGCCTAGTGACCGCGCCGCTGTTCAGTTCGCGATGGTGAGCGTGACGTTGTGCAGGGCCACCGCGACATCGCTGGGCAGGATGTCGACGAACGTGGGCACGTCGCGGATCGCCCCACCCGAGGCGATCACGTTTCCGGGATAGCTGGGGCTGCACGGAAAGTCGTGGCATCGGTACCAGGAGCCCGGTGCGCTCTGATAGGGAAACATGCTGGGCGCCTGGTCGACTCGATACCGCCCGGGTTCGATCGAAGCCGTCGTCCAACCCGGCCGCGGGTTCGTGCTGACGTTGAAGACGCCGTTGCTGCCGTAGCTCGGCGGGCCGGCATGCGCGGGTATCGCCAACGCGATGGTCAACACGCTGCCTGACACCGCGGCTGCGGTCCTGCGAGCGCGTTTCGAGTTCACCAGCCGAGTGTATCGGCCGGTGGCGGCCGTGACGGAGCTATCGGCGGCACAGCGGCCCGGCTACAACTTGGCGATCAACGCGGCGGCCCGGACGTCGTCGCCCACCGTCAATGCGATGTGCACTCTGTCGCCGCGCCGCGCCCACCGGATCCTGACATCCTCGCCGTACCGGATCGGCCGGCGGTATTCCACGACCGTGCGGTACGGAGCGCGGCAGACGTCGGGAACGTGGGCCATGACTTCGTGGATGGCATGCCAGTAGGCCGTGTTGGTGACGTGCACGAAGAAGTCGATGTCGGTGCGCCGCAACGGAAAAGCCATGACCTCGTCGGCATCGTCGAGGTTGCGGAGCCACGGCCGCCACTTCAGGCGCAGCTCGTCGGTGGTCGTCGCGAACCGCGCGATCAGACTGTCGGAGGCGCGCTGCGGCGTCAGGGTCTTGCTGTTGATGGCGATCCAGAAGCCCTCCGTCTCGATGCGGCCGCCGTCGCTGCCGACCAGGTCGACGCGCATCGTGCACCACCGGGTCGACAACGCCGAGCACCAGCGACTGAACGACACCTCGTTAGGAAACTCGACCGGCTCGATGACGTCGATGACGGTGCGCTGGACGAGCCAATGGGGGTGGTCGTCGGCCTCGCCGGCGTCGACGAGGTTCTCCGCCCCGACCTCCTGGATGTAGCGGGCCACCCCGTCGAGGCGCAGGTGCAGGTCGCCGTCGATGTCGCCGGTGGCGACGCGCCACGCCGTGCGGTAGACGTATCCGGTGTCCGGCAGTGGACTCAGCCGGCGCTCGACGTCGTCGGCGGTCACATCGGGGACCGTGAGTACTTGAGATAGAGGTAATCCGAGTGCGCCAGCGCGTGATTGAGGTGCAACGCGCGCGGAGTGGCGAGGGCGCCGCCACCGAGACCCACGTTCTGTACGCCGGCGAGCCGGGGCGCGATCGTCACGCACAGTTCGTCGATCAGATCGGCCGCTGTCAGTTCATCGAGCAGGGTGGGTCCGCCTTCGCAGAGGATTCGCTTCATGCCGCGCGCCCGGAACTGCGCGAGCAAGTCGGCGAAATCGACGTTCTCCTCACCGGCGAGGACGACCTCGCGACGCTTGTCGGTCGTCAGCGCATGATCCTTGGCCGCTCGTGCGGTCGTCACGAGGATGGGCCGCTGGGCGGAATCCGCGAACATCGTTTCCGGCAGCGCGCCCGAGTTACTGACGACGGCGATCCGGGCAAGGGGCCGACCGCCCTGCCCGGTGGCGACGCGGACGGGACCGTAGCCCTCGGCACGAGCGGTTCCGGCGCCGACCAGGACCGCGTCGGCGAATCCGCGAAGCTCCCGCACCATCGCCTGGTCCACCGGCTCCGAAAGCGGGCCGGCCCGCCCGGCGAAGGCAGCCGCGCCGTCGGCGCTGAAGATCATGTTGGCCCGCACGCCGTTCGGAGGTACCCGGTAGTACTCGAGCAGTTCGGCGAGGCCGGCCACCGTCGCCAGATGCGGTGGTTTCATGCTTCGTGTCCCGGCGTGAGGTCGCGGACATCGGCGGAGGTCACCCAGTCGCCGAAATCGCGCGTCGACTGGCCTGCCACCGGCTCGAGCAGGTGGCCGACGTGATCGCCGACGTCGAAGCGACGACGGATCTCACCGGCGAACCACGCACCGGCATCGTCGAGTATCGGTAAGCCCGCCGGACCGGTGTGCCACGCCGCGCGGTCGAATTTGTTGACCCGGTCACCGGTCTCACTGCCGAAGAGGCGCGCCAGTTCGATGTGCCGACGGGCCACGAGGTGTACGGCCAGGTGGGTGGCCTCGCACCCAACGCGGTAGGTGCGGTTCTTCTTGGACAGGCCGATAAGAAACCCGGGCGGACTGATGCTGGTCTGGCTGGCGAAACCCACCAGACATCCGGCCAGTTCGGCGCCGTTGGTCGTGGTCACCACGAACATCGGGTAGTCCAGCAGTCCCACCAGGGCATCGAATGCTTCGCTCCCTTGAGATTCGGACATCGCTGCAGTATTCCCGTCTGGTGGTCGATGGGTGGGCTCTCGGCGAGCGCATGTTTCGCACACCGGCACGGCGTCCGCCGACGAGCGCCCCCGGCAGGACTCGAACCTGCGACCAGCCGCTTAGAAGGCGGCTGCTCTATCCGCTGAGCTACGAGGGCAGTTGGTCCGGAGTGTATCGCTCCACTGGTCGTCGGCCGTCCTGCAGCTACCAAAGCCTCTCGCGCCCGCTGGCGGCGGACTAGCGTGGTGGCCACACGACTTGACGATGAGGAGGAAGCGCGGCCCATGAGCGACGTGCCGGAACTCGATGCGTCGGGACTTCCCGAGGAACTCAGCCCGTTCGACCAGATCCTGCACCGCGGCGAGGCCAACCCGCGCACCCGGTCGGGGATCATGACCGTCGAGATCCTGGACTGTGCGCCGGACTGGGATACGTTTCGCGCAAAGTTCGAGAACGCGTCGCGCAAGGTGCTGCGGCTGCGGCAGAAGGTGGTGATGCCGACGCTGCCGACCGTGGCGCCGCGGTGGGTCGTCGACCCCGACTTCAACCTCGACTTCCATCTCCGGCGGGTGCGCGCCCCGCAACCCGGCACCTTCCGGCAGGTGCTCGACCTGGCCGAGGTCGCCGCGCAGTCGCCGCTCGACATCTCGCGACCGCTGTGGACGGCCACTCTCGTCGAGGGGCTTGCCGACAACCGCGCCGCGATGGTCGTTCACCTCAGCCACGCGGTCACCGACGGCGTCGGTGGTGTCGAGATGTTCGCGAATCTCTATGACCTCGAGCGTGACCCGCCGCCCCAGCCCGTGCCGCCGCTCCCGATCCCGCAGGACCTTTCGCCCAATGACCTGATGAGACAAGGGATCATTCGGCTGCCGGGAACCATCGCAGGCCGCGTGCGCGGCGCCCTGTTCGGCGCCGCACACGTCGCAGGCGAGGTGATCCGCGATCCGATCTCACGGTTCGGCAGCGCCGTCGAGTACGTCATGTCGGGGGCACGCGTGGTCGGCCCGGCCGCGGATCCGTCGCCGGTCCTGCGGCGCCGGAGCCTGTCGTCGCGTAGCGAGGCGATCGACATCGAGTTCGGCATCTTGCATCGGGCTGCCAAGGCCGCGGACGGCTCCATCAACGACGCGTATCTGGCCGGTTTGTGCGGTGCGCTGCGGCTCTATCACGAAGCGATGGGCGTGCCGATCGAGACGCTGCCGATGGCGGTGCCGGTCAACCTCCGTTCGGACGCCGATCCGGCGGGTGGAAACCGCTTTGCGGGCGTCAATCTTGCGGCGCCGATCGGTCTGACCGATCCGGAAATCCGCATCCGGAACATCCGCTCCCAGATGACCACCAGGCGCGAGGAACGGGCCATCGACATGGTCACCGCCATTGCACCACTGGTGGGTCTGCTACCCGACACGGCCCTGGAGTCGATGGCCGGCTCCATCGTCAACGCCGACGTCCAGGCCAGCAATGTCCCCGTGTACGCCGGTGACACGTTCATCGCCGGCGCCAAAGTCCTACGGCAGTACGGGCTCGGCCCGCTACCGGGGGTCGCGATGATGGTGGTGCTGGTCTCGCGATCCGGCTACTGCACCATCACCAGTCGCTATGACCGCGCGGCGATCGTCGATCCGCAGTTGTGGGCGCGCTGCCTGCTGTCGGGTTTCGACGAGGTGCTCGCCCTCGGCGGCGACGACCGAGCCGAACCCGCCTCGTTCGCCGTCGACACAAGCTCATCCAGTTCACCGTCATCCAATGGGAGTGCAGCGCAATGACTTCGGCAAACGGTGAGCCCTCGCGGCGGACTATGCGGCTGCCGGGGTCGGTCGCCGAGATCCAGGCCAGCCCCCAGGGACCTCAGGTGGGGGCGTTCTTCGACCTCGACGGTACCTTGGTCGCCGGCTTCACCGGTGTGGTGATGACGCAGGACCGATTTCGTCGCCGGCAGATGTCGATGGGGGAGTTCATCGGCATGGTTCAGGCCGGCCTCAACCACCAACTGGGCCGCTCGGAGTTCGAGGACCTGATCGGCAAGGGTGCGCGAATGCTGCGCGGCAACTCGCTCGACGCCGTCGACGAACTCGCCGAGCGGTTGTTCGTCCAGAAGATCGTCAGCCGCATCTACCCCGAGATGCGGGAGTTGGTGCGCGCGCACATGGCCCGGGGCCACACCGTCGTGCTCAGCTCGTCGGCGCTGACGGTCCAGGTGGAGCCCGTCGCGCGGTTTCTCGGCATCGAGAACGTGCTGAGCAACACGTTCGAGATCGACGAAGACGGCTTGCTTACCGGCGAGGTGACCAGACCGATCATCTGGGGGCCCGGTAAGGCCCGGGCGGTGCAGAAGTTCGCCGCCGAGCACGGTGTCGACCTGTCCAAGAGCTACTTCTACGCCGACGGCGACGAGGACGTCGCGCTGATGTACCTAGTCGGTAACCCGCGGCCGACGAACCCCGGAGGCAAGCTCGCCGCGGTCGCCGCCAAGCGCGGCTGGCCCGTGCTGCGCTTCACCAGTCGCAGTGGTGCAAACCCGATTTCGCAACTCCGTACCGCTGCGGGCATCGCGACCATGGGCCCGATCGCGGCTGGGGCAGTCGGGCTGGGCCTGCTGACCCGAAGCAAGCGCACCGGTGTCAACTTCTTCACCGCGGCGTTCGGCCGGGCGCTGATGAGCACGATCGGCATCAACCTCAACGTGCTCGGCAAGGAGAACCTGACCAAGCAGCGGCCCGCGGTGTTCCTGTTCAACCACCGCAACCAGGCCGACCCGTTGATCGCGGGTCATCTGGTGGACACCAATTTCACGTCGGTCGGAAAGAGGGAACTGGAGAAGGATCCCATCGTCGGCACCCTCGGCAGGATCATGGACGCCGCGTTCATCGACCGAGAGGATCCGGAGAAGGCGGTCGAGGGGCTGAAGAAGGTCGAGGATCTGGCCCGCAAGGGGTTGTCGATCCTGATCGCTCCGGAGGGCACGCGGTTGGACACCACCGAGGTCGGACCGTTCAAGAAGGGTCCCTTCCGGATTGCGATGTCAGTCGGTATCCCTCTAGTGCCCATAGTGATTCGCAATGCGGAGGTGATCGCCGCCCGCGATTCGAGCACGTTCAATCCCGGTACGGTCGACGTGGTGGTCTACCCGCCGATACCCGTCGACGACTGGAACCACGACAACATGGAGGACCGCATCGCCGAGGTGCGTCAGCTCTATCTCGACACGTTGGCGGACTGGCCGCACGACAAACTACCCACCCCCGAGCTCTACACCCGCCGCGCGTCCTCGTCGAAGAAGGCGCCCGCCAAGAAGAAGCCGCCCGCCGAGAAGCCCGCGGCCGGCAAACCGGCTGCGAAGAAAGCGGCGGCGAAGACAGCGGTCAAGAAGGCGGCACCGAAATCCGCGGGCAAGGGGCGTCCGTGAAGCTCTCGGCCGACCAGTACACGCCCTTCACGCCCACCGGTGACGCGCTGGTGCTGGCGTCGGCCTCCTCGCCGGCCGAACGGGATCTGCTCGACGACTGGCTCGAGCACCAGCGGCGCGAGCACCCCGAGGCCAAGATCGACGTGCTGCTGTTGCCGTACGACGACCCGCCCGCCGGTGTGCTCGCCCAACTCGTATCCGAACTCGAGGCGGGCGAAGACCGCTCGGTGGTGCCGGTGCGAGTGTTCTGGGTGCCCGGAGGCCTGCCCACCCGGTCCAAGGTGGTGGCGCTGCTCTCCGGCCGCGACACCTACCGTCCGCCCGAGATCCTGCAGCGCCGGATCTTGAGCCGGGACCGGTCGCGGGCCCGTGTCGTCGCCGGTGAACCCGCAAAGGTCTCCGAACTGCGTCAGCAGTGGGCCGACACCACCGTCGCCGAAAACCCCCGCGAATTCGCGCGTTTCGTGATCCGACGTGCGATCCTGGCGATCGAGCGCGTCGAGCTGCGGCTGTTGGGCCCGGAGTACAAGTCGCCCCGGCTGATCAAGCCGGAGTTGTTGGCGTCGGCGCGCTTTCGGGAAGGACTGGAGCGGATCCCGGATGCGGACCTCGACACGGCGGGGGAGATGCTCGACGAACTCTCCACCGGCTGGAGTCGGTTTTCGGTCGATCTGATCCCGTCGCTGGGGCGCGCGATCTTCAGTCGTGGCTTCGATCCGAACATCGACTACGACCGGGACGAAGTCGAGTCGATGCGCCGCAATCTCGAGAACCATCCGGCCGTGCTGCTGTTCTCGCACCGGTCCTACCTGGATGGTGTGATCGTGCCGGTCGCGATGCAGGAGAACCGGTTACCCCCGGTGCACACTTTTGCGGGAATCAATCTCTCGTTCGGCTTCATGGGGCCGTTGATGCGCCATTCCGGCGTGATCTTTTTGCGCCGCAAACTCGACGATCCGCTCTACAAATACGTGCTTCGGCAATTCGTCGGCTACATCGTGGAGAAGCGGTTCAACCTCAGCTGGTCGATCGAAGGCACCCGATCGCGCACCGGAAAGATGTTGCCGCCCAAGCTCGGCCTGCTCGCGTACGTGGCCGACGCCTACCTCGACGGCCGCAGCGAGGACATCCTGCTGCAGCCGGTGTCGATCAGTTTCGACCAGTTGCACGAGACCGCCGAGTACGCCGCCTACGCCCGCGGGGGTGAGAAAACACCCGAAAGCCTGTCGTGGATGTACAACTTCATCAAGGCGCAGGGCGAGCGCAACTACGGCAAGATCTACGTCCGTTTCCCCGAGGCCGTGTCCATGCGCGAATACCTCGGTGTGCCCCACGGTCCCATGACCACCGATGACGACGCCAAACGCCTTGCGCTGCAGAAGATGGCGTTCGAAGTGTCATGGCGGATCCTACGGGCCACGCCGGTGAACGCCTCGGCTCTCGTGTCGGCGCTGTTGCTGTCCACCCGCGGGATCGCGTTGACACTCGACCAGATTCACCACACGCTGCAGCCGTCGCTCGATTACCTGGAGCGCAAGCAGACCCCGATGACCAACAGCGCGTTGCGGTTACGCACGAGCGAGGGCGTCCGGGCAGCGCTCGACGCGCTGTCCAACCGGCACCCCGTCACGTGCGTGGAAGGGGGGCGCGAGCCCGTCTGGCGGATCGCTCCCGAGGACGAACACGAGGCCGCGTTCTACCGCAACACGCTCATCGACGCCTTCCTGGAGACCTCGCTTGTCGAACTGGCGCTCGTGTATGCCGGACGAGCGGAAACCGACCGGCTCGAGGCGTTCTGGTCGCAGGTGATGCGGCTGCGCGACCTGTTGAAGTTCGACTTCTACTTCGCCGACTCCGCGGCGTTTCGTGAGCACGTCGCCGAGGAGCTGTCCTGGCAAGACAGCTGGGAGGAGCAGGTGACGGCGGGCGAAGACCAGGTCGATGCGCTGCTGCGTGCCAAACAACCGTTGTTGGCCGGCGCGTTGCTCAGGCCGTTCTTCGAGGCATACGAGATCGTCGCCGACGTGCTGCGTGATGCGCCCGCCGAAATCGACGAGAAGGACCTGACCAAGAAAGCACTCGGACTGGGCAACCAGTACGTCGCGCAGAGCCGGGTGCGCAGCAACGAATCGGTGTCGGCCCTGCTGTTCGCGACCGCGCGTCAGGTGGTGGCCGACCAGCATCTTCTCCAACCCGCGGCCGATCTCCACGACCGGCGCACCGCGTTCCGCGACGAACTGCGCGGCATCCTGCGCGACATGGACAAAGTCGAGAAGATCGCCCGTCAGCAGTTCTTTGCGCGCGAAATCGAGCGTCGTGTCGCGCGCCGTGCGTAGGCGACCGCATCCCGCTCGCCGAGCGCACGGTGGGTGACACGAATCGCGAGTGGTGCGGTAAACAACCGCGCTGTCGGCGAGCTTGAGCTGCCGCCATACGCTGGTGCTATGACGACGGCGGTATCGGGCGTGCGCAGTAGCGCAGTATGGCCGGTGCTCGCTGGAGTGGCGGTTCTCGCGGGCTCGGTCGCAGCGGGGATCGGCGCGCTGTCGCTGGCCGACGCGCTGAGCGCGACCGGGTTGCCGGATCCCGGCCCGGTCACCACCTACGGGCTGCCGTTCGTGCGGGCGGCCGGCGAGATCGCGGCGGTCATCGCGGTGGGATCCTTCCTGTTCGCGGCGTTCCTGGTGCCACCGCAAGCCAACGGCGTGCTCGATGCGGCCGGTTACCGAGCGTTGCGCCTGGGCACCCGCGCGTCGGCCGTGTGGACCGTGTGCGCGGCGCTGATGGTTCCGCTGACCGTGTCGGATGTCTCCGGCCAGGCGTTGAGCCAGAACCTCGATCCGGTGGCGGTCTGGTCGGCCGCCGGCCTCGTCGAGACGGTCGGCGCATGGCGGTGGACCGCGTTCCTCGCCGCGGCAGTCACCGTGGCCAGCCTCCCGGTGCTGCGCTGGACGTGGACGCCGATCCTGCTGGCAGCCGCGCTGGCGACGCTCGTCCCGCTCGGCTTGACCGGGCACTCGTCGACCGGCGGCGCCCACGACCTGGCGACCAACAGTCTGCTGTTCCACCTCGGTGCGGCAGCGTTGTGGGCGGGTGGGCTGCTGGCCCTGTTGGTGCACGCGATGCGCCGAGGCAGCCACGCCGACCTCGCGGCGCGCCGGTTCTCGGCGCTGGCGCTGTGGTGTTTCGTGGTGATGGCCATCAGCGGCGTGGTCAATGCGCTGGTGCGGGTCGAGCCCGCCGACCTTATTCGCACCGAGTACGGCCTGCTGGTCGTGGCCAAAGCGGTGGCCTTGGTCCTGCTCGGGCTGATCGGTTGGGGGCAACGCCGCTCGGGGGTCGCCGCGCTGCAGGCCGACCCGGACGCGCGCGGCCCGTTGATCCGGCTGGCGCTGCTCGAAGCGATGCTGTTCGGTGCGACGTTCGGCATCGCGGTCGGGCTCGGGCGTACCCCTCCGCCGCCCTTGGCCGAACAGCCCAGCCCGGTGGAGGTGGCCATCGGATACGACCTCGCCGGCCCGCCCACCTTCGCACGGGTGATGCTCGACTGGCGCTTCGATCTGATCTTCGGCACCGCCGCGATCGTGCTTGCGGTGGTGTATCTGCTCGGTGTGCGAAGGCTCCGGCGTCGCGGCGACACCTGGCCGCTGGGCCGGACGCTCGGCTGGTTGTGCGGTTGTGCCACGCTGCTGATCGCGACATCGTCGGGCCTGGGCCGGTACATGCCGGCGATGTTCTCGATGCACATGATCGCCCACATGTTGCTGTCGATGCTGGTGCCGATCCTGTTGGTGCTCGGCGCGCCCATGACGCTGGCGCTGCGGGCGCTGCCGGCCGCAGGCCGCGGGGATCCGCCCGGTCCACGGGAGTGGCTGCTGGCGGCGCTGCACTCACGGTTCTCGCGTTTCTTCACCAACCCCATCGTGGCGACGGTGATGTTCGTCGCCGGCTTCTACGGGCTGTACTTCAGCGGCCTCTACGACGCTGCCGTCGACAAGCACGGCGCCCACGTGTTGATGAACGTGCACTTCCTGCTCAGCGGATACCTCTTCTACTGGGTGACGATCGGCATCGACCCGGCACCGCGGCAGATCCCCCATCTGGGCAAGATCGGGATGGTGTTCGCGTCCCTGCCGTTGCACGCGTTCTTCGGTGTGGTGTTGATGGGCACGAAGAGCGTGCTGGGCGAGCCGTTCTACCGGTCCCTGCAGCTGAGCTGGCACACCGATCTGCTTTCCGATCAGCGGACAGGCGGCAGCATCGCCTGGGCGGCGGGCGAGGTTCCACTCGTGATCGTGATGATCGCGCTGTTGATCCAGTGGTCGCGCAGCGATCGGCGCACCGCGAAGCGGATGGACCGGGCCGCCGAACGCGACGACGACGCGGAGCTGGCGGCCTACAACGCGATGCTCGCCGAACTCGCCCGACGCGACGCGTCTCGCTGAGTCGGCCCGAGTCGAGCGTCCAGACCGACGCTTTGGCTGGTTTCCGGCCGCCGAGACGACCATTGCGTCGGTTTCGAGAACAGTGGAGCGTGTCCAGCGGTCACGGCGTCCTAACTGTGTGGAGATTCCCTTCGTCGGCAGTGACGCCGTCGCCACCGGCCAGCTCACCCGAGCCCACCTGCGCAGTCAGTATCGACCGCTGTACCGCGGCATCTACGTCCCGCGACGCCATGAGGTGTCGCTGCGCGACAGGATCGTCGGCGTATCCCTCGCCTCGCCCTCGGCGGTGATCGCCGGAGTGGCCGCCTCCGCGATGCACGGGGCGAAATGGGTCGGCGACGACGTTCCGATCGAACTGGTCGCGGCGGTCCGGCGCCAACGCGGGCTGATCGTCCGCGACGAGACCCTGGACGAGGACGAGGTCACCGCGGTCGCGGACATCCAGGTGACCACCCCGGCTCGGACCGCGTTCGACCTGGGCCGGCATCAGCCGCGCGACCGGGCTGTCGCACGGCTGGACGCGTTGATGAACGCCCGCCCGTTCGCTGCCGAGGATGTCGCGCTACTGGCGAAACGTCATCGCGGTGTCCGCGGTCTGCGGCTGCTACGGATGGCGTTGCCGCTGGTCGACGGCGGTGCCGAGTCGCCGATGGAGACCTGGCTGCGGCTGCTCTTCGTCGATGCCGGGCTACCTTGCCCCACGACGCAATTCGTCGTCCATGACGAGTCGGGCCGCTACGTCCGGCGCATCGACATGTGCTGGGAGGAGTTCAAAGTCGGCGCCGAATACGACGGAAAACAACACCTCACCAGCCGGCGACAATATGTCCTCGACGTTCAGGCCAACCGCGCGTTGCAGCGGCTTGGCTGGCACGTCATCCATGTCATCAAAGAGGACCGCGGGGCCGACATCGTCGACCAGGCACGCACCGCGCTGCTGTCGCGGGGCTGGCGCCCCTAGGCCCCGTGTGGTGTTCGCTGCGGTGTTCGCTCGAAACCGACGCAATGGTCGATCGCGCGCGGGCGGACCAGCCAAAGCGTCGGTCTGGGCGACACGAAGCCGGCCATCCCCAACGTCCGATCCATCCACAGGGCCGACCGACACCGGGTCGTCGCACCGCCTCCGGTGTCGGCCCGGCGGCGCTCAATGACGGTGTCACCGACGCGCCACCGGGGCCGTCGGCAAACAAACAAGTTGGAGGAGATCGACATGTTCGAGACACCGTTCACCATCGTCGGCAACATCGTCACCGACCCGATCCACCGCCGGGTCGGAGATCAGGAGATGGTCCGGTTCCGCGTTGCGAGCAACTCACGCCGCCGCACGGCCGAAGGAACATGGGAGCCGGGAAACTCGTTGTTCGTCACGGTGAACTGCTGGGGGCGGGTCGTCGCCGGGGCCAGCGCCGCGTTGGTCAAGGGCGATCCCGTCATCGTCGTCGGGCACGTCTACACCAGTGAGTACGACGACCGTGACGGCAATCGACGCTCATCGGTCGAGGTGCGAGCGACGTCGGTCGGCCCGGACCTGGCCCGTTGTACTGCACGTATCGATCGGGCCAAGCAGCAGAGCGACCAGCGGTGCACCGATCCGGACGGCCAGTCCGGGAACGTCGGTGATGACGACGAGGCGGAGCAGCCCGACACGGCGCTGCCCCTGACCGCGTAGCGGCCACCCGGTCGGCGCAGCCGTTTGAGGAGCTCTCGGCTGCGCCGCCGACAACTCTGTCGGTACCGCTGAGGAGGCCACGCCTACGATGGTCCGCGAGCATCACCCCTTGGATCGCGATTTCTGAAAGGCAAACCACGGCATGGCCGAATTCATCTATTCGATGCGGAGGGTCCGCAAGGCGCACGGCGACAAGGTCATCCTCGACGACGTCAGCCTGAACTTCCTTCCGGGCGCGAAGATCGGCGTCGTCGGCCCCAACGGGGCGGGCAAGTCGAGCGTCTTGCGGATCATGGCGGGGCTGGATCAGCCCAACAACGGTGACGCGTTACTGCAGCCCGGCGCGACCGTGGGCATCCTGCAGCAGGAACCGCCGCTCAACGAGGAGAAGACGGTTCGCGAGAACGTCGAAGAGGGCGTGGCGATCAAGGAGAGGCTCGACCGCTACAACGAGGTCGCCGAGTTGATGGCCACCGACTACTCCGATGAGCTGATGGAGGAGATGGGCCGGCTGCAGGAGGAGCTCGACGCCGCCGACGCGTGGGACATCGACTCCCAGCTCGAGCAGGCGATGGACGCGCTGCGCTGCCCGCCGCCCGACGAACCGGTCACACATCTTTCCGGCGGTGAACGTCGCCGGGTCGCGTTGTGCAAGCTGCTGCTGTCCAAACCCGATCTGCTACTCCTCGACGAGCCCACCAACCACCTGGACGCCGAGAGCGTGCAGTGGCTCGAACAGCACCTTGCGGAGTACAAGGGCGCGATCCTGGCGGTCACCCACGACCGGTACTTCCTGGACAACGTCGCCGAGTGGATCCTCGAGCTCGACCGCGGCCGCGCCTATCCGTACGAGGGCAACTATTCGACGTATCTGGAGAAGAAGGCCGAACGCGTCGCCGTGCAGGGGCGCAAGGACGCCAAACTGCAGAAGCGGCTCCAGGATGAGCTCGCGTGGGTGCGCTCGGGCGCTAAGGCGCGCCAGGCCAAGAGCAAGGCCCGTCTGCAGCGCTACGAGGAGATGGCCGCGGAGGCGGAGAAGACCCGCAAGCTCGACTTCGAGGAGATCCAGATCCCGACGCCGCCGCGGCTGGGCAACCTCGTCGTCGAGGTCAAGAACCTGGACAAGGGGTTCGGTGGCCGCACCCTGATCAAGGACCTGTCGTTCACGCTGCCGCGAAACGGCATCGTCGGCGTGATCGGTCCCAACGGCGTGGGCAAGACCACGCTGTTCAAAACCATCGTCGGTCTCGAACAGCCCGACAGCGGCACGGTGAAGGTCGGCGAGACCGTCAAGCTGAGCTACGTCGACCAGTCCCGTGCGGGCATCGACCCGAAGAAGACCGTGTGGGAGGTCGTCTCCGACGGGCTGGACTACATCGAGGTCGGCCAGAACGAGATCCCGTCGCGCGCGTACGTATCCGCATTCGGTTTCAAGGGTCCCGATCAGCAGAAGCCGGCGGGCGTGCTGTCCGGCGGTGAACGCAACCGGCTCAACCTGGCGCTGACCCTCAAGGAGGGCGGCAACCTGATACTGCTCGACGAGCCGACCAACGACCTCGACGTGGAAACGTTGTCCTCGTTGGAGAACGCGCTCGAGAGCTTCCCCGGCTGTGCGGTGGTGATCTCCCACGACCGCTGGTTCCTCGACCGCACGTGCACCCACATCCTCGCGTGGGAGGGTGACGAGCACAACGAGGCCAAGTGGTTCTGGTTCGAGGGCAACTTCGGCGCCTACGAAGAGAACAAAGTGGAACGACTTGGGGTCGAAGCTGCGCGTCCACACCGGGTGACCTACCGCAAGCTCACGCGCGACTGATCCGGCGGGTAGGCGCGCTGGTGGCTCCCGAAGCAAGAAGGGGGCCGACCCAGCTGAAAGGCTTACCCAGCTGAAAGGCTAGGGGGACGACTGGCTGGACTACTAAGGTCACCTGCAGACCGCGAAGCCGCTTCGCTCACCGGGCTCGCGGTGACATCCAACGGCGAAGGTACGTGCCTACAGTTCAGGAGCGTCGCATGTCGATGAACCCGGAGGCCGTCGGAAGGTCAGCTGGCGCGGGGGCCGAGCGCAACGAGTCACCGGGACTCGACGACCAGACAGTGGCGCGGTTGGCGCGCGCCTATCTCGAGACCTACCGCGGTCCGCATGCCGACGCCCCCGCCGCGGACGCCACCGTGACCATGCCGGTGACCGCGACGGCGCACGAGGTCGTTTCGCCGAACCTCATCATCGCCCATCACCGGCTGGGCAGCTTCCGTCCGTTCGGCGACACCCGCGTCGAGGTGTATCGCGCCGACGACCCTGCGGGGTTCGGGCCCGCACTGCAGATCGTCACCGACAACACCGCGATGGTGATGGACTCGGTCACGGTGCTGCTGCACCGATTCGGCGTGGCCTATACCGCGATCATGAACCCGGTGCTGCGGGTGCATCGCGCGAGGGCGGGCGAACTGCTTGACGTCGCGCCCGTCGCCGAGGCCGGCGGCTCCCGCGACGGAGTGGACGAGGCGTGGATCCACGTCCAACTGGCGGCCACCGTGGAGCCCAAGTCGCTTGCCCAGGTGGCGCAGATGTTGCCGAGCGTGGTCGCCGATGCGCATCACGTCGCGCTCGACGCCGAAGAACTCTCGTCGACGCTGCGCGGATTGGCACACGAACTCGGCACCGATTCCGGCGAGCGGTTCCGCGGGCCGGACCGTGAGGACGTCGCGGCGCTGCTGCGCTGGTTGGCCGACGGGCATTTCGTGCTGCTGGGATATCAGCGGTGCCCGGTGCGCGACGGCCGGTCCTCGGTTGACCGGTCGAGCCGACTGGGGGTGCTGCGGCTACGCCAGGATGTGCTGCCCCCGCTCACCGACGACGACGACCTTCTCTCACTGGCGCAGGCCACCATCCCGAGCTATCTGCGTTACGGCGCCTACCCGTACATCGTCGTCGTCCGTGAGCAGCACGGTCCGGCCGCCGTCGAACACCGGTTCGTCGGTTTGTTCACGGTCGCCGCCATGAACGCGAATGTGCTTGAGATCCCGTTGATCTCGCGTAGGGTTCGCGAGGCGTTGTCGCTCTCCCGGAGCGATCCCAGTCATCCCGGGCAGTTGTTACTCGACATCATCCAGACCATCCCGCGGTCGGAACTGTTCGCGCTGTCGGCGCGAAAAGTGCTGGACATGGTGAAGGCCGTCGTCGACCTAGGGTCGCGGCGGCGCACCCTGCTGTTCATGCGCGCCGATTCGCTCGCGCACTTCGTTTCGTGCCTCGTGTACCTGCCGCGCGACCGATACACCACCGCGGTGCGGCTAAAGATGCAGGACATCCTCGTCCGCGAACTCGGCGGGACCAGCATTGAGTACACCGCGCGGGTGAGCGAATCCCCCTGGGCCCTTGTGCATTTCTCGGTGCGCATGCCTGGGGGCACCAACCCGCGCGGCATCGACACATCCCAGGACAACGAGACACGGATTCAGGATCTGCTCACCGAAGCGGCACGGACGTGGGGCGACCGGCTCATCGGCGCGGTGAAGACGGGGTCGATCGACCAGCGCACGGCGCAGCACTACTCCGAGGCATTCCCCGAGCCCTACAAACAAGCCGTCGCACCGCTCGACGCGATCGGCGACATCGCGATCATCGAGGAACTTCTGGACGGCTCGATCAAACCGGTTCTCGCCTACACCGAGGAAGACACCGCCCAACTGACCCTCTACCTCGGCGGGCACTCCGCGTCGCTGAGCGACCTGCTGCCCATGCTGCAGTCGATGGGCGTGGTGGTGCTCGAAGAGCGGCCGTTCGCGGTGCAGCGGCCCGACGGGCTCACGGTGTCGATCTACCAGTTCAAAATCAAGCCGCACAAGTCGATTCCGCGCATCGAATCGGGCCCTGAACGCGCCGAGGCCGCTGCGCGGTTCGCCGATGCGGTGACCGCGATCTGGCAGGGCCGCGTCGAGATCGACCGGTTCAACGAGTTGGTGATGCGGGCCGGGCTGAACTGGCAGCAGGTGTCGACGCTGCGAAGCTATGCAAAGTATTTGCGGCAGGCGGGTTTTCCCTACAGCCAGTCGCACATCGAAGCGGTCGTCAACGACAACGCCGGCACCGTGCGGTCGCTGGTCGAACTGTTCGAGGCCCTGTTCTACCCCGGGGCCGACACCGAGCAGGGCGGTGCACCGAGGCGCCGTGACGCCCAGGCTGCCGCCGCGGCGGTGACCGCCGATATCGATGCGCTGGTCAGCCTGGACACCGACCGGGTGCTGCGGGCGTTCGCGTCGATGATCCAGGCGACGCTGCGCACCAACTACTTCGTCACCCGGCGGGAGTCGGCCCGGCAGCAGGGCGTGTTGTCGTTCAAGCTCGATCCGGGCCTGATCGATGAACTGCCGCTGCCACGACCGAAATTCGAGATCTTCGTGTACTCGCCGCGGGTCGAGGGTGTGCATCTGCGGTTCGGTTATGTCGCGCGCGGCGGGCTGCGCTGGTCGGACCGCCGGGAGGACTTCCGCACCGAGATCCTCGGCTTGGTCAAGGCGCAGGCCGTCAAGAACGCGGTGATCGTGCCCGTCGGAGCCAAGGGCGGGTTCGTCGTCAAGCGGCCGCCGGCGCCCACCGGCGACCCCGCCGCCGACCGCGACGCCCAACGCGCGGAGGGGGTGGCCTGCTACCAGTTGTTCATCGCCGGCCTGCTCGATCTGACCGACAATGTGGACAAGGCGACCGGACGGGTCGCCGCCCCGCCGGAGGTGGTGCGCCGTGACGGCGACGACGCATACCTCGTGGTGGCGGCCGACAAGGGCACGGCTACGTTCTCCGACATCGCCAACGAGGTCGCGAAGTCATACGGCTTCTGGCTCGGCGACGCGTTCGCCTCGGGCGGCTCGGTGGGATACGACCACAAGGCGATGGGCATCACCGCCAAAGGCGCGTGGGAGTCGGTCAAACGGCACTTCCGCGAGATCGGTGTCGACACCCAGTCCGAGGACTTCACCGCCGTCGGGATCGGCGACATGAGCGGTGACGTGTTCGGCAACGGCATGTTGCTGTCAAAGCACATTCGCCTGCTGGCCGCCTTCGACCACCGGCACATCTTCATCGACCCGGACCCTGACGCCGCGCGTTCATGGGAGGAACGCAAGCGCCTGTTCGACCTGCCGCGCTCGAGCTGGGAGGACTACGACGCCTCGCTGATCAGCGAGGGCGGCGGCGTCTACAGCAGAGAGCACAAGTCGATCCAGCTCAGCCGGCAGGCCCGGGCCGCGCTGGGCATCGACGACAGGATCGAAGAGCTGACCCCGCCGAACCTGATCAAGGCGATCCTCAAGGCACCCGCCGCCCTGCTGTTCAACGGTGGCATCGGCACTTACATCAAGGCCGAGACCGAGTCCGACGCGGACGTCGGCGACCGGGCCAACGACCCGGTCCGGCTGAACGGAAACCAGTTGCGCGCCAAGGTGGTGGGCGAGGGCGGCAATCTGGGCGTGACCGCGCTGGGCCGCATCGAGTTCGACCTCGCGGGCGGTCGCATCAACACAGACGCACTGGACAACTCGGCCGGCGTCGACTGCTCCGACCATGAGGTCAACATCAAGATCCTGATCGACTCGCTGGTCACCGCGGGCAAGGTCAGCCCCGAGGAGCGCACCGAACTGCTGCTCTCGATGACCGACGAGGTCGGGCGGCTGGTGCTGGAGGACAACGAGGACCAGAACGACCTGATGGGCACCAGCAGAGCCAATGCAGCCAGTCTACTTCCGGTGCATTCGCGCATGATCAGGGACTTCGTCGCCGACCGCGGGCTCAACCGCGAACTTGAGGCGCTGCCCTCGGAGAAGGAGATCGGGCGCCGCGCCGACGCCGGAATCGGTCTGACCTCACCGGAACTGGCCACTCTGATGGCCCATGTCAAGCTCGCGCTCAAGGCCGACGTGCTGGCCAGTGAGCTACCCGATCAGGAGGCGTTCGCGTCGCGGCTGCCGTGGTACTTCCCCGAGAAGCTGCGGGCACCGTTCGGCGCGGAGATCCGGGCGCATCAACTGCGCCGGGAGATCGTCGCGACCATGCTCGTCAACGACCTCGTCGATACCAGTGGCATCACCTACGCGTACCGCATCAGCGAGGACGCCGGGGTCGGCCCGGTGGACGCTGTCCGCAGTTATGCCGCAGTCAACGCGATCTTCCGGATCGACGACGTCTGGCGACAGATTCGGGCCGCCGGCGCCGACGGCGTGCCGGTGATGGTGACCGACCGGATGACGTTGGATCTCCGGCGTCTGGTCGACCGGGCCGGTCGCTGGCTGCTCAGCTACCGTCCTCAACCCCTGGCGGTGGGTGCCGAGACCAATCGGTTCGCCGCCAAGGTCGCCGCGCTGGCGCCGCGGATGTCGGACTGGCTGCGCGGTGACGACGAGGCCATCGTGGCCAAGAAAGCCGGCGAGTTCGCCTCGCACGGGGTCCCCGGGGATCTGGCGTACATGGTCGCGACCGGGCTCTATCAGTTCAGCCTGCTCGACATCATCGACATCGGTGACATCGTTGATCGGGAACCGGACGAGGTCGCCGGCACGTATTTCGCGCTGATGGACTACCTCAACACCGACACCCTGCTCACTGCGGTTTCACGACTCGATCGAGACGACCGATGGCATTCGTTGGCCCGGTTGGCGATTCGCGATGACATCTACGGTTCGGTGCGGGCGCTGTGCCTCGACGTGCTGGCGGTTGGAGAGCCCGAGGAAACCGCTGAGGAGAAGATCGCGGAATGGGAGGCGACGAACGGTTCCCGGGTAAACCGCGCGCGTCGCACCCTCAGCGAGATCAACGGAAGCGGTCAGCACGACCTGGCGACGCTGTCGGTGGCCGCACGCCAGATTCGCAGCATGACGCGAACGAGCCGAACGGGGACTTCTCGGTGACAGGTTTCGTTGCGCCGGTACATGTCCGATGGTCGGACATCGACATGTACCAGCACATCAACCACGCCACCATGGTGACGATCCTCGAGGAAGCCCGGATTCCGTTCCTGCGCGAGCCGTTCGGGCCGGAGATCGACACCATCGGGTTGCTCATCGCGGAGGTCAACATTTCGTACAAGGATCAGCTGCGGTTGATGGACTCACCGTTGCAGGTGACCATGTGGTCGAAGCGGGTGCGGGCGGTCGACTTCACGGTCGGGTACGAGGTGCGCTCGGTCGGCGCGCCCGCCGGCTCGAAGCCCGCGGTGATCGCCGACACCCAGCTCGCGGCCGTGCACATCAAAGAGCAGCGGCTGCACCGGCTTTCACCGGAGCAGCGAGAATACCTCCAGCGCTTCACGCGATGACTCGGCCCGAGCGCGGCATCTGGCTGACCGATCCGGCGAACCGCGAAGACCTGGCAACCTTCGCCGAGCGGGCGATGCGTCTGGACGACGCCGCGGTGATCCGGCTTCGTCAACGGCCCGCCGGCCTGCTGGTGGCCTTTGTGGCGACCGGCTTCGATGTGTTGGCCAGTCGGGTGGTCCAGGGTGTGGTCAATCCGCCGGATCTGTCCGTGGGCGCAGACACGCTGACTTCGGGCCTGCGGGCGATGGGCGACGATGGATATGTCGAGCCGGGATTCGGGTTGGACTCGGCTTGGCGCGGAGTGCTGCCGCCGGACTCCGGCTTCGTTCACCTCGACGATGTGCCTGCCCGTGTCGTGCTCGACCTGGCGCAGCGTGGTGGCGCGCTGGCCAAGGAGCATTCGAGCGGCCACGGTCCGCCGGTGTCCCTGCTGGACCAGGAGGTGGTGGCGGTCAGTTCCGGCGAGGACAGCGTCGGCATTCCGATGAGGTGTGTATTCGCCTTGACAGCAATGGGTTTCCTGCCGCAAGCGGGTTCGGCGGTGAGCGACGACGAGATCGTCAGAGTTCGGGTCTCCCCGGCGTGGTTGCGCATCGACGCGCGGTTCGGTTCGGTGTACCGGCGCCGCGGCGACCCGGCGCTGGTATTGCGGTAACCCCGTCAGCGCGAGCGTGCGCGTCTGCAGTCGACACGCCGCACATTCTTCGGCATTTGCGCACGCTCACCCTTCGGCGATCGACCGTCCACCGTCGCCCGATGCCGAGTCGGTGACCGATATTCCAGTCAAGCCCGTCGACTGCAACCCTGAGTGGGACCGCGAATTCGCCGACCAGACCGGCCTCTGAACGCCCCGCGAGCGTGCGCAGATGTCGGGGATTACGCGGCGTGTCGACTACAGGCGCGCACGCTCGCGCCGGGACTGGACCAGCCAGGCGGCCGTGTCCGGCGGCAGCGTGCCGCCGGAGACCTCGCCACTTGCCAGGAGGATCTCACCCTCCGGTAGCGGTGCCGGCAGGGTGCCCGTGTTCAACACGCACACCAATCCGCCGCTGCGGCGAAACGCCAGACTGTCGGCGGGGGAGTCGAGCCAATCCACCGTGGGCCCGTCGAACTCTGTTCGCCGCGACCGTAATTCGATCGCCCGCCGGAAGAAAGCCAGCGTCGACGCCGGGTCAGCCAATTGCTTCTCGACCGTCAGCGCCGCCCACTGTGGCGGAATCGGCAACCAGGTGTCGGGGTTGTCCGAGAACCCGAACGGGGGAGCCTCACCCTCCCAGGGCACCGGAATGCGACTGCCGTCGCGTCCGCGCCGCGTGCGTCCGGACCGCTCCCACACCGGGTCCCGCAGCGCCTCGGCGGGCAGGTCGACGTTCGGCAGGCCGAGTTCCTCACCGTTGTAGACGAACACCGGTCCGGGCAGCGCCAGCATCACCAGCGCCATCGCCCTGGCGCGTGCCAGCCCGGCGCTACCGCCGCCGTAGCGGGTCGGTTCCCGGTCGACGTCGTGGTTGGCCAGCGTCCAGGTCGGGAAGGCATCGACCAATTCGGCTGCGGTCATCGAGTTTTCGATCGCATGACGGATGTCGGCCGCATCGAACTCTGCGCGCAGCAGCCGGAAGTTGAAGCCTAGATGCAGTTCGTCGTCACGCACGTAGCGGGAGAACTGTTCGTTGTCGTAGACCCACACCTCGCCGATCGCAACGGCTTCCGGATAGTCGTCGAACACCCGGCGAATCCGGCGATGGATCTCGTGCACGGCCTCGTTGTTGAACCGAGGGTCGTCATCCAACTCCGACAGCAGCATCTCCGGTTTGACGGCCGGCATGTCGGGCAGCCCCGGCGGCTTGGCCATGCCGTGCGCAACGTCGATGCGGAATCCGTCGATGCCGCGGTCGAGCCAGAACCGCAACGTCTTCTCGAGGTCGTCGAACACCTCGGTGTTCTCCCAGTTCAGATCGGGCTGCGTGGTGTCGAACAGGTGCAGGTACCACTGGCCCGGGTTGCCGTCGGCTTCCGTCACCCGCGTCCACGCCGGCCCACCGAAGACCGACAGCCAGTTGTTGGGCGGATGTTCGCCGCCGCGCCCGGTGCCGTCGCGGAAGATGTAGCGCTCGCGTTGGGCGCTGCCTGGACTGGCGGCAAGCGCCGCTTGAAACCACGGGTGCGCGGAACTGGTGTGGTTGGGCACCAGGTCCATCGTGACCTTCACCCCCAGCCGGTGAGCGGCGTCGGTGAGCCGGTCCAGGGCCGCCATACCGCCGAACAGCGGGTCGACGTCACGTGGGTCGGCGACGTCGTAGCCGTTGTCGGCCATCGGTGACACCATCACCGGGTTGAGCCAGATCGCGTCGACGCCGAGCGCCTTGAGGTAATCCAGCCGGCTGGTGACGCCGTCGAGGTCGCCGACGCCGTCGCCGTCACTGTCCTGAAACGAGCGGGGGTAGACCTGATAGAACAGCGCACGCGACCACCAGGGATCCGTCATCAGAACGGTGAGTTGACCATCGAATGAGCGGCCATCTCCAGATAAGCCAGCAGTTCCCTGCGGTGCTCGTCGTCGAGCGTCTGCGAGTCGATCTCGGCGATCGCGATGTGCATGCAGCGCAGCCAGGCATCGCGCTCGAGGTAGCCGATCCGGAACGGCGCGTGGCGCATCCTCAGCCGCGGGTGGCCACGCTGGTCGGAGTAGGTGCGCGGGCCGCCCCAATACTGTTCGAGGAACATCCGCAGCCGCACCTCGGCGCCCTCGAAGTCATCCTCGGGATAGAGCGGACGCAGAATCTCGTCCTCGCGGACCAACGCGTAGAACCGCGCCACGATCGCGCGGAACGTCTCGTGGCCACCGACTTCGTCGTAGAACGACCTCTGTGGCTGCATCACGCCACCATTGTTCCCTGTTGCTGGATTGGCCAGGTCAGCCGGTCGCGGCACCCCCTGTTCACGCGGATGACCTGCGAACACGCGAAGAATTGTCGTGCGATTCACAGGAATCCGTGGTGAACTGTCTTCTCGGAGGACGTATGGCGCATCGCAAGAAAGGCCCGTCCAGAAGGGCCGGCCAGCGGAGTCACGGTGCCGCGACCGCCCTAGCCGGGTCGGTGGTACCGGGCGCGCAAACACGCGTCCTACGCAGCGTCGACATCCATCCGCCAAGTACCACCGAGGCCTCGATCTGGGGCCGCCGCCGCGTCCTTCTGCTGAACTACACCTACGAACCGTTGACCGCTCTGCCCATGCGCCGGGCGGTCATCATGCTGATGTGCGGCAAAGCCGACGTCGTGCACGAGGACCCGAACGGGCCGGTGATCCACTCCGCGACCCGCTCGATCCTGGTGCCGTCGGTGATCCGGCTGCGGTCCTACGTGCGGGTGCCCTACCGGGCGCGCATTCCGATGACGCGTGCGGCGCTGATGCACCGGGACCGGTTTCGTTGCGCTTACTGCGGGGGCAAGGCCGACACCGTCGACCATGTGGTGCCGCGCAGCCGCGGCGGAGCCCACACCTGGGAGAACTGCGTGGCTGCCTGCTCGCCATGCAACCACCGCAAGGCCGACCGCCTGCTCACCGAGCTGGGATGGTCGTTGCGCACGATGCCGGTGCCGCCGAAGGGACAGCACTGGCGGCTGCTGTCCAGCGTGAAGGAACTCGACCCGGTATGGGTGCGATATCTAGGCGAAGGCGCGGCGTGACCGCGGCTGGTATACGGTTTGCGACGTGAGCACCGCACTTACACACGCGATACTGATCCTGGTGCCGCTCGGGCTGACGGCCGTTCTCATCTTTCTGATCTGGGGTGTCGGCAAGAACCGCAAGGGCCCGCATCCGGCGACCTACAAACTGTCCGAGCAGTGGACTCACTCGCCGATCTTGTGGGCGGCCGACGAACCGGCCGACCATGGTCATTCGGCTGGTCACGGCGGCCACGGTTCGCACCCCGTGACGATTGGAGGTGGCGCAAGTGGCAAGTGGTGACGTCGCAGTGACGGGTGACCGGGCAGCGCTCGAGCGCACAGATCTTGCGCCGGGGTGGGTCGTCACCTCCAGCGGCCGCATCTCCGGCGTCACCGAACCGGGTGCGCTGTCGCTGGATTACCCCTTCCCGACCAAGGACCTGGTCTTCCTCGACGACGCGCTCAAATACGGCTCCCGGGCCGCCAAGGCGCGGTTCGCCGTCTACATCGGTGATCTCGGGGCAGACACGGCGGCCACCGCCCGCGCCATCCTCGAGCAGGTGCCGACGCCGAACAACGCTGTGCTGTTGGCCGTATCGCCGAACCAGCGCGCGATCGAGGTCGTGTACGGGACCGACGTCAAGGGACGCGGCATCGAGGAGACCGCACCGTTGGGCGTGTCGGCTGCGGCCGCGTCCTTCAGAGACGGCAACCTGATCGACGGGTTGATCAGTGCGGTGCGGGTGATGAGCGCCGGCGTCACTCCGGCCTAACTCACCTTTCGCCGCGAGCGTGCGTGTCCGCTGCGCGGCACGCCGCTGGGAACCAGCACTTTGCGCACGTTCGCGCGCATGTCAGCGTGCTGCGGCGGCGAGTGCGGCGCGGATCTCGACGTAGCGCTCGAGGAACCGACGCTCGTCGAGGCGCTTGCGCCGCAGCCATCCGGTGACCTCCTCATTGCATTTGCTGGTGTTGCAGGAGGCGCAGGCCGGTACCACGTTGTCGATGGTGTACCGGCCGCCGCGCGAGATCGCCATGACGCAGTCGCGCTGCAGGGCCCGGTCCGAGGCGCCGCAGTAGGCGCAGCCCTGCCACGCGTCCTTGAGGGCTTGCCACTGGGCTGCCGTCAGGTCGTGCTCGACGGCGCTGAGTCGACGCTTGCGCTTGCGGGCCGCCCGGGCCCGCCGACTTCTGCTGACCGCCACTTCGGAAGCCTATGAGCGGTGGGCTGCGGTTGTTGAGATATGCCGCCGCGTGTTGCCTCTCATCCGGGTCTCAATTGCTGCGCCCGCCCCGCTCGCGGCGGACTTAAGATCGGGTAGCCACCGCAAACGAAGGAGTCGAGTTAGGCGTGCTCGAAGCATTCGAGTCGACGTGGTCCAAGGTGAGGTCGACTTTCGGTCAAGGAATACCTCAGCAAGGCGAAGCATTCGACAACAGCGGTCAACTGCGCGAGCTCCAGCGCCAGGTCGCGTCGGCCGCCCCGGGACACCCGTGGACCGGTTCCGCGGCCGAAGCCTATGCGTCGACGAACGACAGGCACGGTGCGGTGTTGGGCCGAATGGCCGAGGTGGATCTGCGGCTCAGGGCCGAGGTGGATCGGTCCGCCGCGGTCGTTGCCACCGGCCGGCGCGAACTCGACGCGGTGCGGGACTGGGTACGCGCCGCGGCATCGTCGGTGCCGAACAATGCGGCGGGCGAGCGGATGTTGGTGTCGATAGTCGGCAAGGGGGCCAACGACATGTCGACGATCGTGCGGCGCGCCAACGGAGATCTGACCGACATCGCAGAAAGAGTGCGCGATATCGGCACGGATTACCGGGCGCTGACGCGACCGGAGCAGACGGGTCCCGGTGATGTCCAGAACGTGGTGGGCGAGGAGGAAAAAAAGCCGTGGCGGTTTCCGTTCGATCCTCCGCCTCCACCCGATTCCGCTCCGGGCGGCGGGCGATGGGAGTACGGCCAGGGATACCCGCTAGGACCCGGCGGCGGACCGCCCATGGGGCCGATCCCGGTGCCCCACCGCTGGCACAGAGATGTCGAGCCGCCGGTAGTCGGCGGGACGTCGACCTTGAAAGAGGTTGTGCCGCCGAAACCTAATGGATGGGGGGTGGATCCCGCCTGGACATTACGGGAGGCGTATAGATTCCGGGTGACCGGCGAGGGTTTCAACGGGGATCCGAGCCACGTGCGGTGGGTGGAGCGGGATGGCAAGTGGTATCAAGCGACCTGGCTGGACTACGAATTGGAGGCCGAACATGTCCGGGCCATGGTGCCGCACAACGATGCGGCCGGCTATCCGATGATCAGATGGGGCGAAAACGACTGGAAGCCAATCGATATCAAGGATATCTACGGCATCCAGGTCGACAACCCGCGACTGCCGCTCTACATACCGAACCCATTCGGGGGGCAGCATCGTCTCCCGGTTCCATCGCCCGACAATCCCATCGTCGTATCCGGAGGATGACGAGATCGTGACTCGTAAACGTTGGTTGTGGGTGCTGATCGCCGCGGCACTGATCGTCGGCGCGGTCATTTCGGCGGTCGTGGTGATGCGAGCCGATGACAACGCGACGGAATCGGATGCGGACTGTCAGGTGGTGGGCGAGTTGGCCCGCGAATGGAAGGCCATGGCGCAGCAGGACCAGACGGGAGGCAAGTCCAACGATCAGTTCGCCGGCGAGGTGCGCGCGGCGGCGGACTCGGTGTCCACTCCGGCGCTCGAAGAGAAGCTCAACACCTGGGCCGACGGTTTCGCTCTGCTTGCCGACGTGCAGCGGGCGGACTCGAATGCCTCCTCGGCGACCCCTGACGTCGGGGCAAAGGTCGCCCAGGCCGGCGACACCATCTACGGCACCGCCGACAGGCTCCGTCAGGCCTGCCCCGATAACTGGCCTTCATAACCTGAAGCCGCCGCGAGCGTGAGCAAAGTGCTGCTTTTCCGCGGGCGTGTCATGTGCAGACGCGCACGCTCGCGGCTGTACTTGCCGTAGCTAGCGCCCGTCGAAAGCCCTTGCGCGCAGCGCTCGTTGCACCCCTGCACGGCCCTCGACCACCAGGCGGCGCAGTGGCGGCGGTACTTGCGGATCGGCGAGGAATGTGTCTGCGGCGTCCAGCCCCTCCTGGCTGATGTCCCAACCCGGGTACAAGCCGATGACGACGGTCTGGGCCACCTCGCTGGACCGTCGCTGCCACACTCCCGAGATCGCGGCGAAGTACTTGGTGCGGAACGGCTGCAGCAGTTCCTGCTGACCCGGTTGCACGAAGCCCCCGATGATCGCGCGCGCGGTGATGTTGGCGAGCGTGTCGTCCTCGATCACCTGCTGCCACGCCGCCTCTTTGACCGCTGTCTGCGGGCGCGCCGCGGACGCCGCCGCTGCGTGCCGCCGCCCGGCGGCGGTCGGGTCCCGCTGCGCCTCGGCGTCGATGATCGGCGTTCCCGGTCCGTCATGGTCGATCCGGCCGGCGGCGGCCAACGCGGTGACGATGCGCCAGCGCAGATCGGTGTCGACCGCCAGCCCGGTCAGGCCGACCTGGGCGGGATCGCCATCCAGCAGCGCGGCCAAAATCGCGGTGTGCCGCAGGTCCAGCACCGACGCGCACAACGCGTTGACGAACGCCAGCTGATGATCGGAACCTGGCTCGGCGTCGCGGGCCAGTTGCATTAGCCGGTCGGCGAATTCGGGCCAACCCTTTTCGCGTGCCCATCCGGGTTCGGCGTAGGAGCGAAGCGCGGTCTGCGCCTGCAGCAGCAACCGCTGCGCCACCCCGACCTCGGTCTCGGCGTGCACGCCGCGGCCCACCAGGGCGACGAAGTCGCGCGCCCGCAGCTCCGCCTCGCGCGTCATCTCCCACGCCGCCGACCACGCCAGCGTGCGCGGCAGCGGCTCGGCGATGTCGGCGATCCTCGTCAACACCGTCTGAAGCGAGTCCTGGTCCAGTCGAAGCGAGCAGTACGTCAGATCGTCATCGTTGACGAGGATCAACTTGCCTCGCGAGCTACCTTGTAACGCAGGCACTTCCGTCGCGGAACCCTCGATGTCGAGTTCTTCGCGACGCACCCGCACCAGCTTGCCGGAGCCGTCGTCGTCGTATATCCCGACCGCGAGGCGATGCACACGGGTCTCCCCGGCACCGGGAGCGGCGCCGCTCTGGTTGATCGCGAAGCGGGTGAACCGTCCGTCGGCGTCGAGGCCGAAGTCGGGCCGCAACGTGTTGAGGCCGGTCGTCTTGAGCCACTGCCTGCCCCAGCCCGACAGGTCCCGGCCCGACGCCTTCTCCAGCGCACCCAGTAGGTCACCGAACGTGGCGTTGGCGAAGGCGTAATCGCGGAAGTAGTCACGCAACCCCGACAGGAATTCCGCCTCGCCGACATAGGCGACCAACTGCTTGAGCACGCTGGCGCCCTTGGCGTAGGTGATCCCGTCGAAGTTGACCTCGACGGCCGCCAGATCCGGGATGTCGGCGGCCACGGGGTGGGTGGAGGGCAATTGGTCCTGCCGATA
Organism: Mycolicibacterium sp. ND9-15; assembly: GCF_035918395.1. NCBI lineage: Bacteria > Bacillati > Actinomycetota > Actinomycetes > Mycobacteriales > Mycobacteriaceae > Mycobacterium > Mycobacterium jinjuense. Next base: position 4,229,681 of record NZ_CP142362.1, read on the forward strand.
CGCCCACGACTTCTCCACGTTCGCGAACGTCGTCCAGGCCTCGGTGTACTCGGTGGCCTCGGCTTGGCACAGCACTGAGGCGAACGTGGCGAAGGACTCGTTGAGCCACAGATCATCCCACCACTGCATGGTGACCAGGTCGCCGAACCACATGTGCGCCATCTCGTGCAGAACGGTCTCGGCGCGGCGCTCGTACGACGCCCGCGTCACCTTGCTGCGGAAGACGTAGTCCTCGAGGAACGTCACCGCGCCCGCGTTCTCCATCGCGCCGGCATTGAACTCCGGGACGAACAGCTGGTCGTACTTGCCGAACGCATACGGCACGCCGAAGTTATTATGGTAGAAGCCAAATCCCTGCTTGGTCTCGGTGAACAGCCGCTCGGAATCCATGTGCTCGGCCAGCGACGTGCGGCAGAACAACCCGAGCGGGATGTCACCGTGGTCGTCACTGTAGACGTCGTCCCAGCGCGCATACGGGCCCGCGATTAACGCCACCAGGTACGTGCTCATGCGGGGCGTCGCGGCGAATGTGTGGCGCTTGGCCACGCCGGCGTCCTCGACATTGACGGTGGCGCCGTTTGACACCACCTCCCAGTGCGGCGGCGCGGTCACCGTGACGTCGAAGGTAGCCTTCAGGTCGGGTTGGTCGAAGCACGCGAACATCCGCTTGGCGTCGGCGGTTTCGAACTGCGAGTACAGATACACCTCGCCGTCGACAGGGTCGACGAACCGATGCAAGCCCTCACCGGTGTTGGAGTAGCGGCAGTCGGCGTCGACGACGACGACGTTGTGTGCGGCCACGCCGGTCAGCGGAATACCCGTGGATTCGTCGTAGCCCGAGACGTCGATGTCGCGCCCGTTGAGGGTGGCGCGGTGAATGGTGTCGGCCGCGATGTCGAGGTAGGTGTTCGCGCCGGCGAGCGCGTCGAACTCGACGGTCGTCGTGGACCGGAATGTGCGCTCGCCGGGCTTGCCGCCGCCGTCGGTGAGGTCGAGGGCGATTCGGTAACTGTCGACCGTGACGAGAGCGGCGCGTTCGACGGCTTGGTCGCGAGTCAGGTTGGGAAGTGCCACGCGACCAACTTATAGGCCGCGCTGCCCGTCGGCGCGTCTCAGGCCGACTGCGGCCTACAGGCCCGGTATCGCGCGCGCCGCGGGCAGCCAGTCCCGCACCGTGCCGTTACCCACCGACGCCAACATCTGCGGGCAGTACGTCGTGATCGCGATACCGGTGAAGAAGGCGGCGATATCCGGCGGGATGCCGCTGTCGGCCACCTGTGTGTACACCTTCGCGATGTTCTTGCCCGGTTCGACGAGCAGGGGGCATACCGATTCCCCGAGCGCGACCATGTCCACCGGGTTGTTGATCGGAACTCCCGCGCCACGGACGGCGGTCAGGAAGGCGTCGTCGGCCGGGTCGGCCTGTGCCGGCGCGGCGAGCGTCGTCGCGGTCGCCGCTAGACCTACCCCTAGCGCCAGCGCACATACTCGAAGATCGACGTATTTGTTCACTTCGGTAACGATTCTTCACATTGGTCACATCGGGAACACGATCCGATCACCGTTTGCACTCTTAGGCGTTTCTCATTTCGCGCTCCGCGACGCGGAGGGCTATGGGTACGCGGCCCCGGGGAACACTTCGCTTGCCGCCACAGTTGTCACAATTGGCCTCGTCTGCCCACTCGTGCCCGCGGAAGGATCCGTCATGTCCGAAAAGCCTGAATCCGATGTCGCCGGCCGTCCGGCTCCCGTCGCCGATTTCTGGTTCGATCCGCTGTGCCCGTGGTGCTGGATCACCTCACGGTGGATCCTCGAGGTCGAGAAGGTTCGCGACATCGACGTGAATTTTCGCGTGATGAGCCTCGCGGTGCTCAACGAGGGTCGTGACCTACCCGAGGAGTACCGGGAGGCGATGAAGAAGGCGTGGGGTCCGGTGCGCGTGGCGATCGCCGCCGAACAGGCCGAGGGCCGGCAGATCCTCCCGCCGCTGTACACCGCGATGGGCACTCGCATCCACGATCAGGGCAACCAGGACTTCGACGTGGTGATCAAGGAGTCCCTGGCCGAGGCGGGTCTGCCCGCCGAGTTGGCCGAGGCCGCCGACACCGACAAGTACGACGAAGCGCTGCGCAAGAGCCACCACGAGGGCATGGACGCGGTCGGCGAGGACGTCGGAACCCCGACCGTTCACGTCAACGGTGTCGCATTCTTCGGGCCGGTGCTGTCGAAGATCCCACGCGGCGAAGAGGCCGGCAAGCTCTGGGACGCCTCGGTGACGTTCGCGTCCTACCCGCACTTCTGGGAGCTCAAGCGCACTAGGACCGAGCCGCCACAGTTCGACTGATCGCGCTCGCCGGGCCGGTCGACGGCGTCTGCCACAATGACCGCCATGCGCGTCTACCTGGGAGCCGATCACGCCGGCTTCGACCTCAAGCAGGTCATCATCGAGCACCTGCGCAGCACTGGCCATGAACCGATCGACTGCGGAGCCTTCGTCAACGACCCTGAGGACGACTACCCGGCGTTCTGCATTGCCGCCGCGGAGAAGACGGTGGCCGATCCAGGCAGCCTCGGGATCGTGCTCGGCGGTTCGGGCAACGGCGAGCAGATCGCGGCCAACAAGGTTCCCGGCGCGCGGTGCGCGTTGGCGTGGAGCGTCGAGACGGCGCGACTGGCACGCGAGCACAACAACGCCCAGCTGATCGGCATCGGCGGACGGATGCACACCGCCGAAGAGGCGTTGGCGATCGTCGACGCGTTCTTGAGCACGGCGTGGTCGGAAGCCGAACGGCACCAACGCCGTATCGACATCCTCGCCGAGTACGAACGCACCCACGCCGCACCGCCGGTGCCCGGCGCCTAGGGATGCCCGAAGGGCACACGCTGCACCGGCTGGCCCGATTGCACCAGCGCCGTTTCGCTCGCGCGCCGGTGATGGTCTCCAGCCCGCAGGGCAGGTTCGTCGACGGCGCGGCTGCAGTCAGCGGGCGGGTACTCAGGAAGGCGACCGCCTGGGGTAAGCATCTGTTTCACCACTACGAGGGCGGTCGGGTCGTGCACGTCCATCTGGGTCTGTACGGCACCTTCACCGAGTGGGCGCTGCCTGTGGAAACGACACCGCCGCTGCCGGTCGGACAGGTGCGCATGCGGATGATCGGCGCCGAATACGGCACCGATCTGCGGGGGCCGACGGTCTGCGAGGTGCTCGCGGAGCCGGAGATCGCCGACGTGATCGCCCGACTCGGCCCCGATCCGCTGCGCCGGGACGCCGACGCGTCGCTGGCGTGGACACGAATACGTAAGTCGCGCAGGCCGATTGGGGCGCTGTTGATGGACCAGTCGGTGATCGCCGGGGTGGGCAACGTGTATCGCAACGAGCTGCTGTTCCGGCACCGCATCGACCCGCACCGGCCGGGCACGCGGATCGACGAGAGCGAGTTCGACGCGATGTGGACCGACCTTGTCGCGCTGATGCGAATCGGGCTGCGGCGCGGCAAGATTCACACCATCCGTGCCGAGGACGACCACGGGCTGCCGGCCTACGGCCCGGGCCGGCCCCGCACCTATGTGTACCGGCGCGCGGGTGAGCCGTGTCGGCTCTGCGGGACCGAGATCCGCACCGAGGTGTTGGAGGGGCGCAACCTGTTCTGGTGCCCGACCGACCAGACTTAGCTCAGTAGCCGCCGAAAGTGAGCTTGTGAGCGAGAACTCCGCCGATTCGCCTGCAGATGTTCAGTTTCGGCGGAGGACGCACGGGTCAGAAGCCGCCGAAGTCGCCGAAGCCGCCGAAGTCGCCACCGCCCCAGTCGCCGCCGTCGCCACCCCAGCCGCCGTCGCCGGCGAAGTCGCCGCCCTGGTCCTGCCCCTGATCGAAGCCCTGGTCGTACCCCTGTGCGAAGCCCTGCTCGTAACCGGTTCCGTGCATGCCGGAGAACAGTGCGTCGAACAGCAGCACCGAACCCAGGCCCCAGGCGCCGGCGACAAGCGCGGGTTTCCACCACGGCTCGGAATACCACCCCGCCGGAACGGGACGCCCGGCGACACGGCCGCCGGGATAGTAGTTCGGAGTGCGCTCGGACGGCGAGGGCGACGCCTCGATTTCGCGGCCCTCGAAGTTGACCCTGCGGTCCTCGGTCACCGCGCCGGCCGACCGCTGACCGGCCAGAGTCTCAAGTTCGGGTCCGGGATCCATGTCCATCGCGATGCGCGCGGCGCGTACGTAGTAGAGGCCTTCGAGCGCGCTCTCCTTGGCGAGCAACGCCTGCTTCGAAGTGCTGGCCTGGTCGATCTGCGACCCGGCGGCGGTGTAGCGCTCAGAAGCGTCGGCCAACGCCTGTTTCGATGCTTCGTCGGTGCCGGTCAGGTTGATCACCTGCCCGCCGAGGCGTTCGATGACGCGGCGGGCGTCGGCCTTCGCGTCCTGAAGGGAAGCGGCCTTCCGACGGTCCGAAGCCTTCATCGCCGCGTAGGCGACCACGCCGAGAGCGACGATGACCAGTACGACAAGGACGAGCAGAACGCCGTTCATGGCGTCCAGCCTACCGACAGGAAACGGCCAGATAGGGGCCGCGGACCGGTCGTCGACCAGGCCAGGAGCGGCTCAGCGCCGCTGCCGATCACGGGACCGACCCCCTCACGGCCCAGAGCGGTGCCCTCGGTGCCACGCGCGATGGCGACCGCAGGGGGTGCGCGGCGGCCGCCCTCCATCGAACCGACCGCCCGCCACTGGCTGGCTTGGAGTTAACCGCCGGTGCTACCGGATCCGCCGTTCGAGCCGCCGCCCGACGTGCCTCCGGTTCCGGGGTCCGAGCCGCCGCCTGACGTACCGGTGCTTCCGGTTCCGGCGGTCGAGCCGGTGACCGACGCACCGGTGTCTCCGCCAGAGGTGCCATTGCCTTTTTTGCCGCCGCTCGTCACGCGATCGACCACATTGTCAATGGCCTTGGAGATCGGATTGTCTCGAATAGTGCTGCGAAGGTCACCCCTGCCGCTCTCGGAATTTGCGCCGGTCTGACCGGGAGTGAAGAGGTTGCCGCCGGTTCGGACGCCGAGCCTCGGCTTCTTCGGGCTGGCGACTTCTTGCTCGGCCTCATCGCCGCCACTGACGCGCGCGGTGTTGACAGTTGGCGCCTCGGTTTCCGTTGACGCCCCCGAAGCATTCAGCCCCGAGGGCAGCAGGTCCGTAGGAAGCGAGATCGCGGGGCCGTCGAAGCCGGGGATGCTCCCGACGCCACCGGGTCCGCCGGTCGCCGAAACGAGACCGATTGCACCGCCGCCTGGGCCGCCTACGCCGGTGATGTCGCCCGGTCCGCCGTCGCCACCCGCGCCGCCTACCGCGGCCAGGAGCGCTTCCGACCAGCCGCCGAAACCGCCCGCGCCGCCGAAGAGGCTGCCCGCACCGCCGTCGCCGGCATCGCCGCCAAAGCCGAGGCCGAGGGCAAGGCCGTTGCCGCCGAATCCGCCGAGCCCACCGATCAGGCCGCCGTCGCCGGCATCTCCGCCCTGGCCGCCAACGGACAGAATCGAATTGGGGAGGAACGGGAAGCTCGAACCGAGTGATCCGGCGTTGCCGCCGAAGCCGCCGAGGCCACCGATGAGGCTGCCGTATCCGCCTTCACCGCCCGGGCCGCCGGTTTCGACGGTGAGGTTGGCGGGATCGAGGATGCTGCCAAAATCGAGGTCGCCGAATAGACCGCCGAGCGGGTTGTCCTCAGCATCGGCTGGCTCATAGCCGAGGAGACCGAAGAGGCTGCCGAGGCTGAAGACGCCCTTGCCGCCTTGGCCGCCTGTGCCGCCGAACAATCCACTGCCACCATCGCCACCCGCAGCATCGCCCTCGGTGTTGATCAGGGCGGCGAGACCAGCAAGGTTGTTCAGGTCGATGCCCTCGAGACCACCCTCGGCGAGGGCTTCGAGATCAATGAGGTCGAACGGGTTGGAGTAGTACCGGGTGCCGCCGTTGCCGCCCCTGCCGCCGACGATTGCGCCGTCGCCGCCGTCGCCACCGTCCCCCGCATTAGCGTGGCCGAGCGGAAGGGCAACGGGAAGCGGAGTTGCCGGAAGGACTTGACCGATCAGAGGTAGTGAGATCGGGCCGACCGTAAACTTCGCGCTTCCGTTGCCGCCAACAGCGTCCCCACCATCGCCGCCGCGTCCACCGAACAAAGTGGTATCGCTGCCGGGCAGGTTGCCGCCGCCAGCACCGCCGTCGCCTGCGTTGCCCGTGAGGCTGCCTTCTGCGTCGCCGCCGCGACCGCCTCCGCCGCCGAACAGGCCACCGCCGCCCGCTCCACCGAGACCGCCGTTACCCGTGCCAACGGGCACATCGCTCGCGCTGATTGGAAGGCCAAGGGTGAGAGACCCGAGAAGGGGAATGTTTCCGATCGTGACCGGGTAGGTGCCGTCGACATCCGCGGTCCCATCTGAGGTGCCCGTTCCCCCAGCACCGCCTCTGCCTCCGAGCAGAGCTCCGAAGCCGCCCGTGCCGCCGTTGCCGCCCGTGCCCGTGAACGTGCCGTTGCCGGCGCCGCCGGCGCCGCCGGCACCCCCGAACAGCTCACCGGAACCTGCAGATCCACCAGCCCCACCTTTGCCGACACCGTTACCGCCTGTGGCTTTGACGTCGGCGCTGGACGGAATGCTGATGGTGAAGTCGCCCAAGGCATCACCGAGGAGGTCGGTGACCAGAGACGGAATCTCGACCTTGGCCGTTGTAGGCCCTTGCCCTGTGCCCGTGCCGATTCCGCCGGTGCCACCTCCGCCACCGAAGCCGAACAGCCCGGTGTTTCCGCCAGCGCCCCCGCTGCCGCCTAGACCGAGCAGTCCGCCCGTGCCATTGCCGCCAGTACCCCCGCGGCCACCGTTGCCCGCCAGTGGGCCACCCTCGCCGCCGGTGCCACCGCCCCCTCCTGTGCCGGTTGAGGTATTGGATACGGTAAGCCCGTCGCCGCCCGCACCGCCAGCACCACCGCTGCCGACGAAACCGCTGGCACCGCCTGCGCCACCCGAGCCCCCGTTTGCGGGTCCGGCCGCGAAGCCTGCGACTTCGGTAATTGTCGGATCGCCGGAGTTCCTCCAACTTGAGAAGATGCTAGATCGTGTCCGCTTCTGTGTGCTGGTGGTGACGAGGGTGGCGGAGCCGTTGTTGACGCCGCTGGCGCCTGCCCCGCCTGCTCCGCCGCGGCCAAAGATGCCCGCACCGGCGCCGCCGTCACCACCGGCTCCGCCATTGGCGGCGTTGACTCCGGAGACCGTGGTTCCCGTTCCGCCGGCGCCGCCGGTCCCACCGGTGCCGAACAGGGCTCCCGCGGCACCACCGGTGCCGCCTGCACCGCCGGTAGCAATACCTGCCTCGACAACCGAAGTGGTTGTGGTGACGACCTGCCCGGTTGTGGACAACACGGGCTCATTCGTCACCTTCACCGGAGTCCCGGCGACCAGTCCGCCGCCCTTCGATTCAGCGGCGCCGCCGACACCGGCCGCGCCACCATTCCCGAAGAGGCCAGCCGTGCCGCCGTTGCCGCCGCGCCCACCCGTGGCGTTCCCACGGGTGCTGGTCGCTGCGCCGCCCGCGCCGCCAACCCCGCCAGACCCGAAGAACGCCCCGCCTGCACCGCCGTTGCCGCCGGCAGAACCGAGCGCGTTAGACGTGCTTATGGGATCGGTGATTGCGCTAGCTAAGCCTGCCCCACCAGTTCCGCCTCTGCCGAAGAGACCTGCGGCCCCACCGTCACCGCCCCGACCGTCGTTGAACGAGGCAACCCCCGCGCCACCGACGCCGCCGCTGCCGAACAGCCCGGCGTTGCCACCCGTACCGCCGTTGGCGCCGGCGCCGCCGTTGCCGAGCAGTAGACCGCCATTGCCGCCGTTGCAGGAAGCGCCGCTGCCGCACGTTTCCGCATCCGCGTCAAGGCCATTGCCGATGAGCAGGCCGCCGGGGCCGATGAGGTTGGGGGCGCCGTAGCCCGCGAGCGCTGCCTGCGGGCCGGCCGCGAAGTTGCTCAGCAGATCAGCGCTGCTGCCGACCGTCTCGCAGGTGGCATCGCCTTCAGCGCATGGCGCAGCCTGAGCGGTACCGGTATTGCCGCCGGTAGTCACGCCGAACCCGAACGTGCCCGCGGTGACGGCCGCGCTGAACAAGGCGCCGCTCGCCATCCGCTTGGCGGTCAGATTCTTGGGGGCGGCGTGCTTGGGCCTCCTCGCCCGAAGTGCCGGCGGTGCAGCGTCGTACGACGGCTCGATCACTTAACTGGTTCTCCCCTGGATAGTGCGTCAACGACGCTCCACTTAGCCGGTAGCAAAAGCTCATCGTGAGCGTAGCAAACACCTCAACGCGCAGCTAATATTTTCTCAGAAAAGAACTTCGTGGTGATCCCTTGCGTGTCAACTTCCGTCAGGTCGACAGATGCCAGTGCGATGCTGATCGCTGAAGGTCGTTACGATCGCTGCTATGTCAGACGAACCTGTGGAAAATCCTCCGAGCCCTGCCGCGCCGGCAACGAGGCGGAAACGCAACAACGACACCGGCGCCCGCTCGTCGATTGCTCTGGGTTTGGTCGCGCTTCTGGCGGTCGCGGCGATCGGCCTGAGCGCGTGGGCTCTGGTGCGCTCCTTCAACGGATCCGAGACGAACTACAGCGACTCCCAGCGCGCCGACGCAAAAGCTAAAGTCTGTGGTGCTTTTGACACGGTCCGGCGCGGCGTATCCCGCAACACCAATCTCGTCGCCCCGGGCGGTGAGGGCGACGTTACCGGCAATCTCGCGGTCGCCGCGAACGCACGCATGGCCCTCTATAACGGCGGGTTGTACCTGTTGGCGAGGCTGGACCCGGCGACACCAACGGAGTTGGCCGACGAGGTACGCGGGTTCGCGGACAATCTCATGGACATCGCCGCGGCGGCAACTGCGGGCTCGCAGGATGCCGATCCCGATCAAACTGCGCGGTTGAAGGAAGCAGACGCCGCGAACACCAGAATCGGTGAACTTTGCGCCTAGGCGGACCGAGCACCCTCCCGCACACTCTCTCGATTGCTGTAGCAAATCTTGTCGCTACGGACTGCCTTGCAGACACCTGGTGCGGTAAGCCGAGGGTGTATTTGCCGCTGTTGCGGTCAACCGTTGCAGGTTGTTGATCGAGGCTGAGAGGTGAGCGCGATGGATGATGCAGTGGATCGACTGCGTGCGGACTACGACGCTGTGCCCTACGAGTCGTACGCCTTTCCGCAGACTACCCCGGAACATCTGGCGGCGGTCGCCCACGTTTTCGGTCTCGACACGCCCGCGGTGTCCACGGCGAGGGTGTTGGAGATCGGCTGTGCGGCAGCGGGGAACCTTATTCCCTTCGCCGCGAACCATCCGCACGCACATGCGGTCGGTATCGATCTGTCCCGAACCCAGATCGACGAGGGGCGCCGACGTACTCAAGCGCTCGGGCTCGGGAACGTCGAACTGTACCGCGGTGACATTGCCGCAATGGATCTGACGGCGTTGGGGCAGTTCGACTACATCATCTGCCACGGCGTCTACAGCTGGGTGCCAGAAAATGTTCAAGAGGCAATTCTGAGGTCGTTCGGCGACCTGTTGGCTCCGGAAGGCGTGGCATACATCAGCTACAACGTCTACCCGGGCTGGAAGGCCAAGGAGATCGTGCGCGATGCGATGCTCCTGCGCGGCGGCGACAGGACGCATCCGGCAGAGAAGCTCAGCTATGCACGGGGCATGATCGACTTCCTTGAACAGGTGGCGCCCGCAGACAGTGTCCTGGCCAGGGCACTCGCCGATTTCCGAGCCGAGCGCAGTCACGCCAACGACTTCTACATGCTGCACGAACAGCTCGAAACGGTCAACGCCCCATGCTATTTCCTGGACTTCGGCAGACGCACCGAGCCCTACCGGCTGGCATACCTCGCCGACGCGGAACCCCAGACCATGTTCGCCCGCAACTACGGCGAAAAGGTGGCAGTGCCGCTGCTAAAGGAGTGTGGACACAGCCAGGTGCTGGTCGAGCAGTACCTCGACTTCGTGGCGAACCGCACGTTCCGGCAGTCGTTGCTGGTGCGCGGGAAGCGCGGGCCGCAGATCAGTTACAACCTGGACCGCCGACGGTTCGACGGACTTCACTTCGCGGCGTGGCTGCCGCCCGCGGATACGGAGCCCCGCCTGGACGACTCGCAGCAGGAGTACGGCGAGTCGCCACGGAATCTGTTCACCCGGCACCCGGGCGTGAAGGCGGCGCTTCGAGCGCTGAACGCCTGCTGGCCCTGGACGCTGTCGCGGCAACAACTGCTCGACGAGGTCGATTCGGAACTTGACCGGGCCGGCGTCGCGCCTGCCTCCGACCAGGACGAGCGAATCAACGACCTGCTTGAAGCGTTGATCATCCGTGGGCTCGTCCGCTACCGACTCGAACCCGTGGCGCCGGGACCAACGGATTCGCCGTTGCGTCTGCGCGAGCCGGTCAGGCGCATGGCGGAGTTGGCGCTCAAGGATGGGAAACCTTATGCCGTCAACGTGTGGCACGAGGGCGTATACGTGTCGCCCGTGGACAGCTACCTCTTGCCGTTGTTGGACGGCAGCCGGGACCGGGACGCGCTGGTGGCCGAACTGATCCGCCTGGCCCGCGCCGACATCATCAGATTCGAGCGCGACGGCCGAAGGCTCTCCGGTGAGGAGGAGTTGCGTGATGCGGCAGCCGAGTGGTTCGACACGCTGCCGCATCGCCTGGCTCAGATGAAACTCTGCTGACCGACAGCGACGACTCACGTTCAGTCGTGCCGTCCTCGGCGAGTCGACGACGCACATGCGGCGGTCTCAGAGCGGGCGACGGGAATCGAACCCGCGTAGCTAGTTTGGAAGACTAGGGCTCTACCATTGAGCTACGCCCGCGTGCACAGCAAGACCAGATCGTACCGGCGGCTGCCAAATCAAATCCAATTGAAGGCCTCGCGTGTCCAGCCCGTAGTATCTCGCGTGGTCGTTCCGTGTTTTCGCGGGCGGCCGTGCGGGCGCAGCGATGAGCGCTTGCGCGAAGAGCAGAACACGGGGTGTAGCGCAGCTTGGTAGCGCATCCGCTTTGGGAGCGGAAGGCCGCAGGTTCAAATCCTGTCACCCCGACTGCAACACCGACGAACACCAGATCCACCCGGAATAACGAGGAGCAGATCGTGAAGAGCACCGTCGAGAAGTTGAGCCCCACGCGGGTTCGCATCAACGTGGAGGTGCCCTTCACAGAGCTCGAGCCTGACTTCGACCGCGCGTTCAAGCAGTTGGCCAAGCAGGTCCGGTTGCCCGGCTTTCGGCCCGGCAAGGCGCCGCGCAAACTGCTCGAGGCTCGCGTCGGCCGCGAGGCGATGCTCGACCAGGTCGTCAGCGATGCCCTGCCCGGCCGATACAGCGAGGCGGTGACCAGTTCCGAGGTGCAGCCGCTGGGCCAGCCCGAGATCGAGATCACCAAGAAGGAGTACGGCGAGGACCTCACCTTCACCGCCGAGGTCGACATCCGGCCCGAGATCGATCTCCCCGATCTGTCCGAGCTGAAGGTGACCGTCGACGCGATCGAGGTGACCGACGAGGAGGTCGACGCCGAGCTGCAGACGCTGCGTGCGCGCTTCGGCACGCTCAAAGGTGTGGAGCGCGCCGCGGAGAACGGCGATTTCGTCTCGATCGACCTGTCCGCCACCGTCGACGGCAAGGATTTGCCCGATGCCGCCACCGAGGGCCTGTCCCATGAGGTCGGGTCGGGTCAGTTGGTGGACGGTCTCGATGAAGCCATCGTGGGCCTCAAGGAGGAAGAGACCCGCGTCTTCACCACCAAACTGGCCGCGGGTGAGCATGCCGGCGAGGACGCGCAGGTGACAGTCACCGTCAAGTCCGTCAAGGAGCGCGAGCTGCCGGAGCCCGACGACGATTTCGCCCAACTGGCCAGCGAATTCGACACCATCGACGAGCTCAAGGAGTCGCTCGTCGACCAGGTTCGCCGGCGTAAGCGCGTCCAGCAGGCCGAGCAGATTCGCGACAAGGTGCTCGAGACGCTGCTCGAGCAGGTCGACGTCCCGCTGCCGGAGAACGTGGTGCAAGCGCAGATCGACGACGCGTTGCACAACGCGATTCACGGTCTCGACCACGACGAGGCTCGTTTCGCCGAGGCGCTGGAGGCCCAGGGCAGCAGCCGGGAGGAGTTCGACGCCGACAACCGCAGCAACGCGGAGAAGGCCGTCAAGACCCAGTTGCTCGTCGACGCGGTGGCCGACAAGCTCGACGTCCAGGTCGGCCAGAACGACATCACCGAGCGCCTGGTGCTGATGTCGCAGCAGTACGGCCTGCAGCCGCAGCAGCTGTTGCAGTCGCTGCAGCAGAACAACCAGCTGCCAGGGTTGTTCGCCGACGTGCGTCGTGGGGTTGCGGTCGCCGAAATCGTCGAGGGCGCCACCGTCACCGACTCCGACGGCAATGTGGTCGACACCGCAGAGTTCTTCGGTCGAGCCGAAGCGCAGACCGAGGAAGCCGCCGATGAGGCCACCACCGACTACGAGGACACCGGAGAGGCCACCGAACAGGCCACCGCGGACGAGGAGTCGGCCGACGCGAAGTGACGCTGTGAGCGAACGCGGCCCGTCTCGGGACTGCGTGCCGCCACGGGTTCGTTAGTGTCGGTGAGTATCAAGCTCTTGAAGAAAGCAGGTATCCAGTCGTGACCCACATGCGTGGCGCCTCACAAGGCCTCAACCTTGTCGACTCGGTCTATGAGCGGTTGCTGGCGGAGCGGATCATCTTCCTGGGCTCACAGGTCGATGACGACATCGCGAACAAGCTCTGCGCCCAGATTCTGCTGCTGTCCGCCGAAGATCCCACCAAGGACATCCATCTCTACATCAACTCGCCCGGCGGCTCCATCAGTGCCGGTATGGCCGTGTACGACACCATGGTGTTGGCGCCGTGCGACGTCGCCACTTACGCGATGGGCATGGCCGCCTCGATGGGTGAGTTCCTGCTCGCTGCGGGCACGAAGGGTAAGCGCTACGCCTTGCCGCACGCCCGGATCCTGATGCACCAGCCGCTCGGCGGCATCACCGGTGGCGCGGCCGACATCGCGATCCAGGCCGAACAGTTCGCGGTCATCAAGAGGGAGATGTTCCGGTTGAACGCCGAGTTCACCGGGCAGCCCATCGAGCGGATCGAAGCCGACTCCGACCGCGACCGCTGGTTCACCGCGCAGGAAGCCCTCGAGTACGGCTTCGTCGACCACATCATCACCAGCGCGAGCGTCAACGGCTCGGGACCAGGAGCAGGACTAGACAAATGAACCGTGACATCCAACCGCCCCACGGCGGAGCCGTGAATCAGCCTTTCGCCCGCTACATCCTGCCGTCGTTCATCGAGCACTCCAGCTTCGGTGTCAAGGAGTCCAACCCGTACAACAAGCTGTTCGAGGAACGCATCATCTTCCTCGGCGTGCAGGTCGACGACGCGTCGGCGAACGACATCATGGCGCAGCTGCTGGTGCTCGAATCGCTGGATCCCGACCGCGACATCACGATGTACATCAACTCGCCCGGCGGCTCGTTCACGTCGCTGATGGCGATCTACGACACCATGCAGTACGTCCGTGCGGACATCCAGACCGTGTGCCTCGGCCAGGCCGCTTCGGCGGCCGCGGTGCTGCTCGCCGCGGGCACTCGCGGTAAGCGCATGGCGCTGCCGAACGCCCGCGTGCTGATCCACCAGCCCGCGCTCGCCGGCGTCATCCAGGGCCAGTTCTCCGACTTGGAGATCCAGGCCAAGGAGATCGAGCGGATGCGCACGCTGATGGAGGTGACGCTCGCGAACCACACAGGCAATACGCCCGAGCAGATCCGCAAGGACACGGACCGCGACAAGATTCTGACCGCCCAAGAGGCCAAGGAATATGGCGTCATCGACACCGTTCTGGAGTACCGCAAGCTGTCCGCCCAAACCGCCTAGATCGATCGGCCGCCGTCGCGGACACCCACGACGGGGTCAGGCTCAGGGCCAAGCGGCGGTCACCTCGGGTTCGCGTCGACATGGGTACTCTCGATCGGGTAACGGCGGCGACACGCCAAAGACACGGGCGCGCGTTCGGCAGGGTCCGAGGGTCGTCAGGCGATATGTTGTCGCGAACACAGATGAATACCATCGACGCGATTCGGCTTTATCAGTCGCCTCGCGCCGGAATCAACGGGTAGCGTCGGGTTCACCACCCGAGGTGACCGGGAGAAGAAGCTTCAACACCGACTGCGAGGAAAGTAGGGCCCCACCACCATGGCGCGCATTGGAGACGGCGGCGACCTGCTGAAGTGCTCGTTCTGTGGCAAGAGTCAGAAGCAGGTCAAGAAACTGATTGCGGGTCCTGGCGTCTATATCTGCGACGAGTGCATCGATCTCTGCAACGAGATCATCGAAGAGGAACTCGCCGACGCGGACGACGTGAAGCTTGACGAATTGCCTAAACCCGCGGAGATCCGCGATTTCCTCGAGGGCTACGTCATCGGTCAGGACACCGCCAAGCGCACGCTGGCCGTGGCCGTCTACAACCATTACAAGCGCATCCAGGCGGGGGAGAAGACCCGCGATTCACGCTCCGAGCCCGTCGAACTGGCCAAGTCCAACATTCTGATGCTCGGCCCGACCGGCTGTGGCAAGACCTACCTCGCGCAGACGCTGGCGAAAATGCTCAACGTGCCGTTCGCGATCGCCGACGCCACGGCGCTGACGGAGGCCGGGTACGTCGGCGAGGACGTCGAGAACATTCTGCTCAAACTGATCCAGGCCGCCGACTATGACGTCAAACGCGCCGAGACAGGCATCATCTACATCGACGAGGTCGACAAGATCGCCCGCAAGAGCGAGAACCCCTCGATCACCCGCGATGTGTCCGGTGAGGGTGTCCAGCAAGCGTTGCTGAAGATCCTCGAAGGCACGCAGGCGTCGGTGCCCCCGCAGGGCGGCCGCAAGCATCCGCACCAGGAGTTCATCCAGATCGACACCACCAACGTGTTGTTCATCGTCGCGGGCGCTTTCGCTGGTTTGGAGAAGATCGTCTCGGACCGCGTCGGCAAGCGCGGGCTGGGCTTCGGCGCCGAGGTGCACTCGAAAGCCGACATCGACACAGCGGACCACTTCGCCGAGGTGATGCCCGAGGACCTGATCAAGTTCGGGCTGATTCCGGAGTTCATCGGCCGACTGCCGGTCGTGGCGTCGGTGACGAACCTGGACAAGGACTCGCTGGTGCAGATCCTGTCCAAGCCGAAGAACGCGTTGGTGAAGCAGTACACGCGGCTGTTCGAGATGGACGGCGTCGAGCTCGAGTTCACCGACGAGGCGCTGGAAGCCATCGCCGATCAGGCCATCCACCGCGGCACCGGTGCTCGCGGTCTGCGCGCCATCATGGAAGAAGTCCTGCTGCCGGTGATGTACGACATTCCGAGCCGCGACGATGTCGCCAAGGTGGTCGTCACCCAGGAGACCGTGCAGGACAACGTGCTGCCGACCGTCGTGCCGCGCAAGCCGTCGCGCCCCGAGCGCCGCGACAAGTCCGCCTGACGACGATCAAGCGCGAGGGACGAGCCGCGTTGACGAGTGCAGTCAAGCCAGCCTGACCCCTTTCCCTTGCGTCGAGATCGACGGTATGGCTGCATCGCGAGCCGGATCGCGACCATTACGTCGGTCCCGACGGCCGTGCTGCTGGACCGCAGTCAGCGTTCTAGCCGGTCCGCACGTGTGTACACATTCATCGAATCACCGCGGAGAAACGCCACCAGCGTCAATCCGGACTGGCTGGCCAAGTCGACGGCCAGCGAGGACGGCGCCGACACCGCGGCCAACATCGGGATGCCCGCCATCACGGCCTTCTGCGTCAATTCGAACGATGCGCGACCACTGACCAGCAGCACGGTCCCGGTGAGCGGTACGCGGCCTTGCTCGACCGCCCAGCCGATGACCTTGTCGACGGCGTTGTGCCTGCCCACATCTTCGCGCACGGCCAACGTGGTGCCGTCGGCGTCGAACAGGGCGGCGCCGTGCAGGCCGCCGGTGCTGGCGAAGACCTTCTGCGCCTTGCGCAATCGGGCCGGAAGTTGCGAAAGCGTCGCCGCGGTGACGGTGGTCGGATCGTCGCCCGGGGCGTAGCGGCTGCTCAACCGGACCGCGTCCAGTGACGCTTTGCCGCAGACTCCGCATGAAGAGGTCGTGTAGAAGTTGCGCGTGACGTCGACATCGGGCGCGCGGACGTGCGGCGCCAGCGTAACGTCCAGCACGTTGTAGTTGTTCTGCGGAGAACCCGAGTCCTGCGCGTCCACCCCCTTGCAATACCGCGCGCAGATCACGTCCTCACGCCGATCGATGACGCCTTCGGTGAGCAGGAAGCCTTGCGCCAGTTCGACATCGGCACCCGGTGTGCGCATCGTCACCGTGATGGGCGCGCCGTTGACGCGAATCTCCATCGGCTCCTCGACGACGAGAGTGTCAGACCGTGCCATCGCGGCGTCCGCGGTCACATGCTGTACCCGCCGCCTGGCTGTGACCCGACCCATAAGCCAAGCCTAGAGCGAGGCGGCACCGGCAACGTTTCACTGATGTTCATTGACGTGCCGGGCCGGCGAGGCGGCGCCCACGCCGAACAGACGGCACAATGTAGGCGTGCATCACGAACTCGAACCGACCCGCCACATGCCGGCCTGGCGTGACCCGCTGTCGGCCGGTTTCCGCGCGCACCGCCACCTGCTGCTACTGCGCCTGCGTTGGCACGAACGGCGCGCGGAGGCCCCGGCTGCCCGCAGTCGCTAGCGGAGGCGCCCGCAGGGGTGCTAGCTACTGGCTACTGATCGGTAGCTATTTTCCTTAGGATTTTTGTCTCGCGAGCGTGACGGAAAACACAGTTGTGTCTCACAGTATGCATCAACACAGCGTCTGAGCTGTGTGTTCGACGGCCGGTTTGCGACGCGCCCACGGCGAGGCCGGTGAAGGGCTACCTAAGAGAAGTGCAATAATCGGTACTGGCAGTGACATAAAACTTGGTGGACGTCCCGCCGACGGCGCGGTCGGCACGTTGTGATCCGGAGGACATCCCCAGAAGGCGTGGAAGGCAGGCCTCGTGGCAGCGAACGACAACGCGGTCAGTGCGGGGAGTGCGGGACCTCGACAGAGGCTCGAGAAGGTCGTCATCCGCTTCGCCGGCGACTCCGGCGACGGCATGCAGCTCACCGGTGACCGGTTCACCTCCGAGGCCGCCCTGTTCGGAAACGACCTTGCCACGCAACCGAATTACCCCGCGGAGATTCGCGCGCCGCAGGGCACTCTTCCCGGTGTGTCATCGTTCCAGATCCAGATTGCCGACTACGACATCCTCACCGCGGGTGACCGCCCCGATGTTCTTGTCGCGATGAACCCGGCGGCGCTGAAGGCCAACGTCTCCGATCTGCCGCGCGGCGGCCTGATCATCGCCAATTCCGATGAGTTCACCAAGCGCAACCTCGCCAAGGTCGGCTATGAGGCCAACCCGCTGGAAACCGAGGAACTGTCCGAGTACGTCGTACAGGCCGTTCCGATGACCACCCTGACGCTGGGGGCAGTCGAGTCGATCGGCGCCACCAAGAAGGACGGTCAGCGCGCGAAGAACATGTTCGCACTCGGCCTGCTGTCCTGGATGTACGGCCGCGAACTCAAGCACAGCGAGGCGTTCATCGGCGAGAAGTTCGCACGCAAACCCGACGTCGCCGAGGCCAACGTGCTGGCTCTCAAGGCCGGCTGGAATTACGGCGAGACCACCGAGGCGTTCGCCAGCACCTACGAGGTCGCGCCCGCCAAGCTCGAAACCGGTGAGTACCGCCAGATCTCGGGTAACACCGCGCTCGCGTACGGAATCGTCACCGCCGGGCAACTCGCCGACCTGAAGGTCGTGCTCGGCACGTATCCGATCACGCCGGCCTCGGACATCCTGCACGAGTTGTCCAAGCACAAGAACTTCAACGTGCTGACCTTCCAGGCCGAGGACGAGATCGCCGGTATCGGCGCGGCCATCGGCGCCTCGTACGGCGGCGCACTGGGCGTCACCAGCACGTCGGGTCCAGGCATCTCGCTGAAGTCCGAGGCGATGGGTCTGGCGGTGATGACCGAACTGCCGCTGATCGTCATCGACGTTCAGCGTGGCGGCCCGTCGACCGGCCTGCCGACCAAGACCGAGCAGGCAGACCTGCTGCAGGTGATGTACGGCCGCAACGGCGAATCGCCGGTGGCGGTGCTGGCCCCCCGGTCGCCGTCCGACTGCTTCGACGTGGCCGTGGAGGCCGTCCGCATCGCGGTCGGCTATCACACGCCGGTGGTCATCCTGTCCGACGGCGCAATCGCGAATGGTTCTGAGCCGTGGCGGATTCCGGATGTCAGCACCTACCCGGCGATCGAGCACACGGTCGCCAAGCCCGGCGAGCCGTTCCAGCCGTACGCGCGCGACCCCGAGACGCTGGCCCGGCAGTTCGCCATTCCTGGCACGCCCGGCCTCGAACACCGGATCGGCGGCCTCGAGGCGGCCAACGGCTCGGGCAACATCTCTTACGAGCCGAAGAACCACGACCTGATGGTCCGCTTGCGGCAGGCCAAGGTCGACGGCATCACGGTGCCCGATCTCGAGGTCGACGACCCGACCGGGGACGCGGAGTTGCTGATACTCGGCTGGGGCTCGAGCTATGGGCCGATCGGCGAGGCCTGCCGGCGGGCGCGTCGCAAGGGCATCAGGGTCGCCCAGGCGCATCTGCGCCACCTCAACCCGTTCCCGGCCAATCTCGGCGAGGTGCTGCGGCGCTATCCGACGGTCGTTTGTCCGGAGATGAACCTCGGGCAGCTCGCGCTGCTGCTGCGTGGCAAGTACCTGGTCGACGTGCAGTCGGTGACCAAGGTGGAAGGTATGGCGTTCTTGGCCGACGAGGTCGAGGGCGTCATCGATGCCGCGCTGGACGGAACGTTGGGTGAGAAGGAAATCGACAAGGCCAAGTTCGCACGGCTGGCGGCTGCCACCGTCGAGACTGGTGTGGGAGCGAGCGCATGACGACAGCGAGAAGTGAACCGGATCGCGCATCTGCACAGTTGATCGGAGCCGATCTCGGGTTGACGGCGGGCACCAGTCGGGTGCCGACGACCGATCAGCCGCAGAAGTCCAAGGACTTCACCAGCGACCAGGAGGTCCGCTGGTGCCCTGGCTGCGGTGACTACGTCATCCTCAACACCATCCGCAACTTCCTGCCCGAACTGGGGCTGCGTCGTGAGAACATCGCCTTCGTCAGCGGCATCGGCTGCTCGAGTCGCTTCCCGTACTACCTGGAGACGTACGGGTTCCACTCGATCCACGGTCGCGCCCCTACGATCGCCACTGGCCTGGCCCTGGCGCGCGAAGACCTGTCGGTCTGGGTCGTCACCGGCGACGGTGACTCGCTGTCGATCGGCGGCAACCACCTGATCCACGCGCTGCGACGCAACATCAACATCACGATCCTGCTGTTCAACAACCGGATTTACGGCCTGACAAAAGGGCAGTACTCGCCCACCTCCGAGGTCGGCAAGGTCACCAAATCCACCCCGATGGGCTCGTTGGACTACCCGTTCAATCCGGTGTCCCTGGCGCTCGGCGCCGACGCCACGTTCGTCGGCCGCGCGCTGGACTCCGACCGCAAGGGGTTGTCCGAGGTGCTGCGCGCCGCCGCCGCGCACCGCGGGGCGGCGCTGGTCGAGATTTTGCAGGACTGCCCGATCTTCAACGACGGCTCGTTCGACGCGCTGCGCAAGGAAGGCGCCGAAGAGCGGCTGATCAACCTCACCCACGGCGAGCCGGTCACGTTCGGCGCCGACGGTGAGTACTGCGTGGTGAAGTCGGGTTACGGCCTGGAAATCGCCAAGACCGCCGACGTGTCGGCCGCCGAGATCGTCGTCCACGACGCCAACCTCCAGGACCCGGCGTATGCGTTCGCGTTGTCGCGGCTGTCCGAGCAGAACCTCGAGCACATGGTGATGGGCATCTTCCGTCAGGTGAGCAAGCCGACCTACGACGACGCCGCCCGCCACCAGGTGGCCACGGCCCGCAGCGAGAAGGCCCACGACACGGCAGCGCTTCAGTCACTGCTTCGGGGCAAAGACACCTGGACCGTCGACTAACGTCACGATCATGACGACCACCGTTCCGCTGGCCGCAATCATCCTGGCGGGCGGGGCTTCCCGCCGCATGGGCCGCGACAAGGCCACCCTGACCTACGAGGGCACCACGCTGGTCGAGCGGATGGTGAGCATTCTCGGGCCGCGGTGCACCCCGGTCTTGGTGATCGCGGCTCCCGGCCAGGCGTTGCCCCCGCTCGACGCCGAGGTTCTGCGCGACGAGGTGCGCGGAGTGGGCCCGCTGCTGGCCACAGGACGCGGGTTGCGGGCCGCCGCCGAGGCCGGTGCCGAGTTGGCGTTCGTCGCCGCCGTGGACATGCCGCTACTGACGGTCGATTTGCTAGACGAGCTCGCCGCGCCGGCCGTGCGCCTCGGCGCGGACGTGGTGCTGCCGTGGGACGGCCGCGACCACTATCTCGCGGGCGTCTACCGAACCGCGCTGGCCGGGCGCGTCGCCGAACTGGTGGCCGCGGGCGAGCGCAGCATGCGGGCGCTGGTCGAGCGGGTCGACACGCAGCGGATCGTGATGCCCGAGCAGCCGGCGCTGACCAACGTCAACACCGCGGCGGACCTTGCCGCGATACGCAGCGCACAAATCGCCTAGCAAATTCAATGAACGAATTTCCAGTCGATTCAGAATTGTTCAGCTTCAATTCGCGACAGGCAATCACCGTGGGTATCGGCCGTGATGAAACCCGAGCAAGCGAGCGAATGGGCCCGCCACTGATAATCGCCGCGGGCGGGAAATGGCGATGCGAAACCATCTGGCTCCCAATGGCTTTCGGTCAGACCGGTCGGGTATGCCGAACAGATTCGGTCAACAAGCGGCTGGATTGCGACGCCGTCGGAAATCGGGCGGGGGCCGTCGGAGCCGGTCGGCACTAGCGTAGAGGTGACCCACAGGGGGGGTGATTGCGGGCGCCCGCGGCACCAAGCCGCCTCAACTCCAACCTGTGACCGCGAATCCTGGTTTGTGACAACGACTTCGGCCTAACGCGGCGGTAACCGACTGTTGTCCCCGAGGCGGCCGGCGGCAGAGCAGTCGCCGCCTCTGACCGGTAATCCGTTTGGGCACAGACGATTCGGGTACTACGACTTCGATAGGCGCGCAGCGAACGGATGGCTCCAAAGTGCCGGCTGGTGCGGTTCGCCGTCACTTTCGCGAGGATGCTGCAGATTTCGTCGTGCGCGCGCGTTCTGCGGTGGGCACCGGCGTGTTCCGGCTCACAAATTCCCCGTGAAATGGGTCACGCGAACGCGCTGTACGGGAGACCGTTACGAGTCCGTCAAAGCTCGCGATGACCTGCGATAACGAAAAGGCATCGGCGTCGTGATCAGTCCGTGATCTTGCTGCGACACGCCACTCAGGCGATGTGACTTCGGCGCGAGCGGTTTGTACGGTCCCAAACAGCTCTACCCGGAGCAAATAATTTCAAACCACGAACCTGTGTGTGAGTGGGGCTGTTAGGGGGCCATGTGACCTCCAGCGGCCGCCGGGGCTGACGCCCGGCGAGGCATTTCCCGCCCCCCGCTGTCGTACCTGACCGAGACGGTGCGGCCCGATTCCCTGCCTGGTCGACAGGCATCTCACCCCGCGCGCTTTGGCGCGGGCGTGTGTCGGCGCGCGCGTGGCGAAAGGATAGAAGTTGAAGAACATCCGCAAGACATTTGGCCTGGCGACCTTTGCCGGTGCGCTCGCGTTGGCGCCGATGGCACTGGCCACCGGCACTGCCAATGCGGACAGCGTGAACTGGGATGCCGTCGCGGCGTGCGAGTCGGGCGGCAACTGGTCCATCAACACCGGTAACGGCTATTACGGGGGCCTGCAGTTCAGCATGAGCACCTGGCGGTCGAACGGCGGGAGCGGTTCGCCCCACAACGCGAGCCGTGCGGAGCAGATCCGTGTCGCCGAGAACGTCCTGCAGTCGCAGGGCATCGGCGCGTGGCCGTCCTGCGGGGGCCGCGGCTAGTACCCGATTCGTCGACGAGAACAGGCGGTGCCGGATGATCCGGCACCGCCTGTTCTTTTCTCAGGGGGCTCTTATGCCAGATAAGCAACAAATAAAACTCTCGACTCTTCTGTAACGCGTGACGTCGATCACTCGACAGACCGAATGACCGCAGCGGAGATCGAGGGGTTCTTCCGATGCGGCCTTGTGCCAAACGGTCGGGGAAGGACCGCAGTGATGACGATTCGTACCGCAGTTACCAAGGTCCTCTGGGCCGCTGTGATCGCCGCAGCGCTCGCAATCGTGCCCATGGTGCTCTCAGGGCCTTCTATGGCCACGGCCCACGCGGACTCGGTGAACTGGGACGCGATCGCCGAGTGCGAGTCGGGCGGCAACTGGTCCATCAACACCGGCAACGGCCACTACGGCGGCCTGCAGTTCAAGCAGGCTACGTGGGCCGCCAACGGCGGAGTCGGCAACCCGGCGACCGCGTCGCGCGCCGAGCAGATCCGCGTTGCCGAGAACGTGCTGCGCACTCAGGGCCTGAAGGCTTGGCCGAAGTGCGGACCCCGCGGGGCCACACCCGCCGTGTGGACGACCCCGTCTGCGCCGGCCACGCGCACCGCGCAAGCCAAGGCGACCGGTTGCGCGGCGATGCCGTCACGCGGCCTGTTCGGCTTCGTCAACCCGCGTCAGATGTGCTCGGCGCTGCTCAACCCGATCGGGTCGGTTGCGGGCGCACGCTGAACCTTCCGCCCCTGCTCATACCGCAGAAAGATCGCGGTCGGTCGGCGGTGTGAACGCCGACCGCGCCGCCACCGCGGCAAGATGGCGGGCCACCAGCGCCTCCGGACCCAGCACCGTCGCGCGGCTGGCTAGCCCGCTGAGCAACGGCGGCAAATTCACGACGCGGCCGATGAAGCGCGACTCGCGGACCAGCGACCGGACTCGCGGGCGGCGAAACGCTACGAACCGTGCGAACGCCGAGGCGATGTCGTCGTCACCGTCGACGAACCTGGCCAGGATCGCGGCGTCCTCCAAACCCTGACAGCCGCCCTGTCCGAGATGCGGCCGCATCGGATGTGCCGCGTCGCCCACCGCCACGACCGGCCCCCGCGACCACCGGCGCGCCTCGTCACGGTCGTACAGATCGTTGCGCAGGACCTCGCCGGGTTCGGTCGTCGCCAAAATCTCGGGGATGGGCGGTGCCCAGGAGGCGAACCGCTCCTCGAGGTAAGCCAGCTCACCCTGTGGCGCAGTCGTCGCCTCGGGTACGCGTTCGGTGGCGAACCAGTACGTGTTGTCCGCGTCGAGCGGCACGTGGCCGAACTCGACCGCCGGGCCGAATGTCTCGCCCGCGAGTTCGGCGTCGATCCGGCAGCGCGCGACGCCGCGCCACGCCGTGTAGCCGACGTACCGGTTGTGCAGAGGCCCGTTGAGGTGACGGGCCACCATCGAATGGGTGCCGTCGGCGCCGACGACCGCCTCGGCCGCCAGCACCGTGGCATCCGCCAACCTGACCCGCACGCCGTCGGCAGTCACCGCCAGCGCCTCCGCGGCCACCCCGGCGCGCAGGGTGCCGTCGGCAAGCGCACCGGCGAGGATCGACGTCAACGCCGACCGCCGGATGACGACCAGGGGTTCGCCGAGCGCCTCGACGATGCGTTGCGATGCGGGGCGCCGCAACCACGAGCCGTCCCGCCAGCGCGCCGCGCCCGCGGTGACGCTGCCACCGGCCTCGCGCACCGGATCGCCCAGACCGATGTCGTCGAGCGCGGCCAACGCGTTGGGCCAGATGCTGATTCCGGCGCCTGAGGACCTGTCGGCGCGCTCCTCGATGAGCGTCACGTCGTGTCCGCGCTGCTGTAGCGCGACGGCGCTCGCCAGTCCGGCGATGCCCGCGCCGATGACCAGGATCTGCTTCGGCATGCGTCGAACGTAGCGCGCGAAGCGCGCCGGGTTCACAGGCCGTTCGGCGGCGCCGGTGCCGGCACCCTGGTGTGCTACGAACGGGGGCATGACCGCGACGGCCCCCGGCACGCCCTTCGACGACCTCGACGAGTACATCGCGCTGCCGCGGGTGTCGGGGCTGGCGCTGTCGCCCGACGGCAGGCGGTTGGTGACCACCGTCGCGGAACTCAACGACAAGAGAACCGAATACGTCAGCGCGGTATGGGAGGTCGACCCCGCCGGGGCGCAACCGGCGCGCCGGTTGACCCGCGGAGCCAAGGGGGAGTCGGCGCCTGCCTTCGCCGCCAACGGCGACCTGCTGTTCGTCGCCGTCCGCCCCACCGCCGACGACGACAAGCCGCCCGCCAAGCTGTGGCGGCTACCGGCGGACGGCGGCGAGGCGGCGGAGGCGCTGTCGCTGCCGGGTGGTGTCGAGGCGGTGCGACCCGCACGGGAGGCTGACGTGGCAGTGGTGCGCTCACCGCTGATGCCCTCGGCGCAGACCATCGGCGAAGACCAACGGCTGCGAGATCTGCGCAAGGACAACAAGATCACCGCGGTCCTGCACACGGGCTATCCGATCCGGCACTGGGACTCCGATCTCGGGCCGGGTGAACCGCACCTGCTCGGCGTGAATCCGGCTGGTGACCCGCGGGCCGAGGACGTCCGCGATCTGACCGCAGCACCGGGTGGGGCGCTGCGCGACTGCGATTTTGACATCAGCGCCGACGGGTCCTTTCTGGTCACCACGTGGCAACGACCGGCGCCGGGCGCGTCCCGGCATTCGGTGCTGGTGCGGATCGACTTCGACGGTGGCGAGCGCACGGTGCTGGTGGAAGAACCGGCCGCGGACGTGTGGGGCCCGGCCGTCTCGCCGGACGGTTCGACGGTCGTCTACCGCCGCGAGACGTTCTCGACGCCCGAGACTGCGCCACGAATCACGTTGGGGTGTCTTCGGTTCGGCGGTGAACCGCAGGTGGTCGCCGCCGATTGGGACCGGTGGCCGGCGTCGGTGACATGGCTGCGAGACGGTTCGGCGGTCATCGTGACCGCCGACCAGGATGGCCGGTCTCCGGTGTTTCGTGTCGATCTCGCCGACGGTGCCGTGACCCAGTTGACGTTCGACGACTACTGCTACTCGGACGTGGTGACCGCACCGGACGGTGCGCTGTTCGCGTTACGAAGCTCCTATGCCGCGCCGCCTCACCCGGTGCGCATCGATCCCGACGGCGCGATCACCGAACTGCCCTGTGTGGCGTTGCCACCGCTGCCGGGCACCCTGACCGAGCTCGAGGCGACGGCCGAGGACGGCACGAGGGTGCGTTCGTGGCTCGTGCTGCCGACCGCCGACGGCGAGGCGCCGCTGCTGCTTTGGATCCACGGCGGCCCCCTGAGCAGCTGGAACGCGTGGTCTTGGCGCTGGAACCCGTGGTTGCTCGCTGCCCGGGGTTACGCGGTGCTGTTACCGGATCCGGGGTTGTCGACCGGTTATGGCCAGCGTTTCGTTCAACGCGGCTGGGGGGCGTGGGGCGGCGCCCCGTTCGAGGATTTGATGGCGGCGACGGACGCCGTGTGCGCGCATCCGCGCATCGATGCGGACAGGACCGCGGCCATGGGCGGCTCGTTCGGCGGCTACATGGCCAACTGGGTGGCCGGCCACACAGACAGGTTCGACGCGATCGTCACGCACGCCAGTCTCTGGGCGCTCGACCAGTTCGGCGCCACCACCGACTCGTCGTACTACTGGCTGCGCGAGATGACCCGGGAGATGGCGCAGACGAACTCGCCGCACCACCACGTCCACCAGATCCGCACACCGATGCTGGTGATCCACGGAGACAAGGACTATCGCGTGCCGATCGGCGAGGCGCTGCGGCTGTGGTACGAGTTGCTGACGCGCTCCGCGCTGCCCGCCGACGAGGACGGCAACAGCTCGCACCGGTTTCTGTACTTCCCGTCGGAGAACCACTGGGTGCTCACCCCGCAGCACGCCAAGATCTGGTATCAGGTCGTGACCGGGTTCCTGGCCCGCCATGTGCTGGGCGAGGACGCCGAGGCGCCCGAGTCGCTCGGGTAGCGTCGCGGCTATGAGCGCATCGGAGCCGGAAGGCCGGCGACACCAGACCTCGCAGCGGGAATTCGACATCGTCTTGTATGGGGCCACCGGCTTCGTCGGGAAGCTGACCGCCGAATACCTGGCGAAGGCGGGTTCGGGGGCCCGCATCGCGCTGGCGGGCCGATCGCGCGACAAGCTGCTCGCGGTGCGAGATACATTGGGAGACAACGCACAGTCCTGGCCGCTGATCACCGCGGATGCTTCGCAACCGTCGACGTTGAACGCGATGGCCGCTGCCGCCCAGGCCGTGGTGACCACGGTGGGGCCCTACGCCCGCTACGGGCTGCCGTTGGTCGCGGCCTGTGCGGCGGCGGGCACCGATTATGCGGATCTGACGGGCGAGTCGTTGTTCATTCGCGAGAGCATCGACCTGTACCACAAACAGGCCGCCGACACCGGCGCGCGCATCGTGCACTCGTGCGGATTCGACTCCATCCCTTCGGATCTCACCGTTTTCGCCCTGTACCGGCGGGCGCAGCAGGACGCCGCGGGCGAGCTCACCGACACCAACCTGGTGGTACGGGCCTTGAAAGGGGGCGTCTCCGGTGGCACGGCCGCCTCGATGATCGAGGTCATGCGCGCGGCTTCGTCGGACGCCGAGGCGCGACGGGTGATGAACGACCCCTACACGCTCACCTCGGATCGCGCCGCCGAACCCGAACTCGGCGGCCAGCCAGACCTGCGCTGGCGGCGAGGCGGCGAGATCGCGCCCGAACTCGAGGGGTATTGGGTGGGACCTTTCGTGATGGCGGCGGTGAACACTCGAATCGTGCGGCGTAGCAACGCTCTACTCGATTACGCGTATGGGCGTGGGCTGGAGTACGGCGAGCAGATGAGCATGGGCAAGTCGGCGCTCGCGCCGGTCGCGTCGGCGTTGGCCGCGGCGGGCAATGCGACGACGATGGCGTTGGGCAGCCGCTACTTCCACCGGGTGCCGCGCAAGCTGGTCGATCGTGTCCTGCCCAAGCCGGGCACCGGCCCGAGCGAACGCACCCGCGAGAACGGCCGTTACACCGTCGAGACGTACACGTCGACCACCACGGGCGCGCGGTACCGGGCCGTCATGTCGCAGAAAGGGGATCCCGGCTACAAGGCGACGTCGGTGCTGCTCGGGGAATCCGGGCTGGCGTTGGCGCTGGATCGCGACCGGCTTTCCGACCTGCGCGGCGTGCTCACGCCCGCCGCGGCGATCGGCGACGCGCTGCTCGCTCGCTTTCCCGCCGCCGGAGTGAGGTTGGAGACGGCCCGCCTCGGCTGATTTCGCTGCGCGGAACCCATGTAGCTCGTGGTCGCGAGGACTATTGTCAGGTTCGCGGTGCAGGATCCCAGCGACGAAGGTAGATGTGTCATGGCCGATCTCGACGAACTGTTCAATCAGATTCCCACCCAGCAGATCGCGGGCCGGTTGGGCGCCGACGAGAGCGAGGTGAACAACGCCATCCGGACGCTGGTTCCGGTGCTCGTCGGCGGTTTGCAGCAGAACGCCAGCGATCCCGCCGGCGCGTCGGGTATCGAGTCGGCGGCCACCAACCACGCGGGACTGCTCGACGGCGGGGTGAGCGTCGACCAGGTGAATGAGGCGGACGGGGCGAGGGCCGTCGCCAAGATCTTCGGTGGCAACGACACCGGCCAGGTCGCCTCGGCGCTTGCCGGCGGCGGCGCCGGCAACAGCGACCTGATCCAGAAACTGCTGCCGATCCTGACGCCGATCGTGCTCGCCTACATCGGCAGGCAGTTGACGAAGGGGTCGGCGCCCGAGCAGCAGTCCGGCGGCGGCGGTCTCGGCGACGTGTTGGGTGGCATCCTCGGCGGAGGCAGCGGCGGTGGCGACAACCCGCTCGGCGCCATTCTGGGCAGCGTGCTCGGGGGCGACAAAGGCGGCGGTCTCGGCGACATCCTCGGCGGGCTGCTCGGCGGCAAGAAGTAGCGCCTCGGTCTGGGAAAAGACGAGAAATGCCCCTTTTTCCAGCAGGTATCGGGGCACTTCGTGTCTTCTCGAGCGTCGTTCCTAGAATTGCGGGGTGACCCCCCGCCCCGAATCATCTGCGCAAGCCCTGCCCAAGTCCTGGGAGCCGGGCGCAGTAGAGAGCGACCTCTATGAGGGCTGGGTCAAGGCCGGCTACTTCACCGCCGACGCGGCCAGCAGTAAGCCGGGCTACTCCATCGTGCTGCCGCCGCCCAACGTGACCGGCAACCTACACATGGGTCATGCACTGGACCACACGTTGATGGACGCGTTGACCCGGCGCAAGCGGATGCAGGGGTATGAGGTGCTGTGGCTGCCGGGCATGGACCACGCGGGCATCGCCACGCAGACGGTCGTGGAGAAGCAACTCGCCGTCGACGGCAAGACCAAGGAGGACTTCGGCCGCGACCGGTTCATCGAGAAGGTCTGGGACTGGAAGCGGGAGTCGGGCGGCACGATCGGCGAGCAGATGTGCCGTCTCGGCGACGGCGTGGACTGGACCCGGGACCGGTTCACCATGGACGAGGGCCTGTCCCGCGCCGTGCGCACGCTTTTCAAGCGACTTTTCGACGCCGGGCTGATCTACCAGGCCGAGCGCCTGGTCAACTGGTCGCCGGAGCTGGAGACCGCCATCTCCGACCTCGAGGTCAGATACGAGGACGTCGAGGGTGAGCTGGTGTCGTTCCGCTACGGCTCGCTCGACGACGACGAACCCCACATCGTGGTCGCCACCACTCGCGTCGAGACGATGCTGGGCGACACGGCGATCGCCGTGCACCCCGACGACGAGCGCTACCGTGATCTGGTTGGCAAGACGCTGGCCCACCCGTTCATCGACCGCGAGATCGTGATCGTCGCCGACGAGCACGTCGACCCCGAGTTCGGCTCCGGCGCCGTCAAGGTGACGCCCGCGCACGATCCGAACGACTTCGAGATCGGCCTGCGTCACCGCCTGCCGATGCCGTCCATCATGGACACCAAGGGCCGGATCGCCGGCACCGGAACCGAATTCGACGGTCAGGACCGCTTCGAGGCGCGGGTCAAGGTGCGCGAGGCGCTGGCCGCCGAGGGCCGCATCGTCGCAGAGAAGCGGCCGTACGTGCACAGCGTCGGGCACTCGGAGCGCAGTGGTGAGCCCATCGAGCCGCGGCTCTCGCTGCAGTGGTGGGTACGGGTGGAAGCCTTGGCCAAGGCTGCCGGTGACGCAGTTCGCAACGGCGACACCATGATTCACCCGCCCAGCCTCGAACCCAGGTGGTTCGCGTGGGTGGACAACATGCACGACTGGTGCATTTCGCGCCAGCTGTGGTGGGGTCATCGCATCCCGATCTGGCACGGACCCGACGGCCAGACCGTGTGCGTCGGCCCCGGCGAGACCCCGCCGGAGGGCTGGGAGCAGGACCCCGATGTGCTCGACACCTGGTTCTCCTCGGCGCTGTGGCCGTTCGCCACCATGGGCTGGCCCGACCGAACCCCCGACCTGGCGAAGTTCTATCCGACCACCGTGCTGGTCACCGGCTACGACATCCTGTTCTTCTGGGTGGCACGGATGATGATGTTCGGCACGTTCGTCGCCGACGATTCAGCGATCACGCTGAACGGGGCCCGCGGCCCGCAGATGCCGTTCGAAAACGTCTTCCTGCACGGGCTGATTCGCGATGAGCATGGTCGCAAGATGAGCAAGTCACGCGGTAACGGCATCGACCCCCTGGACTGGGTGGAGGTCTTCGGAGCCGACGCGCTGCGGTTCACGTTGGCGCGGGGCGCAAGCCCCGGCGGTGACCTGTCGATCGGCGAGGATCACGCCCGCGCGTCGCGCAATTTCGCCACCAAGCTGTTCAACGCCACCCGGTTCGCCCTGATGAACGGGGCCGCACCTGCGCCGCTGCCCCACGCCGACGATCTCACCGACGCCGACCGGTGGATTCTCGGTCGCATGGAAAAGGTTCGCGCCGAAGTGGATTCGTCGTTCGACGCCTACGAGTTCAGCCACGCGTGCGAGTCCCTCTACCACTTCGCCTGGGACGAGTTCTGCGACTGGTACGTCGAATTGGCCAAGGTGCAGCTCGCAGAAGGCGCCAACCACACTACGGCGGTGCTGGCCTGCGTCCTCGACACGCTGCTCAAACTGCTGCATCCGGTGATGCCGTTCGTCACCGAGGTGTTGTGGAAGAACCTGACCGGTGGCGAGTCGCTGGTGATCGCCGACTGGCCGACGCCCTCGGGCATCGAACTCGATTCCGTTGCGGCCCGACGGGTCAACGACATGCAGAAGCTCGTCACCGAGGTGCGCCGCTTCCGCAGCGACCAGGGCCTCAACGACCGGCAGAAGGTGCCCGCCCGGTTGTCCGACATCGACGACGCGGATTTGCAGGCGCAGGCGCCTGCGGTCCGCTCGCTGGCCTGGCTGACCGACGATGCCGACGGGTTCGCGCCGACGGCGGCGATCGAGGTGCGGCTGTCCCGCGGGACGGTGACCGTGGAGGTCGACACGTCGGGCACTGTGGACCTGGCCGCCGAGCGGCACCGGCTGGAGAAGGACCTCGCGGCCGCAAAGAAGGAATTGGCCGGCACCACAGGGAAACTCGGTAACGAGGCGTTTCTGGCCAAGGCGCCTGCGGAGGTGGTCGAGAAGATCCGCGGCCGCAGCCAGATCGCGCAGGAGGAAGTCGACCGCATCGCCGCGAGGCTCGAGTCGCTGAAATGACCGATCCGGCGGACCTGCCGGCACCCGCGGACGTCCCGACGCCGGACGAGATCGCGGCGCTCCTGCAAGTCGAGCACCTGCTCGACCAGCGTTGGCCGGAGACGAAACTCGAGCCGAGCACGGCGCGCATCTCGGCGCTGCTGGAACTGCTCGGCTCGCCGCAGCGTGGCTACCCGGCGATCCACATCGCGGGCACCAACGGCAAGACGTCGGTGGCGCGGATGGTCGACGCGCTGCTGACCGCGCTGCACCGTCGCACCGGCCGCACGATTAGCCCGCACCTGCAATCGGCCGTCGAACGGATCTCGATCGACGGCAGGCCGATCAGCCCCGCGACCTACGTCGACACCTACCGCGAAATCGAACCGTTCGTGCAGCTGGTCGACCAGCAGTCCGAGGCGGCCGGTGGCCCGCGCCTGAGCAAGTTCGAGGTGGTGACCGCCATGGCGTTCGCCGCCTTCGCCGACGCGCCGATCGACGTCGCCGTCGTCGAGGTCGGCCTCGGCGGGCGCTGGGACGCCACGAACGTCGTCAACGCCCCCGTCACGGTGGTCACCCCGATCGGGGTCGACCACGCCGAGTACCTCGGCGACACCATCGCCGACATCGCCGCCGAGAAGGCGGGGATCATCACCAAGCAGCACGACGATCTCCTACCGACCGAGACGGTCGCGGTTATCGGCCGGCAGCCGCCCGAGGCGATGGAGGTGCTGCTGGCCCAGGCGGTGCGCGCCGACGCGGCCGTCGCGCGCGAGGACTCGGAGTTCGCGGTGCTGGACAGGCGGGTCGCAGTCGGAGGGCAGCTGCTCGAACTGCAAGGCCTCGGCGGCCTGTACCCCGAGGTCTTGCTGCCGCTGCACGGCGAACACCAGGCCCACAACGCCATCCTGGCGCTGGCGGCCGTCGAGGCCTTCTTCGGCGCCGGGGCGCAGCGCCAACTCGACGTCGAGGCGGTGCGGGCGGGTTTCGCGGCGGTGACCAGCCCGGGTCGGCTGGAACGGATGCGCAGCGCGCCGACGGTTTTCATCGACGCCGCCCACAATCCGGCGGGCGCCGCCGCGCTGGCGCAGGCTCTGCAGGAGGAGTTCGATTTCCGCTTTTTGGTCGGCGTCGTGTCGGTGATGGGCGACAAGGACGTCGACGGCATCCTCGCCGCGCTGGAACCCGTGTTCGACCAGATCGTAGTCACCCACAACGGGTCGCCACGCGCGCTCGACGTCGAGGCGTTGGCGCTGCTCGCCGAGCAGAGGTTCGGCCCCGAACGGGTGCTGGCCGCCGCCACGCTGCCCGACGCGATCGAGACCGCGACGGCGCTGGTCGAGGAGGCCGGCAGCGAAGGGGAACTGTTCGGGGGCGCCGGGATGGTGATCACCGGCTCGGTCGTCACCGCGGGAGCGGCGCGCACGCTGTTCGGAAAGGACCCGCAATGACCGCTCCGCCCCCCGACCCCGGCTCCGCGGCTCCCGATCCCGAAGTCGCCGCGTCGGCTCCAGACCCTTGGCGGAGCTTTCGCGGCGTGATGGCCGGGACGCTCATTCTGGAAGCCATTGTGGTGCTGCTGGCGCTGCCGGTGGTGGGACGCATCGGCGGTGGGCTCACAGCGGCCAGCGGCGGTTATCTCGTCGGGCTGGCGGCGGTGTTGGTGCTGCTGACCGGCCTGCAGGGTAGGCCGTGGGCGATCTGGGTGAACCTGGCCATGCAGGTGGCACTGATCGCCGGCGTCTTCGTGCACGGCGGGATCGGCTTCATCGGCGTCGTCTTCCTGGTGGTATGGCTGCTGATCGCGTACCTGCGTGCCGAGGTGCTGCGCAGGCAGAAGCGCGGCCTCCTGCCCGGACAGCAGCGTCCTGCCGAGTAGTCCGGTTGGGCGGCTATTCTGTCGGCCGTGACTGAGCCGACTGAGCGGACCCTCGTGTTGATCAAGCCCGACGGCGTCAAGCGGCGCCTCGTCGGCGAGATTCTCGGCCGAATCGAACGGAAAGGGCTGACGTTCGCGGCGCTGCAGCTGGTGACCGTCAGCGACGAGTTAGCCCGCAAGCACTACGCCGAGCATGAGGGCAAGCCGTTCTTCGGCTCGCTGCTCGAATTCATCACGTCGGGCCCGGTGGTGGCGGCCATCGTCGAGGGCCCGCGCGCGATCGCGGCGTTTCGGCAGGTCGCCGGCGGAACCGACCCCGTCGAGAAGGCCGCCCCCGGCACCATCCGCGGTGACCTGGCGCTGATCACCCAAGACAACCTCGTGCACGGCTCGGATTCGCCGGAGTCCGCGGCGCGCGAGATCGAACTCTGGTTCCCCAGCAAGTAGCGGGTGATTCCGCGATATCACGGCCGCGCTCGCCCAGCCTGGTCGGGCGGGGCGACGTGATGTGGGATACTTGGCTCGGGTAGCCGGCCGCTAACGGGGGCCGGACGCCCGAATGAAGACTCAGACGTGCGCGACCATCGCCACGCGTGATGCGGCGCCGACCGTCCAGCCATCATTCAGACCGGCACCGGGATGGTCCACCAGTGGACCCCCCGGGGCGAGACCACAACAGAGCTCGGGCGAAGTCACCCGGGTCAATAGCGGAAGCCCTCGCGTGGCCGCGTCAAACACGACGCGCCCGGGGGCTTAAGGAGACTACGTGGCCGAAGATGTCCCGACCCAAGACCTTTCAGAAGACACACGACAGGCGCAGGACGCTCAACCGGAGGGGTTGAGAGTCGATTCGCTGGCCCAGGTGCTCGGCACCACCAGCGAGCGGGTTCTCGAAGCGCTGACCGCGCTGGACGGTCGACCTCGCACCGCCGAGTCCGCCGTCGCAGACGACGAGGCGCAACGGGTGCGACAGGCGCTCGCCGAGCGCCCAGACGAGCCGACCGACCCCGAACCCGCCGACACGTCCGAAGCCACCGACGGTGACGAACCGGAATCCCGGTTGATTCTGGAGACCCCCGTGGCGGAGACTCCGGAGCGCGCCGAATACATGCCGCTGTTCGTGGCGCCGCAACCGGTCGAATTCGACTACGACGCCGGTGCCGACGCCCACTCCGACGACGATGACGATGATGACGACGACGGCGACGGCCAAGACGCGGAGGACGACCAGTCCGAACGGCCGTCGGGGCGGCGTCGCCGCCGTGGCCGGCGCGGCCGCGGGCGGGGCCGCGGGGAGCAGAACGGTGACGACTCCGATACCGACGGCGACGACAGCCAGGGCAGCGACCAGGACGACGAGTCGGACGACTCCGACGAGGACACCGGCGACGACGAGAACACCGGCGCGGATGGCGCCACCCGCCGTCGTCGCCGCCGTCGTCGTCGTAAATCCGGCTCGGGGGACGACAGCGACGGAGGCGGGTCGCCCGACGACCCGCCGAACACCGTCGTCCACGAGCGAGAGCCGCGGAAATCGACGCGAGGCGACAAGTCCGCCCAAAGCGGCGATGGCGAGATCCAGGGCATCAGCGGATCGACCCGCCTGGAGGCCAAGCGGCAGCGCAGGCGGGACGGCCGCGATGCCGGCAGGCGCCGTCCGCCGATTCTGAGCGAAGCCGAGTTCCTGGCCAGGCGCGAAGCCGTCGAGCGGATGATGGTCGTCCGCGACAAGGTCCGCACCGAGCCGCCGCACGAGGGCGCCCGCTACACCCAGATCGCGGTGCTCGAGGACGGTGTCGTCGTGGAGCACTTCGTCACCTCGGCCGCCTCCGCCTCGCTGGTCGGCAACATCTATCTCGGCATCGTGCAGAACGTGCTGCCCTCGATGGAGGCTGCCTTCGTCGACATCGGCCGCGGACGCAACGGGGTGCTCTACGCGGGCGAGGTGAACTGGGAGGCCGCCGGGCTCGGCGGCGCGAACCGCAAGATCGAGCAGGCGCTCAAGCCGGGCGACTACGTCGTCGTCCAGGTCAGCAAGGACCCCGTCGGGCACAAGGGCGCCCGATTGACGACGCAGGTCTCGCTGGCCGGCCGCTACCTGGTCTACGTGCCGGGGGCCTCCTCGACCGGGATCAGCCGCAAGCTTCCCGACACCGAACGTCAGCGGCTCAAGGAGATCCTGCGCGAGGTCGTGCCGCCCGATGCCGGGGTGATCATCAGGACCGCGTCGGAGGGCGTCAAGGAAGAAGACATCCGCACCGACGTCGAACGTCTGGCCAAGCGGTGGACGGAGGTCGAGGCCAAGGCCGCGGACATCACCGCGAAGAAGGCCGGCGCGGCGGTCGCGCTGTACGAAGAGCCTGACGTGCTGGTCAAGGTGATCCGCGACCTGTTCAACGAGGACTTCACCGGGTTGACGGTGTCCGGCGAGGACGCCTGGAAGACCATCAACGACTACGTGAATTCCGTTGCGCCCGAACTTCTTCCGCGGCTGACGAAGTACGAACCGGGGTCACCGGACGGCCCCGACGTGTTCGCCGTGCACCGCATCGACGAGCAACTGACCAAGGCGATGGACCGCAAGGTGTGGCTGCCGTCGGGTGGGACGCTGGTCATCGACCGCACCGAGGCGATGACGGTCATCGACGTCAACACCGGCAAGTTCACCGGCTCGGGCGGCAACCTGGAGCAGACCGTCACCCGCAACAACCTCGAGGCGGCCGAGGAGATCGTGCGCCAACTGCGGCTGCGCGACATCGGCGGCATCGTCGTCATCGACTTCATCGACATGGTGCTCGAGTCCAACCGCGACCTGGTGCTGCGCAGGCTGACCGAGGCGTTGGCGCGCGACCGCACCCGTCACCAGGTTTCCGAGGTGACCTCGCTGGGCCTGGTGCAGCTGACGCGAAAGCGGCTCGGCACCGGTCTCGTGGAGGCGTTCTCGACGCCGTGCACCCACTGCGCCGGGCGGGGGATCGTGCTGCACGGCGACCCCGTGGACTCCACGTCGGGAAGCGGACGCAAGTCGGAGAACGGTGGCGGGCGACGTGGTAGGCGCGGCAAGCGCGGCGGCAAACCCGACGACGTCGCGGTCGCCAAGGTGCCCCCGCACCCCGCGGGCGAACATCCGATGTTCAAGGCGATGGCGGCCGCCAACGGTCGCCATGACGAAGACGACGAGGACGACACCGCCGAAAGCCCTGAACGGAAGCCCGAAGAGGTCGCCGAGACCGATTCCGAGGCCATCCGTACCGCGGTGATCGACTCCGGGGAGGACGACATCGAGGACCTCGAGGAGGAGGACTACGACGAGTCCGAGGACGACTCCGACTCGGACGAGGACGAGGACGACGACGAGATCGATCTGGACTCCGACGACGACGACATCGACGACGACATCGAGGTCATCGGCGCCGATGACGATTCCGATGACGAGTACGACGACTCCGATGACGACGACTCCGAGGAGTACGTGGCGCCACCGCCGCCGGCGGCCGTCTCCGGCGGGCGGCATCGGCGCCGCGCGGCCGCTCGGCCTGCGGGCCCGCCGACCCACGAGCGCTGATCCCGCGCCGACGAGCCGTGACCTGCGGTGATTTGACCCTCATGCGGCGACTCAAGTAGCCTTGAGCAGTTGTCGCCAGGCTCTGGAAACGCGAGTCGGCGGCAGTCGGAAATCCAGACCAGCGCAGCAGCAAGTAGCGCGCGCCCACTGAACGACGTAGGAGTAAGCAGGACGATGGCAGCCGACAAGGTTACGTACGCAATCGTCAAGACCGGCGGCAAGCAGTACAAGGTCGCCGTCGGTGACGTGGTGAAGGTCGAGAAGCTCGACTCCGAGCCGGGCGCCAGCGTCTCGCTGCCCGTGGCCCTCGTCGTGGACGGGTCGAAGGTGACCGCCGACGCCAAGGCGCTGGAAAAGGTCGCCGTCACCGGTGAGGTCCTCGAGCACACCAAGGGCCCCAAGATTCGCATCCACAAGTTCAAGAACAAGACCGGCTACCACAAGCGGCAGGGACACCGTCAGCAGCTGACCGTCCTCAAGGTCACCGGCATCAAGTGATGAGCCGTCAGGCGAAGAACAGAAAGCACTGAGGGGAACCACAGACATGGCACACAAGAAGGGCGCGTCCAGCTCGCGTAACGGTCGTGACTCCGCCGCACAGCGGCTCGGCGTCAAGCGGTTCGGCGGCCAGATCGTCAAGGCCGGCGAGATTCTGGTGCGGCAGCGGGGTACTCATTTCCATCCCGGCACTAACGTCGGCCGTGGCGGTGACGACACGTTGTTCGCCACGGCTCCCGGCGCGGTCGAGTTCGGCTCCAAGCGCGGCCGCAAGACCGTCAGCGTCGTGCGACCGTCGCCCCAGGAGGCCTGACTTTCCGCCGCGAATGTGAAGCTGCTGCGACTTCAGGCTGAGATCCGGCGGTAGCTTCACACTCGTCACGGAAAGGAAGTCCGATGCCCCGGTTCGTCGACCGCGTCGTGATCCACGCGCGGGCCGGCAACGGCGGTAACGGCTGCGCGTCGGTGCACCGCGAGAAGTTCAAACCCCTCGGCGGCCCGGACGGCGGCAACGGCGGCCGCGGCGGCAGCGTGATCCTGGTCGTCGATCCGCAAGTGCACACGCTGCTCGACTTCCATTTCCACCCGCACGTCGTGGCGCCGTCCGGCAAGCCGGGCGCGGGCAGCAACCGGGACGGGGCCGCGGGCGCAGATCTCGAGGTCAACGTTCCCGACGGCACCGTCGTGCTCGACGAGCACGGCCGGCTGATCGCCGACCTCGTCGGCGCCGGCACCCGCTTCGAAGCCGCCGCCGGCGGCCGCGGCGGTCTGGGCAACGCCGCACTGGCGTCGCGGGCGCGCAAGGCCCCGGGCTTCGCGCTGCTGGGCGAGAAGGGCCAGGCCCGCGACCTGACCCTGGAACTCAAGACCGTCGCCGACGTCGGGCTCGTCGGGTTTCCGTCCGCGGGTAAATCCTCGCTGGTCTCGGTCATCTCGGCGGCCAAGCCGAAAATCGCGGACTACCCGTTCACCACGCTGGCGCCCAACCTCGGCGTGGTGTCTGCCGGGGGCAACACCTTCACCGTCGCTGACGTGCCCGGCCTGATCCCCGGCGCGTCGGAGGGACGCGGGCTCGGATTGGACTTCCTTCGCCACATCGAACGCTGTGCGGTGCTGGTGCACGTGGTCGACTGCGCGACGATGGAACCGGGCCGCGACCCCGTCTCCGACATCGACGCCCTGGAAGCCGAGTTGGCCGCGTACACGCCGACGCTGCAAGGGGATACGACGCTCGGCGACCTCGCGGAACGTCCGCGCGCGGTGGTGCTGAACAAGATCGACCTGCCCGACGCGCGGGAGCTGGCCGACTTCGTGCGCGACGAGGTCGAGCGCAGGTACGGCTGGCCGGTGTTCGAGGTCTCCACTGTCACCCGAGAAGGGTTGCGGCCGTTGACGTTCGCCCTGTGGGAGATGGTGTCGGCTTACCGTGACTCACAGCCCGCGCCGGCTGCGCGCCGGCCCGTCATCCGGCCCGTCCCCGTGGACGAGAGCGGCTTCACCATCGACCCGGACGGTCACGGCGGCTTCGTCGTACATGGGATTCGACCCGAACGATGGGTCGCCCAAACCGATTTCGCCAATGACGAGGCGGTCGGATATCTCGGCGACCGGCTGGCACGGCTCGGTGTGGAAGAGGAACTGTTCAAGCTGGGCGCCCGGCCCGGATGCGCCGTCACGATCGGGGAGGTCACGTTCGATTGGGAGCCACAGACCCCTGCGGGGGTGGACGTGCCGATGTCGGGCCGTGGCACCGATCAGCGCCTCGAGCAGACCGACCGGGTCGGCGCTGCTGACCGCAAGGCCGCCCGCAAGGAGCGACGCAAACCCGGCGGTGAGTCATGACGGCCCCCGTGCACTCCGGCGATTCGGCGCACCGGGAAGCGATCCGGACCGCGCGCAGCGTCGTCGTCAAGATCGGCACCACGGCGCTGACCACGCCGTCCGGGGTGTTCGACGCCAGCAGGCTCGCCGTACTGGTCGAAGCCATCGAAGGCCGGATGAAGGCCGGTTCGGACGTGGTGATCGTGTCGTCGGGGGCGATCGCGGCGGGTATCGAACCGCTGCGACTGTCGAAACGCCCCACTGACCTGGCGACCAAGCAGGCGGCGGCCAGCGTCGGGCAGGTGGCGCTCGTCAATGCGTGGAGTGCGGCGTTCGCCCCGTACCAGCGCACCGTCGGACAGGTGCTGCTGACCGCGCACGACATCTCGATGCGGGTGCAGCACACCAACGCACAACGCACACTCGACCGGTTACGGGCATTGCACGCGGTGGCGATCGTCAACGAGAACGACACCGTGGCCACCAACGAGATCCGGTTCGGGGACAACGACCGGCTCTCGGCGCTGGTGGCGCACCTGGTCGGCGCCGACGCGCTGGTGCTGCTGTCAGACATCGACGGGCTTTACGAGTCGGATCCTCGAAAAGCGCGCGAAACAGGCGGGGCGCGCTTCATCTCCGAGGTTGCGGGGCCGGGCGATCTGGACGGTGTGGTGGCCGGCCGGAGCAGCCATCTGGGTACCGGAGGAATGGCGTCGAAGCTGTCGTCAGCCCTGCTGGCCGCCGACGCAGGGGTGCCGGTGCTGTTGGCCGCCGCATCGGACGCGGCGGCCGCGCTGGCGGACGCGTCGGTCGGCACGGTGTTCGCTCCGCGACCCGAGCGGATGTCGGCGCGCCGGTTCTGGGTGCGGTACGCCGCCGAGGCCGCGGGCGCTCTGACGCTCGACGACGGGGCGGTGCACGCAGTGGTACGACAGCGGCGCTCGCTGCTGCCCGCGGGCATCACCGCGGTGTCGGGGCGCTTTTACGGCGGCGACGTCGTCGAGTTGCGATCGCAGGGCGGGACGATGGTCGCGCGCGGCGTGGTCGCCTACGACCGCGGCGAACTGGCGTCGATGTTGGGCCGGTCGACGTCGGACCTGCCGCCGGAACTGCGGCGCCCGGCGGTCCACGCCGACGATTTGGTGGCCGTCTAATACTGCAGCCGTAGATCGGGATCATTGATTTAGGCGTCGTCGGTAGTGCGATATCCGTGCTCGGTACTGGTGGCGTCTTCGCCATCGTGACCAGGCCAGCAGGCTGGTGAGGGTCTGGTTGGTGACGAGCAGCAGGGCGTCGAATAGTCGACGAAACTCGTTGACTGTCAAGGCGATCAGGCCTGTCGGGGCGGGTTGAGTGTCGCGTTCGATGGCGCAGGCCACGGCCAAGAAGGCATGCGCGAGCATGGCCAAGGTGGTCCAGCGATACCAGGAAGTCCAGCGCCGGACCTGATGCTGGTCGAGGCCGACAAGACCTTTGGCAGCTTGGAAGGATTCCTCGATGCGCCAGCGTTGTCCGGCCACGGCAACCAGGGTGCGCAGCGGGACCGGCCGCGGGCTGTAGCAGCGTAGGTAGGCGTGCTCGCCGGTCGTATCGTTGCGGCGGATCAGCAAATGGTGCACACCGTTGTCGGTGTCGTCTTCAGGTAGCAGCCGAAACCACGCCCAGGAGTACAGCCGGGGGCCGTGTGCCCCGGCGCCGGCGGAATGGCGCTGCCAAGCGTGAGCCGGGATCAACGCCGGCAGCGCATCGACGCGTATCGGACCGGCGTGAGTGGGCACCCGGCGGTTGGCCGCGATCGCCAGCACGTAGCCCAGGCCGTGCGTGCGCACGTCGGCCCGCAGGCGCGGGTCAGCGCCGTAGACTTCATCGCCGGCCACCCACCCCGCGGGAATCTTCGCCTCGACAGCGCGGGCGATCAGCGCCCGGGCCAGCCCCGGCTTAGTCGAAAAACCCCTGTGCTCGTGGGGAATCCCCGCATCGGTGCAGCGGTCAGGATCCTCGGTCCAGGACTTGGGCAAATACAGGGCCCGGTCAATCAGAGCGTGTCCGCGGGGTGCGGCGTAGGTCAGATACACCGCCACTTGGGAGTTCTCGATGCGGCCCGCGGTACCAGAGTATTGGCGCTGCACACCGACCGAGCGGGTGCCCTTCTTGACATCCCCGGTTTCATCGACGACCAGGATCGCCTCGTGATTTCCGAAGGCGTCGATGACGTAGTCGCGCAGATCGTCGCGAACGTCATCGGCGTCCCAGCTGGCGCGTGCCAGCAGATGCTGCAGACCATCGGGCGTGGCCGCGCCGCGGTGCTCGGCGATCGTCCAGCAATTCTTGCGATCCAGACCCGACACCAGTCCGGCCATCAACGCGCCGGCATGCCGCAGCGGCTCGTAGCGGGCAAAACGCGGCGCGATGCGGTCCAACACCGCCGAGAACTCGGCCTGCCATCGGTCAGGGTCTACGCTATGAACCGCGGCGGCCGCGGCATTTTCTGTTGTCTTCACAAACTCTGAACAATGCCGCGGTCACCGCCTCGACCTGGGCAGACACGCCGAATCCCACCACACCCGATCTACGGCTGCAGTACTAAGAGGGATTTCGGTGCGCTACTGATCGCCTAGCGATTGGATGCGCACCGAAATCCCCTCGCGGGCAGCTCGTCGGCCAATAACGCCAGCATGGGGGAGCATCCGTTGTCGATCTTGACCGTCGCCAGGTCGTCGCCGCGGGTGTATCCGCGGTTGATGATCGCGATCGGCATGCCTGCCGCCGCGGCGCGGCGTACGAAGCGATAGCCCGAGTACACCGTCAGCGACGAGCCGGCCACCAGCAGGGCGTCAGCCTCGTCAAGCAGTGAATATGCGTGCTCCACACGCTCTTTGGGCACGTTTTCGCCGAAGTAGACGATGTCGGGTTTGAGCATCCCGCCGCAGTGCGGACAGTCCACGACGCGGAACGACCCGGTGTCGCCGACGACGGCGTCGGCATCCGGTGCGACCGCGATGCCGCCGACGGCCTCCGCGGCCCGCTCGGCGAACTCCGGGTTGGCGGCTTCCAGCAGGCCGGCCAGCGCGGCTCGCGACATGGTGTGCCCGCAATCCAGACAGACCACGTGGGCGTACGTGCCGTGCAGGTTGACGACGTTGCCGCTGCCGGCCTTGGTGTGCAGCAGGTCGACGTTCTGGGTGATCAGCCCCGGCACCACACCCGCGGCCTCGAGCGCCGCGAGCGCTCGATGGCCGACGTTGGGAAGCGTGACGTCCATGTGCCGCCAGCCGAGATGGTTGCGCGCCCAGTAGCGCTGCCGAAACCCGGCGTCGGAGGTGAACTGCCGAATCGTCATCGGGTTGCTCGGCGGCGAGTCCGGCCCGCGGTAGTCGGGGATCCCGGAGTCGGTGGAGATCCCGGCGCCGGTGAGCACGGCGAGTCGGCGGCCACGCAGCACGTCGACGAGTTCGGGCGCTTCCACATGACCGAGAGTACGAGTCTCAGCTCATCAGCGCCTGCGGCGACAGTTCTTTGAGCATCGCATTGGCCCAGCGCATCTGCCGCAGCGCTTGCGGATGACACCGCTGAGCCAGCTCGAGCAGCCGTTCGTCCTTGGCCGCCTGGGCCCCCTGGGCCAGCAGCTCCCAGTCGAGCGAAACACCGGCGGCCTGTCGGTGCAGCCGCCGTAGATCGGCGAGCAGCAGCAGCGCCGGTTCAGGACGTCGGCCGAGGCGGTCGCTGACCCACCGCTGCACAGACTCGGTGAGCGCCGAGGTGCGCGGACGAGCACGGAGCCGGACGCCGTAGCACCGCCCGGTCTCGGCGATCAGTTCCACATGCTCGCGCGACCATCCGGCCAGACCGAGCGCCACATGGTAGATGGCGTGATCGCTGTGGTGGCGAGCGGCGACCGAGTCAAGCGAGCGGGCCAGCCGCACTTCCGAGCGGTGCAACTCTCGAAGCGCCATGCCGAGTTTCATGGTTTCTCCGCAGATGTCAGGAACTCCGTAGCCTCGGCCGCCGTCCCGCCGGTCGTCGCGTCGACGTCGGCGGAAACCGGAGCCGCCGCCGCGGTGGTCGGTGCGGGGGCGGGCGACGTCGAGCCGGCTATCCGGCGCAGCTGGGCTGCCGCGGTCTTGTAGAT
Organism: Mycolicibacterium sp. ND9-15; assembly: GCF_035918395.1. Lineage (NCBI taxonomy): Bacteria > Bacillati > Actinomycetota > Actinomycetes > Mycobacteriales > Mycobacteriaceae > Mycobacterium > Mycobacterium jinjuense. The sequence goes on from NZ_CP142362.1 coordinate 4,272,392, forward strand.
GGGCTGCTTGGACACCGGATCCCAGTCGGTGATCGTCAACTCGTTGGCGGCGCGGTGATGCCCCGTTTCTTCGTCGACATCCCAATAGCCGTAGTGAAATGGCAAGAACAGCACGCCGTTGCGGATTCCACAGACCCGGGCCTGGGCGGTCACCGACCCCCGCGGCGTGCTGATCTCGAGGACGTCGCCCTCTGTGACGCCGAACCGGCCGGCGTCGGCTTTCGACACCTCCACCCAGACATCCGGGGCGGCCGCCTGCAGTTGCGGTGCGCGCCCTGTCTTGGTGCGAGTGTGGAACTGGTAGAGGGTCCGGCCGGTGATCAACGCGAACGGATACTCGGCGCGCGGTGGCTCGTGCGGCGGAATGTATTCGGCCGCCTTGATGATCGCCTTACCCAGGGGATTCATCGCGCGATACTCGGTGGGCTCCAGTGGCGCGCCGGTGATCAGGTCCTTGCCGTAGGCCTCGCAGTAATCGGGCGTCGCCCAGAATCGGCCGTCGGCGTACAGCCGCTCGGTGCCGTCGGGATTGTCTGCGTTACAGGGCCATTGCACTCCGCCGGAGTCCCGCAGCTTGTCGTAGCTCAGACCGGTGTAGTCACACGGACGTCCGGCACTGCATCGCTTCCACGCCTCGAATGCCGACTCGGCGTCGGTCCACGGCGGCAGGGGTGCGCCGTCGCTGTCCCGGAAGTCCATCCGCCGCGCGTAGTCGAGGAAGATGTCCAGATCCGACTTCGCCTCGCCCGGTGGGTCGACGGCCTTGTCCGAGAGGTGAACGGTGCGATCGGCGTTGGTGAAGGTGCCCGTCTTCTCACCCCATGCCGCGGCGGGCAGCACCACGTCGGCGAGTTCGGTGGTCTCGGTGCGGAAGACGTCCTGGACGATCACGAACAACCGGTCTTGGCCCAGGATGTCTCGGATACGGTGCAGTTCGGGAAGCGACACAGCGGGGTTGGTGGCACTGATCCACAGCAGCCGCAACGTGCCCTGCTCGGCGTAACGAAACATCTGCATCGCGTGCGTCGGCGGCGCGTAGTGCGGAATCTGCAACTTGTCGATGTTCCACAGCCGCGCGAGCTCTTCGATATGAGAGTCGTTGGACCAGTTGCGGAATCCCGCCAGATCACCGTCCGCGCCGCACTCGCGGGTGTTCTCCGCAGTGGGTTGGCCGTTCATTTGCAGGATTCCGCACCCCGGCTTGCCCAGCATTCCGCGAACGATGTGAATGTTGTTGACCTGCACGGCCGCAGCCGTGGCCTGATGGGATTGGTAGAAGCCCTGCAGGACGGTCGACAGGAGTGTGTCGGCAGTGCCGAGCAGTCGTGCGGCCTCCCGGATGTCCTCGGCGGGCACGTCGCAGATTTCCGCGACACGGTCGGGTGGGAACTCGGCAACCCTCTTGCGCAGCTCGTCGAAGCCGACCGCATTGGCGTCGACGTAGTCGTGGTCGACCCAGTCGTTGCGCAGGATCTCGTGCAGAAGCCCGTTCATCAACGCGACGTTGGTGCCCGGCATGGGCGCGAGATGCACCGTGGCGTGCTGCGCGACGGGAGTCGGTCGCGGATCGACGCACACGATGGCGGGCGGGTCCTCACCGGCCAGCCTGTCGAGCATCCGCATCCACAACACGGTTTGGGTCTCGGCGACGTTGTGCCCGAAGAGGGCGATCACGTCGGCGTGGTCGACGTCGGTGTAGGAGCCGGGCTGGCCGTCGCAGGCGAACGACTCCTTGAGCGCCTCGGCCGCCGTCGCGGTGCACAGCCGGGTGTTTCCGTCGACGTGGTTGGTGCCGATCGCGCCGTGGGCGATCACACCCTGCGTGTAGTACTCCTCGAGGAAAAGCTGACCGCTGGTGTAGAAACCGAACGAGCTCGGACCCAACGTGTCGAGCAGATGTTTGCTGCGGCGTACGATCCGCTCCATTGCGGTGTCCCAGTCGGTTTCGACCAGTTTGCCGTTCTGGCGCACCAACGGAGCGGTGAGCCGGTCGGCGGATGCCCCTGCCTGCCACCCGAAGAGGTCCTTGGTGTCGACCCGGCCGTGGTTGACGCGATCGACGGCCCGTCCGCGGACGCCGACGATGCGGCCGTCCTTGACCGCGATGTCGAGTCCGTCGCCGTTGGAATGCAGCACCGACGCTGAGGGCACCCACCGGTCGACCGCTTCCGGGTCCAGCCCGTCGGCGATGTGCATGTCGACTCGGTCGGGCCAGTGTCCGCCCTTTCCGTACGGCGTGCGTATGCCCCATGGTTCAGCGACGCGATCGCGCTTCGTATCACTCATCCCTGCCTCCGGCAGCATGCTGCGGGTACGGGCATGGGCAGTTCTCCCAATCCTTGACACCGCCGGAGACGGGCTACCCACCTACGGCTGCGCGAAACGCCCGGATCGGGTCGCAACTGATCAGGGCAAACACTGTGCAGCCAGAGTGATCTCGGCGCTCATATTGCTTTTCATCATGGTCAGCGCCGCGTCGTTGAGTTCCGGGTCGATGTGAGCGACCGCATCCGGTGGGACGACGACCGGAAAGTGCCGGACATAGGCGTCCAGCGCGGTGTAGAGGATGCACTGCTCGGTGACCTGACCGGTGAGGACCACCCGCTGCGGCTCCAGTTGCCCCAGCAGGTAGGCCAGCGATGTGGCGTAGAAGGCGCTGTGGCGCACCTTGGTCAGCATCCGGCAGCCCTTCTGCGGGACGATCGGCTCGACCAGGTCGGGCCGCTCACCCTGCAGTGCCGACTGCACGATATCGCTGAACTGGGCGCTGAAATCGCCGTAGTTGTCGTTGACGTAGATGAGGTCGACGTCGTCGCGTTCGCCGGCCTCGGCGACGAGCCGGGCCAGCGGGTCGATGATCTCGGCGACATGTGGCGCCAACTTCTCGGCGTCGGGATGACGGTAGGTGTTCATCATGTCGATGACCAGCACAACGGTGTCACTCATGGGGACTTGCATACCCCGTTCCGTTTTCGGGCAACAATGAGGCATGGATTTCTACTCGGCGTACCGGCACGGCTTCGTCCGCGTCGCCGCCTGCACGCACCGCACGGCGCTTGCCGACCCGCCGGCCAATGCCGAATCGGTGCTGCGGTTGGCACGCGCCTGCCACGACGACAATGTCGCGCTCGCGGTCTTCCCGGAGCTGACGCTGTCGGGGTACTCGATCGAGGACATCGTGATGCAGGACGCACTGCTCGATGCGGTCGAGGACGCGGTGCTCGACATCGTCGTCGCGTCGGCAGATCTCATGCCGGTGCTGGCGGTCGGTGCCCCGCTGCGCTATCGGCACCGGATCTACAACACCGCCGTGGTGATCCATCGTGGGCGGGTGCTCGGCGTGGCGCCGAAGTCCTACCTGCCGACGTACCGGGAGTTCTACGAGCGACGCCAGATGGCTCCGGGTGACGATGTGCGCGGCGCGATCAGAATGGGCGACACCGACGTGCCTTTCGGCCCCGATCTGTTGTTCACCGCGACCGACATGCCGGGCTTTGTGTTGCACGTCGAGATCTGCGAAGACATGTTCGTGCCGATCCCGCCGAGCGCGTCGGCGGCGTTGGCCGGCGCGACGGTATTGGCCAACCTGTCCGGCAGCCCGATCACGATCGGCCGGGCCGAGGACCGCTGCCTGCTGGCCCGCTCGGCGTCGGCGCGGTGCCTGGCCGCCTACGTCTACGCCGCGGCGGGGGAGGGCGAGTCGACGACCGACCTCGCCTGGGACGGCCAGACGATGATCTGGGAGAACGGCGAGTGCCTTGCGCAGTCCGAGCGGTTCCCGAAGGGCGAGCGCCGATCGGTTGCCGACGTCGACCTGGAATTGCTGCGCGCTGAACGCATCCGGATGGGCACCTTCGACGACAACCGCAGACACCACGGCGCCTCGACGGACTCCTATCGGCGGGTGGAGTTCCAGCTCGATCCACCGTCCGGTGACATCGGCCTGCTCCGGCACATCGAGCGGTTTCCGTTCGTGCCATCGGATCCCGAACGACTGGAACAGGATTGCTACGAGGCCTACAACATTCAGGTGGCCGGGCTCGAACAACGGTTGCGTGCGCTGCACTACCCGAAGATCGTCCTCGGGCTGTCCGGAGGTTTGGACTCGACCCATGCGCTGATCGTCGCCGCCCGGGCGATGGATCGCGAACAGCGCCCACGCAGCGACATTCTCGCGTTCACCATGCCGGGTTTCGCCACCGGAGACCGCACCAGGGGCAACGCGTTGCGGTTGGCCGAGGCGCTGGGCGTGACGTTCACCGAACTCGACATCAAGTCGACGGCGGAACTGATGCTCAAGAACATGGACCACCCATTCGGTCGCGGCGAGAAGGTCTACGATGTCACGTTCGAGAACGTGCAGGCCGGGCTGCGCACGGACTATCTGTTCCGGCTGGCCAATCAGCGCGGCGGGATCGTGCTGGGCACCGGCGACCTGTCCGAGCTCGCGCTCGGATGGTCGACCTACGGCGTCGGCGACCAGATGTCGCACTACAACGTCAACGGCGGCGTGCCGAAGACGTTGATCCAGCACCTGATTCGCTGGGTGATCACCTCCAAGCAATTCGACGACACGGTCAACGAGGTGCTGCAATCGGTGCTCGACACCGAGATCTCGCCGGAACTGATACCCGCCGGCGAGGACGAAGAGATCCAGAGCAGCGAGTCCAAGGTCGGACCCTATGTGCTGCAAGACTTCTCGTTGTTCCAGGTGCTGCGCTTCGGGTTCCGCCCCTCGAAGGTGGCGTTCCTGGCCTGGCATGCCTGGAGCGATCCTGGGCGCGGCGACTGGCCGACCGGCTTTCCCGAGGACAAGCGGCCTGCCTACTCGCTGAAGGAGATTCGGCATTGGCTGCAGGTGTTCGCACAGCGCTACTATTCGTTCGCACAGTTCAAGCGCTCGGCCGTGCCGAACGGGCCGAAGGTCTCGCACGGCGGATCGCTTTCCCCGCGCGGTGACTGGCGGGCGCCGTCGGACATGTCCGCCCGTATCTGGCTCGACGAGATCGAGCGGGAGATCCCCGAGGAGTAACGCGATTCGGTGCGTATCCGATCGCTAGCGCACCGAAACGCGCCCGACGTAGGGCACGAACCGGCCCACGGTCGCGAGATAGTCGCGGTATGCGTCGCCGTGTGTGGCGAGCAGATACGGCTCCTCGACGACACGCACCTGAGCCTCGATCGTCGCGATCAGCAGGACGAAGCCGACGACAGCGACGACATTCGGTGTGATCAATGCGATCCCCAGGCCGAAAATCAACATCGCGGTGAAGATCGGATTGCGCACCCAACCGAACACGCCGCTGCGGACGAGCGTCGTGGTCTCGCCCGCGTCCACCCCGATCCGCCACGAGTCACCCATGTCGAACTGGGCGTAGAGCGTTGCGATGATGCCGAGTACCGCGATCACGATGCCGGCGATGTTCAGCCACGGGCGGTCGAACGGTGCCAACGGTGCGACGACACCGGCCAACTGCAGGGCCGGCGCGACGACCGCGGCGCCCATGGCCACGATGAAGCCCACCCCGGCGAACCACTCGAGCGACAGCGGCCGGCCGCTGATGCCGCGGAAGCCGGTCGAGCCGGTCCGGCGGCGCTGTCGCCAACTGCGCCAACCGAACCCGAGTAAGGCAAACGACACGAACAGGACGATTGCGGTGATCGGCATGCTGACTCCTTCGCGGACTCGCGATCTGTGGAGCCGCACCGGCGGTGAGCGCCGGTAGCGCTCCACAAATCGCAAGTCAGAGGCGGCCGCCGATCCGCAGGTCGGGATGCACCCAGTTCGGGGAGCGGCGCTCCTTGAACGCCATGAACCCTTCGATTGACTCGGGCGCACCGAGGCTGGCCTGCATCCCGATACGGTCGTAGAGGCCGATGTAGTTGTCGAGGCTGGACTTGACGACCGTTCTGGCCGCGGGCGCGGTACGGCAACACTGCGCCAGGACCTCCCGAGCGGCCTCGGGCAGCTCGTCGTGGGGCACCACCCGGGCCACCATGCCCCAGTCGTGCGCCTCGGCCGCGGACAGCGTTCGCCCGGTGAACATCAGGTCGCGAGTGCGAACCGGCCCGATCAGCCGGGCCAGCATGTGGCTGTAGTACGTGTCGGCGATCCCGCGGTACAGCTCGGGCACCCGGAATGTGGCCCGCTCACTGACCACGGCCATGTCGGCGCACAGCGCGATCTGCAGCCCACCGCCCTGGCACAGCCCGTTCACCGCCGCCACCACGGGTTTCGCGGACTGGCGCAGCGTGTCGAACGGCAATGCGTCCATCCCCAGCGCGGGCCCGAAGGTCATCCAGTTGTCGGCGCCGCCCCCGCCCATGTCCCCGCCGGGCGCGAAGACGTCGCCGGTGCCCGTGATCAGCAGTCCGGCGAGATCCGGATCGCCCTCGACGTGCTTGACCGCGTACTTGATCCCGAAATACATCGCGGGCGTCATCGCGTTGCGGGCCTCCGGCCGGTCGAGCCGGCACACCCCGAACGCGCCTTCGCGGGTGAACTTCAGGAACGGGGTGCCGAGCCAGTCGCCCTCGGGCGGTCGCGGGCTGCTGGTGGTGCTCGGCTGGGTGGTCGTCATAGCTGCCTTTCTGTCGCTCGGTTGGATACCGCGTCGTCGATGGCCTCGGCGTACGGCGCACAATCGCCCGCCCCCGGGACCAACGTCGACAAGGCCGCCGCGGCGCAGGCTCGCCGCAGTGCGGTCTCGTGACCGTCGAGCCAGTGCGCGGCGAGCACGCCGGCGAACACGTCACCCGCGCCGGTGGTGTCCACCGCCCGCACCGCCGGTGCCGGGACGTTGAAGCGTTCGCCGTCGCCCAGATAGCTCGCCCCGCGCGAACCGCGGGTGATCACCAGATGGGGCACCGGCCAGTGCCACTCGCCGGCCTCGGCCTCGTTGACCACGACGACGTCGGCCAACTCGGACAACGCGAGCAGGTCGTGCGGTGCGGCCCCCGTCGGTGAGGCGTTCATGATCACGGCTGCACCGGCGGCGCGTGCCACCCCGGCGGCGGCTATGGCGGTGGGAATGGGGATCTCAAGTTGCAGCAACACCACGTCGCTGTCGGCTACGACGGCCCGCACCTCGGCGGAATCGACGCTCAGCGCGGCGTTCGCACCCGGTGCGACGACGATCGTGTTCTCCGCCGACGAGTCCACGAGGATGACGGCCGATCCGCTCGGGCCGGGCACCGTGACAACGCCGTCGAGGCCGACTCCGTTGGCGTCGAGGTGAGCGCGCAACCGATCGGCCGACCCGTCACTGCCGAGCGCGGCAACCAGCCGCACCGCCGCGCCGGCCCTGGCCGCCGCGACCGCCTGGTTGCCACCCTTACCGCCTGGCGAGCTCGACAGGCCGGACGCCAGCACGGTCTGGCCGGGGCGAGGCAGAGCGCGCACGGTGAACGTGAGATCGGCGTTGACACTGCCGACCACGCATACCCGGCTGCAGACCCGCGGCGCCATAGACGCCAACGCTAATGCAGGGCCCTTACCTGACGCGTGTCGGACGCCCGGTGCTTGTTCGATACCCTGGATAAATGAGTGTGCAGGCACCCCTGGGCGCCGATGTCGCCGACCTGCGTCAGCAGGTGCACGATGCCGCCCGCCGGGCGCGCGTGGCGGCGCGCGTGCTGGCCACGCTGAGCTCCGACACCAAGAACCGGGCGCTCAACACCGCCGCTGACCACGTGCTCATGTCGACGCGGCAGATCCTGGAGGCCAACGAACACGACCTCGACTCCGCCCGCGCCGCCGGCACGCCCGAGGCCATGCTCGACCGGCTCGCGCTCAGCCCGAACCGGATCGAGGGCATCGCCGACGGGCTGCGTCAGGTGTCGCGGCTTCCCGACCCGCTGGGCGAGGTGCTGCAGGGCCGCACCCTGCCCAACGGTCTGCAACTGCGCCAGCAGCGCGTGCCGCTCGGCGTGGTCGGGATCGTCTACGAAGGCAGGCCGAACGTCACCGTCGACGCGTTCGGGTTGACGCTGAAATCCGGCAATGCGGTGCTGCTCCGCGGCAGCTCGTCGGCGGCCGACTCCAATGCAGCGCTGGTGAACGCGCTGCGGGCCGCGCTGGCCACCGAATTGCTCGAGGTCGATGCGGTGCAGTTGCTGCCCAGCGCCGACCGCGCCAGCGTCACGCACCTCATTCAGGCTCGCGGCCTGGTCGATGTCGTCATCCCGCGCGGCGGCGCGGGACTGATCGACGCGGTGGTCCGTGACGCCACGGTCCCCACGATCGAGACGGGCGTCGGCAATTGCCATGTGTACGTCCATTCTTCGGCCGACCTCGACGTCGCCGAACGCATCCTGCTGAACGCCAAGACGCGCAGGCCCAGCGTCTGCAACGCGGCCGAATCGGTTTTGGTCGACGCCGCGATCGCCGATCGCGCGGTGCCGCGCCTGACCAAGGCGCTGCGGGACGCCGGTGTGACGGTGCACGACAACCCGTCCGACGAGGAGTTGCGCGCCGAGTTCCTGTCGATGGACATCGCGCTGGCCGTGGTCGACGGGGTGGACGCCGCGATCGCCCACGTCAACGAGTACGGCACCGGGCACACCGAAGCCATCGTGGCAACGGATCTGGCTGCCGCGCAACGCTTCACCGAGCGGGTTGATGCGGCCGCGGTGATGGTGAACGCGTCGACGGCGTTCACCGACGGCGAGCAGTTCGGGTTCGGTGCCGAGATCGGCATCTCCACCCAGAAGCTGCATGCCCGCGGACCCATGGGTCTGCCCGAATTGACGTCAAGCAAGTGGATTGTGTGGGGCTCGCCCGATACTGGTCACACCCGCCCCGCCTGAACAGGAGACTTTGTCCGATGAGCGTCCCTGCACGCCCAGCACCGCTGTTCGCTGACATCTCCGATGTCGGCAGGCGGCTCGCCGAAACCGGCTACCTGCCCGACACCGCAACCGCGACAGCGATTTTCCTGGCCGACCGGCTCGGCAAGCCGCTGTTGGTGGAAGGTCCCGCCGGTGTCGGCAAGACCGAACTGGCCCGCGCCGTCGCGCAGTCGACGGGTTCGGAGTTGGTCCGGTTGCAGTGCTACGAGGGCGTAGACGAGGCCCGCGCCCTCTACGAGTGGAACCACGCCAAGCAGATCCTGCGCATTCAAGCCGGGCACGGGGATTGGGACCAGACCCGCGACGACGTGTTCTCCGAGGAGTTCCTGCTGTCGCGGCCGCTGCTGACCGCGATCCGCCGGACCGAGCCGACCGTGCTCCTGATCGACGAAACCGACAAGGCCGACATCGAGATCGAAGGCCTGCTGCTCGAGGTGCTGTCCGACTTCGCGGTGACCGTGCCGGAACTCGGTACGATCACCGCCGAACGAGCGCCGTTCGTCGTACTGACCTCCAACGCCACCCGTGAGCTGTCCGAGGCGCTCAAACGCCGGTGTCTGTTCCTGCACATCGACTTTCCCGACCCCGACCTGGAGCGGCGCATTCTGCTGTCCCGGGTGCCGGAGCTGCCCGAGCGGCTCGCCGACGAACTGGTCAAGATCATCGGCGTACTGCGCGGGATGCAGCTCAAGAAGCTGCCGTCGGTGGCCGAGACGATCGACTGGGGCCGCACCATTCTGGCGCTTGGCCTGGACACCATCGACGACGCGACGATTGCGGCCACCCTCGGCGTGGTGCTCAAACACCAATCCGACCAGATCAAGGCGTCCGGCGAGCTGAGGCTGAACTGAGATGGCCGTCCGCCGGACCCGACCGCCGCAGCCGTTGGCGCCGCACGGCCTACCCGGTCACCTCGTCGGGTTCGTCGAAGCGCTGCGCGCCCAGGGTATTTCTGTAGGTCCGTCCGAGACCGTTGACGCCGGCCGGGTGGTTTCCGTACTGGGGGTGGCCGACCGCGAGGCGTTGCGTGAGGGCATCGCATGCGCAGTGTTGCGCCGCCCCGACCACCGCGACACCTACGATGCGATGTTCGACCTGTGGTTCCCCGCCGCGCTGGGCGCCAAGACGATTCTGGTGGACGACGAAAATGGAGCAGACGAGGCCGACCCGGGCCTGCCCCCCGAAGACATCGAAGCGATGCGGTCGGCGCTGCTGGAGATGCTGGCCGACAACGCGGAGCTGGCCAACCTCGACGAGCGGATGGCCGCGATGATCGCCCAGATCGTCGAGGCCTACGGCCGGTACAACTCGAGTCGGGGCCCGTCGTACTCGTCGTATCAGGCACTGAAGTCGATGAACCTCGACGACCTCGAGGGCCGGTTGCTCGCCGGCCTGCTCGCCCCGTACGGCGAGGAGCCCACGCCGACCCAGGAGCAGATCGCCAAAGCCCTTGCCGCGCAGCGCATCAACCAGTTGCGCAAGATGGTCGAGGCGGAGACCAAGCGCCGCACCGCCGAGCAGCTCGGTCGCGAGCACGTGCAGATGTACGGTGTGCCGCAGCTCGCCGAGAACGTCGAGTTCCTGCGCGCCTCGGGCGAGCAGCTGCGTCAGATGCGCCGGGTGGTGGCACCGCTGGCCCGCACGCTGGCGACCCGGCTGGCCGCGCGGCGGCGGCGGTCGCGGGCGGGGGAGATCGATTTGCGCAAGACACTGCGCAAGTCGATGTCCACCGGCGGTGTGCCAATCGACGTGGTACTCAAGAAGCCGCATCCGGCGCGGCCCGAGCTGGTGGTGCTGTGCGACGTGTCGGGCTCGGTCGCCGGCTTCAGCCACTTCACGCTGCTGCTCGTGCACGCACTGCGCCAGCAGTTCTCCCGTGTCCGCGTCTTCGCCTTCATCGACACCACCGACGAGGTCACCGAACTGTTCGGCCCGGACGCCGATCTGGCGGTAGCGGTGCAGCGCATCACCCGCGAGGCGGGCGTGTACACCCGCGACGGGCACTCCGACTACGGGCATGCGTTCGTGTCGTTCATGGACAGGTGGCCCAACGTGCTCTCGCCGCGCAGCGCGCTGCTTATCCTCGGCGACGGCCGCAACAACTACCGCAACCCGGAAACCGACCTGCTCGCGCACATGGTGAACTCCAGCAGGCACGCACACTGGCTGAACCCCGAACCCCGCCACCTGTGGGGCAGCGGTGACTCGGCGGTGCCGCGCTATGAGGACGTCATCACCATGCACGAATGCCGCTCAGCCAAACAGCTCGCGTCGGTGATCGACCAGCTGCTACCGGTCTGACTGATTCCGCGAAACGGTATTCCAGCAGAGAAAGTGCGAGTGGAGGCCTGCTGGAATACAGTTTCGCGGAAGCCCCGTAAGCTGGCTATTCGTGGCTCCTCGACGCAGGCTCGGCGTGATGGGTGGGACGTTCGATCCCATCCACAACGGGCACCTGGTGGCAGCCAGCGAGGTCGCCGACCGGTTCCGCCTCGACGAAGTGGTGTTCGTTCCGACCGGCCAACCGTGGCAGAAGTACCGCCATGTCACCGCCGCGGAGGATCGTTACCTGATGACGGTGATCGCGACCGCGTCCAATCCACGGTTCTCGGTCAGCCGCGTGGATATCGACCGCGGTGGCCCCACCTACACCAAGGACACGTTGCGCGATCTACGGGCGCTCAACCCCGAAGCCGACCTCTACTTCATCACCGGGGCCGACGCACTGGCGGCGATCCTGACGTGGCAGAACTGGGAGGAGATGTTCGCCATAGCACGCTTCGTCGGGGTCAGCCGGCCCGGCTACGAACTGGACGGTAAGCACATCGCCGCGGCGGTCAAGGAATTGCCCGACGATGCGCTCCGACTCGTCGAGGTGCCCGCGCTGGCGATCTCGTCGACCGACTGCCGTAAGCGAGCAGAGGAGAACCGGCCGATCTGGTATCTGGTGCCCGACGGCGTCGTCCAGTACGTGGCCAAGCGCAAACTCTATGGGGCCCAACCATTGGCAGCCCAGGGGGAGCACTTATGAGCGCCTCCGACGAAGCCGTGCGCATGGCCACGGTGGCCGCGCGGGCGGCCGCGTCCAAAGTGGCCGACGACGTCGTGGTCATCGACGTCTCGAGCCAGCTCGTCATCACCGACTGCTTTGTGATCGCCTCGGCCTCGAACGAACGTCAGGTGAACGCGATCGTCGACGAGGTGGAGGAGAAGATGCGTCTCGCGGGCTATAAGCCGGCCCGCCGCGAAGGCGCCCGCGAGGGCCGCTGGACGCTGCTCGACTACGTCGACATCGTGGTGCACATCCAGCATCAGGACGAACGGGATTTCTATGCGCTGGACCGGTTGTGGCGGGACTGCCCGACGATCCCGATCGATGTCGATGAGCCGCTTGCGCGAGAAGTGACGGACGAGGACGGCCGGCAGTGAGCAGGGTCCGTCGCCTGGTCATGTTGCGGCACGGGCAGACCGAGTACAACGCGGGCAGCCGCATGCAGGGCCAATTGGACACCGAGCTGTCCGATCTAGGGCGTCATCAGTCGGTCGCGGCCGCGGAGGTACTGGCCAAACGGCAACCGCTGGCGATCGTGTCGTCCGATCTGCGGCGGGCGCTCGACACCGCGGTGGTACTAGGAGATCGCGTCGCCATGCCGGTGGTGGCCGACGTGCGCTTGCGGGAGACCCACCTCGGTCAGTGGCAGGGGTTGACGCACCATGAGGTCGACACCATAGCGCCCGGGGCGCGGATGGCGTGGCGGAACGACTCGAGGTGGGGGCCGCCTGGCGGGGAGAGCCGCGTCGACGTCGCGGCGCGAAGCAGGCCGTTGGTCGACGAGCTCATCGCCGAACACACCACGTGGGGCCTGGATCAGGCCGGGGACCAAGCGGACCGGCCCGTGGTGCTGGTCGCCCACGGCGGGCTGATCGCCGCCCTGACCGCGGCGCTGCTGGGCCTACCCGTCGACAACTGGCCGATCCTCGGCGGCATGGGAAACGCCAGCTGGGTCCAGCTGTCCGGGCACAGCTCCGCCCACGCCCCGCCGAGAGGCGTCCGGTGGCGGCTCGACGTGTGGAACGCCTCGGCGCAGGTTGCCAACGATGTCTTGTGAACGTCGGACCCTTCTGGTCTTCTGCGACTCGCTGTCCTACTACGGACCCACCGGTGGACTGCCGGCAGACGATCCGCGAATCTGGCCCAATCTCGTTGCCGCGCAGCTAGGTTGGGATGTCGATCTGATCGGGCGAATCGGCTGGACATGCCGTGACGTGTGGTGGGCGGCGACGCAGGATCCGCGGGCCTGGGCGGCGCTGCCGCGAGCCGGCGCGGTCGTGTTCGCCACGGGCGGGATGGATTCCCTGCCGTCGCCGTTGCCCACCGCGGCGCGAGAACTGATCCGTTATGTGCGCCCGTCGTGGCTGCGGCGCTGGGTGCGCGACGGCTACTGCTGGGTGCAGCCACGCCTGTCGCCGGTGGCGCGCGCAGCCCTGCCACCGCATCTGTCCGCCGAGTACCTCGAGATGACCCGCAACGCCATCGATTTCAACCGGCCCGGAATTCCCGTCGTCGCCTGCCTGCCCTCGGTACACATCGCCGACACGTACGGCAGGGCGCACCACGGTCGCGACGGCACCGTGCGGGCGATCACCGAATGGGCTGAGCAGCACGACGTTCCGCTCGTCGACCTCAAAGCGGCGGTCGGTGAGTACATCATGAGCGGACAAGGCAATCCCGACGGCATCCACTGGAGCTTCGAAGCTCATCAGGCGGTGGCGGATTCGATGCTCAAGGCGCTCGCCGAAGCGGGAGTGCCATGTCCGTAGTCGTGGTGACCGACTCGTCGGCACGGTTGACGCCCGACGAGTTGAAGCAGTGGGACATCCGTCAGGTTCCGTTGCACGTGTTGGTCGATCTGATCGATCTGCGAGACGGTATCGACGAGGTGCCCTATGACATCCACGAGGTGCCGCGCGCCAGCACCGCCGGGGCGACGCCCGCCGACCTCGCGCAGACATACCGGCAGGCACTGCGGGACAGCGGCGGGGACGGCGTGGTCGCGGTGCACCTGTCGGCAGCGCTGTCGAGTAGCTACAGTTCGGCGGTGCAGGCCGCCCGCGAGTTCGGGTCATCGGTGCGGGTGGTGAACTCGCGGTCGGCGGCGATGGGGGTGGGATTCACGGCGGTGGCGGCGGCCCGGGCGGCGGCCACCGGCTCGGATCTGGATACCGTTGAGTCCCTTGCCCGTTCGGCGGTGCAGCGCACGCACGCGTTCATCGTGGTGCACCGGCTGGACAACCTGCGTCGCAGCGGGCGGATCGGCGCCGCGGCCTCGTGGTTGGGTACCGCGTTGTCGGTCAAACCGCTGCTGAGCCTCGATGTCGACGGCCGGCTCGTGCTCGACCAACGGATCCGGACGACAAGCAGGGCGCACGCGGCGATGGTGGACCGTGTCGCCGATCTCGTGGAAGACCGTCCGGCGTCGATCGCGGTCCACCACGTCGACAATCACGACGGAGCCGACGAGGTCGGCGCCGCGCTGACGGACCGGCTTCCTCAACTCGAAATGCTCGCCGTCAGGGATATGGGTCCGGTGCTGTCGATCCACCTCGGCACGGGCGCGATCGGCGTGGTCGTCCAACTCGCGGAGTAGTCGCGCGCTGTTGCGTCGGCCCGGGAGCCGGGACTAGTTTACGGGTGATGCCGTCTCACCAGGACGCTGATCTGAAGGACCTGGCTCGCGCTGAACGGGCCGATCTGGCGGCGTTCCTTGCCGACCTGACGCCCGAGCAATGGCATCACCCCAGCCTGTGAACCAAATGGACCGTCAATGACGTTGTGACGCATGTGGTCAGCTACGAAGAGCTCAGCGCCCTCGGGTTGCTCAAGCGGTTCGCCAAAGGCCGCGTCGTGCACGCCAATCAGGTTGGAGTCGATGAATTCGCGACGCTGTCACCACGCGAGATGCTCGCGTACCTGAACCGGCACCTGTATCCGAGCGGTTCGACGGCGCGTCTGGGCGGCATGATCGGTTTCGTCGACGGCACCGTGCACCATCAGGACATTCGACGTGCGCTGAACCGACCGCGCACCATCCCCGCCGATCGTCTCGCCCGCACCCTGCCGCTGCTTCCCGGCAACCCTCGACTCGGGGCGGGCCGCCGAATCCGGGGGCTTCGATTGCGCGCGACCGACCTCGACCGAACCCACGGGGAGGGCGCGGAGGTGACTGGGTCGGGGGAGGCGCTGATGATGGCGATGACGGGTCGACCCGCGGCGCTCGCAGATCTCGACGGCCCCGGCAAAGCGATTCTCGGGCAGCGCCTCTGAGTTCGACGAGCGCGCAGTGTGGTACGCAAAAAGTGCAGAAGACCGTACGTAGGTGAGCGCTCGCGGACGCTACACCGCGGCGCGGCCGGTGACCGGCGGAAGATCCTTGAGCGTCACGATGCCCGGCGGGGCCGCCACCACTGCAGGCACGGCGTTGGTCACCGGCATCGCGGTGTAGATCATTCCCAGCCCCATGAAGCCGGGCTCGGTCCAGTCCTTCGGCGGCAGGCAGTGCAGCACGGTGCGCATGTTGGGCATTCCGAACACCTGGATGACGTGCCCGTGTTCGAGCGGCTTGGGCGGGGTGACGTGCTCACCCATGATCCAGTTGAATCCGACGCTGACGACGTTCTTCTCGCCTACCCAGCCGCGGTGATAACCGTGGACACCCGCGACGGTGCCTTCGGGAATCTGCATGAACCCGAGATCGGAGTCACCGGTGGCCGCGGTGAACGTGACGTCGAAGGTCATCCGGTCGAGCTCGGCGCCGATCGCCTCGGCCATCATCGCCGCCGACTCGGCGAACACCTCGCTCTCGCGCCGTACACTCTCGGCCAGTCCCGGCGTCTGCGGATCCTGTGAGAATCCCATCGCGATCTGCGTTCCCGCCGATTCGTACGTCGAGCAGTCCACCGACTCGGTGATGCGGATCTCGTCGACGCGTTCACAGGCGCCCGACAACACCATCCCCACCATATTGCTCATGCCGGGGTGCGCTCCGCTGCCGAAGATCGTCGAATTGCCTTTCTCGCAGGCCTTTCGGATGCGGTCGAGGTCTTCGGGGGACTGCTTGCCGCCGGTGATCCAGGCGGCGCTCGAGCAGACGTTGACCCCGGCCTCGAGCAGCCGGGTCAGCTCGTCGATGTCGGGCCACAGCGGGTTGTAGCAGCAGGCGTCGGGATGTTGGGCCAGCAGCGCGTCGATGTCGTTGGTGGCCGTCACACCGGTGGGTTCGGGCCAGCCCGCCAGTTCGGCGGCGTCGACGCCGACCTTGTCCGCGCCGTGGGCGTAGACGCCGACCAGCTCCATGTCATCGCGTCCGATGATCGCGTGCAGGGACCGACGGCCGATGTTGCCGGTGGTCCACTGGATGACACGAAGTGGCCGCTGCGGTGTCGTCACGAATCTCCTTGGTGTCAACGTGATCACATGTGGGTGCCGCCGTCGATGCGGACTTCGGTGCCGGTGACGAAGTACGCTTCCGGCGCCGCCAGCATGGCCACCACGGCGGCCACCGCGTCGGGCTTGGCGAACATACCGTCGCCGTCGACCGGCAGCGTCGGCAGGATCTTGCCGAACAGCGTGTAGTCGGCGTCTGCCGGAAGGCCCGGCCCGACACTCTGGCCGGATTGCCCTGTGCCGTCGGTCATTCCCGAGGAGATCGAGCCGGGCTGCACACAGTTGAACCGGATGCCCTCCTTGCTGAACTCCAGCGCCAACGTGTGCGTCATCGCCTGGATGCCGCCCTTGGACGCCGCGTACGCCGACATGTACGGGTGTGCGAAGTTCGCCGACGTCGAACTGAAGTTGACGACCGCGGGCGCAGTGCCGTTGCGCAGCGCGGGCAGGGCTTCGCGGATGACGAGGAACGTCCCGATGAGGTTGATGCGCAGGACGTGCTCGAAGTCGGCGAGCGTGGTGTCGGCCAGATGTGCCGACCGCAGAATGCCCGCGGCGTTGACGAGTGCGTCCAGCCCGCCCATCGCCGCGACGGCGGCCGACAGCGCGGCGACCACAGAATCCTCGCTGCCGACGTCCATCACCACGGTGGTGAGCCGGCCGCCCGTCTCGGTGGCCTTGGCCTCGGTGTCGGCCAGTCCGGACTGGCTGACGTCGGCGGCGACGACGGTGCCGCCCTCGTCGAGAATCCGCAGGACCGTGGCCTGGCCGATGCCCGACCCGGCTCCGGTGATCATCACCCGGCGGTTGGTGAATCGCTGCAACATCGCCATCGGTGGAATGGTAGTGCGTCGGCGGGATTCCGGGCCTATTCCGGGTCGGGCCCGGCGAGGTCGCCCCGCTCAGACTCCAGTGCCTCGGTCTCTGCGGGCAGCGACAGTGCCACGCCGAGCGCCAGGAAGAACAGAATGAACAGCGGCCCGCCGAGGTACAAGTTCATCGGCCCACCCGGGGAGATGAAGCTTCCCGGCGGTCCGATGATGGTGATCGTCTCGATGAGCTGTTCGACGGCGAAGACTGCGGCGACGATGCCGAGCCAGTGTGGGAATCGCCCTTCTTTGGCGGCCAACAAGATTGGTGCGGAAACCATGATGTTGGCCACGGTGAGGACGGGTCCCGACATCGCGACCACGTCGGTGATCGCCCGCGCGGTTCCGGAGCCGAGCTCGCCGGGATGCAGCGCCAGTCCGGCGGTGAACCACGTCGCGATGCCGATCTGGACGAGGACGACGGCGGAGCCGATCGTGAACACGAAAGCGTACGGGCCCGCCAGCCGGTCCCGAGCGTGGCCGAGGACCACCACCAGTGCCAGCGAGCCGAACGCCAGCAACAGGGCCTGGGTCCGCAGTGCACTGGCGTGCTCGTTGATGTGGGCGACGAGGTCGAGGCCCGGCCGGTCGATGCCGGGCTGCGCGGGAACCGTCAGCAGCGCAACCGCGTAGAGCACCGCGAACGCGATGGCAGCGACCATCGGCACTCGACGATCCACAGCAACACTGTAGACATCCGCGTTATCCCCAACGCTCATTTCATCCACAGGGCGCGTCGCCGGCCGCCACTGGCGCCTGTCGTCGTCGGCGTTCGTGCCTAACTTTTCAACCATGCGAACCGAATTGCCCGCCGAGAGGCTGCAGCGCCGGCTCGGTGCCGAGGTGGAGCCCGACACCGACGACGATCATCGTCGGCCGGACACGTCGCTGACCCGCTGGCTGCCCGACACCACGGGCAACGGCCCCGCGGGCTGGATCGGCGCCGCGCGTGCCGATCCCGGTCGAGCCGGTGTCATCGCGCTGGCCGGCATCGGTGTGCTCGCGCTGTTGATCACGGTTTTCGTGCTGGTGCGTGACGACACTCCGGTGGTGACCGCCGCCAAACTGCCACCGGTGCAGATGGTTTCGTCGGCGAGCCCGACACCGAGCGCGGGATCGGACGAACCCGTCGTCGTCAGCGTCGTGGGCCTGGTGCACAAGCCGGGACTGGTCACGCTCGCGACGGGTGCGCGGATCGCGGACGCGCTCACCGCGGCGGGCGGGCCGCTGGACGGCGCCGACCTGGTGGGGCTGAACATGGCAAGGCGGATCGCCGACGGTGAGCAGATCGTCGTGGGTATCGAGGCGCCACCGGGGGAACCGGCCGCGATGGGCAGCTCGGTCAGCCCGGGCGCCGCGGCGACCATTACGCCGAATGCGCCGGCGACAGGGGTTGCCGACGAACCGTCGGGAGGCAAGGTGGACCTCAACACCGCGACGGTCGAGCAACTCGACACGCTTCCTGGCATCGGCCCGGTGACCGCCGCCGCGATCGTGGCCTGGCGCGACGCCAACGGTCGGTTCACCAGCGTCGACCAGCTCGGCGATGTCGACGGTATCGGACCCGCGCGGCTGAATAAGCTGCGCGACCTCGTCCATGTGTGAAGCCGGTGACCGACGCCGGCGCTACCCCGCTCGATCTGCGCCTGGTACCGGCCGCGTTGACCAGCTGGGCGGTCACCGGCGCGGGAATCGTTTGGCAGACCGGCGGTTCGGTGGCCGCCGCTGTCGGGGCGGTGGTCGCGACCGCGGTGCTGGGGTGGTGGGGTAGTGGCCGCCGGGCGGAGGCCGACAGGAGAGGTCTCGGCGCGAGTGTCCTCGCGGTCGCGGTGGTCGCGACGGCGTTCGGCATCGCGATCGGCTTACGGGTCGACGAGTTGCGCCAGCATCCGGTCACACAGCGCTACGGCACGGTCGCCGCCGTCGTGCTCACCCCGACAGAGAGCCCGCGAACGCTCGGCGGGAACCGGACGATGTTCCGCGCTTCCCTGCTGTCGATGGACGATCACGAAATATCGGGCCAGGTGGTGGTATTCGCGTCGAGCCTCGACGTGGCCGACCTGGCGGCCAACACACCGGTTGCATTCCGGGCCCGGATCGGCAGACCCACCCGGCGCGACCTGAGCGTGGCGGTGCTGTCGGTGGTCGGTGACCCCACCTACGGCGAACCGGCCGCAATCCACCGCGCGGCCAACGACGTGCGCGCAGGCTTCGCCGACGCCGCACGGCGGTCGCTGCCCGCCGATCAGGCCGCGATGCTGCCGGCGCTCGTGCTTGGCGACACCTCTGGGGTGCCCAACCAGATGACGGCCGATTTCCGCGCGGCGGGTTTGACGCATCTGAGTGTATCGTATTTGCATGGAATCAACGGGCCGTGCTGCCATCTACACGCGAATCAGTGCCGATGCGAGCGGTGAAGCGCTCGGCGTTCAACGACAAGAGGACGACGCCCGCAAGCTGTGCGCTGAGCGTGGATGGACCGTAGTCGACGTTTTCTGCGACAACGACCGCAGCGCGCACAACCGGCGCAAGCAACGACCGCGCTACCTCGCGATGCTGGAAGCCGTCAGGGCGCGCGAAATAGACGTCATCGTCGCCTGGCACCCGGACCGCCTGCACCGGCAGATGCGCGAGCTGGTCCCGTTTATCGACCTCGTCAACGAATACGGCGTGAAAGTTGAGACGGTCACCGCTGGCGCATATGACCTGTCCACGCCTTCGGGTCGCATGCAGGCCGGAATCGTCGGGCAGGTCGCCGAATACGAAAGTGAGCACAAGTCGGAGCGCATCCGCCGCAAGCTAGAGGCGAACGCCGCAGACGGTTTGCACCACGGCGGATGCCGCCCCTACGGCTGGACCAACGACAGGAAAACTCTCGACACCGCCGAGGCGGCCGTCGTGCGGGAAGCGGCCGCGCGCGTACTGGCGGGAGAGAGCGTCAAGGCGATCGCGCGGTCGTTGAACGATGCCGGTCATGTGACCGCGACCGGTCGGCCGTGGCGCGATGTGACTGTGCGCGACATGCTGCTACGGCCACGTAACGCGGGCTTGCGGATTCACCACGACGAGGTCATCGGCGAGGGAAAATGGGCGCCGATTCTGCCGGTCGCCGACTTTCACCAGATCACCGCGATTCTGTCCAATCCGGCCCGCCGAACCAACCCCGGCCGCGACGGGCGCGTACACCTGCTCTCGGTTATCGCCCGCTGCGGGGTGTGCGGCGGCCCGATCACCGTCGCCAGAAGCAAGCCGTACAAAGGCGAGTCCAAGCCGATATACCGCTGCCGGGCGGCGCACGTCATCCGCGATCTGGCGTCGGTGGATGACCTCGTTACGCGCGTCATCGTCGGTCGACTCGCCCAGCCCGACGCCGCCGAGTTGCTCGCCGAGCCTGAGCGCGCCGACGAGGCGCACGCCGCCGCGGTGCGCGTCCAAGAGTTGCAGGACCGTCTCACCGACGCAGCCGAGGCGTTCGCCGCCGGGGCGATCACTAAGGCGCAGTTGACGACGATCAGCGCGGCGGTGCGTCCCAAGCTCGACGAGGCGAAGCTCGCCGCCGCGTCGCCGAGCAGAGCGAAGGTACTCGGCGACCTCGTGAAGTCAGGCGACCCCGCGAAAGTGTGGGCGGCGTTGACCCCGCAGCAGCGCCGCGCCGTCGTGGATCTGCTTGTGGAGGTTCGCATTCTGCGGACTACCAGCGGGCCGCGGTTCGATCCCGAGTCGGTGGAGATCACCTGGAAGGCTTAGGCCAGTGTGTCAATACCTATGACGAGATAGCAAGGGCGACAGCGATATCCGATTAGTAGCGCGACTGCTATGTGCTACAGTCGACAGCACGAAGACAGGCTCGTCTAGTCGGCGGGACCGTTCGCGAGGCGCATTGTCGAGGGAAACCCGGGCTTTGCGTGCACGGCGGTTTCAGCCTTGACGTACTGTCCGCCGCTGGGGCGGGTCGCTAGCCGAGAGGGCTTACCGAGAGGTGAGCCCTTCATGTCCGAAGTTCAAGTCAGATCCGCCGCCACCCGCGTCGCGCGGGCGGCCAAAGCGAAAGATCCGGCGGCCGAAGTCGATGCCCGCCGCGACCTCGCCGAGGCAAAAATCGCCGACTACGTCACCCGTTGTCTTGCGCAGGCGCCGCCGCTGAGCGATGAGCAACGCACCCGCTTGGCCGAGCTTCTACGGCCCGTCCGCGCCGAAGGTCAGGATGATCCACGGATCCTAGACTTCCGCGGCGGTGTGCGGTGAACACGCCCGAATGGCAGCCACGCTGCCGCGATTGCCAAAGGGTCTTGACCCGCTCACAAGACCGCGCCCGCGGCGGGCTCTGCAAGCGCTGCGCAGCGCGGGAGGCGACCAACGATGCCACCTGAAAGCGAAGTGGCGGCCTCCCATGGGGAAACCACCACTCACCAGCCTGCTGAAGCTGACACCGATATTACCGGCTACAGCGACATTCTCGACTACCTGAACGCCTGCTACGGCGACCAGACCGGCCGGGCGCACGCCGCCATCGGCCGCGACCCGCACCTCGTCGACGGCAAATACAAGCATCGGGTGTGGCAGGAGAATCACTCCGCATGGCCCGATGACGCCGAGGCGCTGGCCCGCACGCTGGCCGAAGCCAGCCACGACGGCGACGTGTACGTGTGCCCTTACCTCATGTGGACCGACAAACGCACACCCGGCGGCGCCGTGGGCCGCATCCTGGTACACGCCGACGTCGACCGTGAATGCGATCCGCAGAAGGTTCGCGATCTCGGCGGGTTCGCCGTCGCTTCGGGCACATCCGGTCACGCC
This sequence comes from Mycolicibacterium sp. ND9-15, assembly GCF_035918395.1. NCBI lineage: Bacteria > Bacillati > Actinomycetota > Actinomycetes > Mycobacteriales > Mycobacteriaceae > Mycobacterium > Mycobacterium jinjuense. Next base: position 4,294,352 of record NZ_CP142362.1, read on the forward strand.
CACGTCTACGTGCCGCTGTCCGAATCGGTTCCGGCGTATCAGCACAAAGCGCTCGAGCGCGCCCTGGTCGCGCACTTCGGCGCCGACGCCAAGATCAGCGCTAACGACGTGCTGAGGCCGCCGGGCACGCTCAGCTTCAAGCCGACCGTGTTCACGCCCGGCGCCGATCCGGCGCCCGTCACATGGCTGATACCGCCCAACGGTGACCGAGCCAACCCGCACACGCTGGCGTCGGAGCTCGGCGTGGTCCTGACCGAGTCGACCGTCAAAGGGCGCAACGGCGAACAGGTGACCAGCTCGGCGATGACGACCACGCCCGCGGGTGTGCCCGAGCCGGTCAACCTCGACGGCTATCCGACGGTGCAGGCGGCGCTCGCCCTCGACACCGGCGACCGCTCCGAGGACACCATGCGCGTCGTCGGCGCGTGCTATGACGCCGAGTTAGTCCTCGGTCAAACGCGATCGGTAGTCAGCCGTCGCGCCGATCTGGCGCAACGGCTCGCCGAACGCAGCGACGACGACGTACTGACGTGCTGGCTCAAGGTGGTTGACGACCGGCAGAACCGCAAGTGGATGGACAGCGGGCAGACCGCCAGCGGACCGAGCGACGATGGCGACAGCGGCGGCGGGCAGACAAAGCCGCCAACCTACGCCGGGCTGCTGCTCACCCGCTCCGCGCTGCGCACCCTGCCCAACCCGGCACCGCTCATCGATAACGTGCTCGACAAAGGAACCTGTGCGCTGCTCTACGGGCACCGCGGGACGTTCAAGACGTTCATCGCACTCGACTGGGCTCTCTGCGGCGCTACCGGCCGTCCCTGGCAGGGCAGGGCAACAGAGCGCGGCCGGGTGCTCTACATCGCCGCTGAGGGGGCATTCGGGGCCAAAGGGCGCATCGACGCCTGGGAAACCGGGTGGCACACCAGCGTTAGCGACGAGAACTTCGCGGTACTGCCGCGACCGGTCAACCTCAACACGCCCGCCGACGTAGCCAACCTGGGGGCGCTCATCGACTGGGGCGGCTACAGCTTCGTTCTCATCGACACAATGGCGCGATGCATGGTCGGCGCCGACGAGAACTCCGCCAAAGACACCGGCCTTATCGTTGACCGGCTGTACTGGCTGCTCGACAGGACACCCGGCCGTCGCGGTGTCGTGCTCGGCGTGCATCACACCGGCAAGGATGCCAAGACGCTACGCGGAAGCTCCGCGTTCGAGGCTGGGGTGGACACCGTCTACTCGACCACCCGCGACGACGGGGTGGTCATCCTCAACCGGGAGAAGCGAAAAGACGGCCCCGAAGCCGACCGCCACGAGCTGAGACTCGACCTCATCGAGGGCTCGGGAAGCGGCACCCTTTCGGCCGTAAATCTCTCCACCTGGGGGGTGGAGAGACCGGAGCGCGCGGAGCGCTTATTCGCCACCTTCCGCCACTATTTCTCCACCACAGGCGCCAGCAAGTCCGAGCTTCGGAAGGTGAGCGACCTAACGGACGGCACGTTCTACCGCGCGCTCGATGACCTGCTGAAATGCGGCGACCTCATCAACGACGGGACCGACAAACGACCGTTCTACAAAGCGGTCGTGAAATGAACCTCTCCACCTCTCTCCACCTCTCTCCACCCCCCAGCCACAAACTCTCCACCACCCCCCAACCCCTAGGGGGTGGAGAAGTGGAGAGGTGGAGAAGTGGAAACCATCAGAAAGGAACAGCCACATTGACCAGGACAGCCACACGCGCCGGGCCAAACCGCCCCTATCCGAATGTTGTCCGCATAGGCACGAAGTCGCAGCGATGGGAAGCGCGGCGCGTGTGCTCTCGACCGGCAGGGATACCCGACGAAGGCTTCGCACGGTCAGCGATGGCGCGATGGTATTGCGCTAAAACCGCAGGTGGAGGACGAGGGGTGACGCAGGTGACGCAAGAAACTGTTCCCCTACGCGCGCGCACATATAGCCGTCATACATTCGTTGCGTCACCTGCGTCACCCGACGACGGGTCGACGTCATGAACCGACGCCAGCGCCGAGCCAAAGCCCGCGACCCCCGATCGGCCCGGCGCATCATCGAACTACAGCACCGCGTCGACACAACCGGGCTACCCGGCGTCATCCACGGTCTGACCGACGCCTGCGCCGACTGCACCGCCGAAGGCGCGATCATCCTGCTACCCGGCGGTGACGCGATCGGCCACGTCTACCACGACGACCACTGCCCGGCCGCCGCCGGCATCGTGCAATGGCGCCCAGCGCCGTGAGCCGCTCCTCGCGACGCCCCGTCGACGCCCACCGCCCGGGCTGGCTCACACTCACCGCGGCGATACTGCACCGCGCCCCACGATTGCCCGGCGCGCTGTGCCGCGACCAGCCGTGGATGTTCGACGCTGACGACGCCGCCAGCCGTGACGCCGCACTGCGCCTGTGCCAGCGGTGCCCGTCGCTGCCCGACTGCCGACGCTGGGTGTCGTCGCTGCCGCATGCGTGGCGACCCCCCGGCGTCGTCGCCGGGCGCTACCGAGGCCGGGTCACTACTGACAACGAAGGGGCCAGGGCATGACCGCAATCAGTCTGCGGGCCAACGCATCTCGGCTATCGCGCATCGGCCGAAAAGCGTTGCGCGGCAAGCGGATTCATCCGCAGGGTTTGAGGGCGATTAAACCGCCATCAGGGTTTGCTGTAAACCTGTTCATGCTGGTAGAGGCCACTTTTTTTGGTAGCTGGAGTGCCGGACAGTACCCTGGCCGCTCGCTATACATCCCACGTTTTCCGAACAGGTGTTCGAATACCGCTAGATTGATTGCGCCGCAACGCATTTCGCGTCCTGCAGGCAGTCGAAACCGACTGGAACACAAGCGATTCCGCCCATTTTCGCAGGTAAATGCCGGTATCGGACCGGCGACGATTGAACGGAGCAGGACATGAGCAGACCACCCTATGCGCCGCGCAGTCTCGGCGCTGCGGGCCGCCGACTGTGGCGCGACGCCCTCAAGCGCTACGACGAGTGGACGCCCGGTGAGCGCATCATCCTGATCGAAGCGGCGCGCACCGCGGACCTGTGCGAACGTCTCGGCGCCGCGTCGGCGCGCGACAACTGCCCGCGCTCCACGCTGGTCGAACTGCGCCAGCAACGGTTGGCGCTGGCGAAGCTCATCGCCGAACTAGGAATTTGAGCCGGTATGCTTGGAACCGTCCGCCGTTGCGGGCTGTGGGTTCGACCGCCGTTGCGGTCATCCACTTTTCGAGGGGTTTCGGGCCGTTGTCCGCATATCCTTCGGGGCCGACGCCAGATTCGCGCGCCCCAGGCCGCCGGGCCTTTTGTCCCTTTCATCCCTTCGGTTGTTGCGGTGCGCGCGCTGGCGTCGCGCCGTCGCCGAATTTCCCCACGAAAGTTGGAACTGATATGAGCACACGAACCGATGTTGACGCGCTCGTAGAGCTGTCCCGCGAGGAACGCGAGGCGCGTCTGCGAGCCGCCGCCGAGCGTGTCGAGACGCGCGCGAATCGCTGCGTTGCCGAGGGCCGCGACCTCACGCCGCGCGAAGATCAACTCATACGCGACGACCGCGCCGAGCTCGAAGCGCTGATGGCGGCGAACGCGATTGCCGAGCACTCCGAGCGGATGCGATCAGCGGTCGCCACAGCCGTCGAGACCCGCGGCTCGCGGCCCGAGGACAGCGGTCAGCTCGCCGAGTTCGCGCAAGCGTTGACCCGCGGCGTGCCCGCGCGTGTGCAGATCGAATGCCGCTCGATCACGTCGGCCAACGCCGGGGCGCGCGGCGCGGTCGCCGTCGAACAGTTGGGCCGGCCGCAGTGGCTCTGGCAGGCCGCGGGCATCCCGTTCACTCCCGCGGACAGTCTGACTGTCTCCGGGCCGCTGTACGACGCGCTGGTGGCGCAGACGGCCACCGACGAGGGCGGCACAAAGCCCGCGATGGGCGATCCGGCGCTGGCGTCGGCGACGCTTAAGGCGTTCGCGGTGACGTCGGTCGTCTCCGATCAAGTCATCCGATTCGGTGTCGGCGCTGCGGCGGTGTCCGAGCGGCTCGCCGCCGAAAGCGTTTTCAGCGTCAACGCGGCGATAGCCGACGCGCTGGAAACCGCCGCGGGCACACCTGTCACCTACGCCACGAGCGCCAGCCATATGGCCGACGCGGGCATCGCGAAGGTGTGGGCGCAGACCGGCGCCAAACCGACCGCGCTGGTGATCAACAGCGCCGACTATCCGCTGTTGGCCGATAAGGCCGCGGTCGGCCCCGGTGACACGGTAGGGGCGCCGGTCGTGGCGTTCAACGGCACGACGCTGCTGGTCAACGATGCGATCACCGCGGGCATCGGTGTCGTGGTCAACGGCGCGGCGTTCAGCGCGCACGGCACCGACGTGCTGCTGGCATCGCTGCCCGACCTCGACAACAACACGGTGAAGCTGCGGGCCGAAACGTATTTCGCGCTGTTGCAGCACGACGCCGGGGCCATCGTCGCGGTTGATTTGGTGACGCCGTAGACCACCCGGCGCGCCGTGGGGTTTTAGTGGATTCCCCCCACGGCGCGCCGGGCACAAACGGCGCATGCCGTTGGCGTGTCTCGCGTGTCGGGTGGGCGACGCGGGTTCGTCACCGGATGTCGTCGGAATCTCCGGTTTCGTTGCTCAACTGCCGAAGGCAGGCGGCGACGATGCCCGCAAATTCGCCGCGTGCATCGGCGGTCGCCGCGATGTGTTTCGCCGCTATCTCGTCGTTGCCCATCGCGTTCGCGGCTACCAGCGCGAGCACGACGGCGGCCTGCCCTATGTCGCCCGATGCCTCAAGGCTGCGAACGTCGGCAGCCATCGCGTCAATGGCTGCCTCGCGGTCGTCGGTCAACGCGCAGGCGTGCGCGATCATCTGCCATGCTGCCGCGGCGACCGGGTATCCCTGCACTTCCGCGTGCAGGTCGTCATTCTGTTCAGACATTCTGGACCTTTCCATGCATTCGTCACACCTTGACGCATCTGACCGCGGTCTCGGGGGCGAACGTCACGATCGTGTGCGGGGCGGTGCTGTTGACGGCGGGATTGATCGGCCCGCGGGCGGCGGTCGGCCTCGCAGCGGTCGCGTTGCTGGCCTTCGTGGTGGTCGTGCAGCCGTCGGCGAGCGTGCTGCGCGCCGCGGTGATGGGGGCGATCGCGCTGTTGGCGGTGTTGTCGCACCGGCGTCGGCAGGCCATCCCGGCGTTGTCGGCCAGCGTGCTGCTGCTGCTGACCGCCTCCCCGGAGTTGGCCGTCGACATCGGCTTCGCGCTGTCGGTGTCGGCGACTGCGGCTCTCGTCGTGCTCGCCCCTGCGTGGTCGCGGCGGCTCGTCGACCGCGGCTGGCCCAAGCCGGCCGCCGACGCGCTCAGCGTGGCCACCGCCGCACAACTGGTCACCGCGCCGCTGGTCGCCGGGATGGCGGGAACGCTCAGCGTGGTTTCGGTCGTCGCCAATGTCGCGGTGGCGCCGGTGATCCCGCCGATCACCGTCGTCGGTACCGCCGCGGCCGCGTTGTGCCGGATCTGGCCCGCCGGCGCCGACCTGCTGATCCGCTTCACCGGACCGGAACTGTGGTGGCTCCTGAACATGGCCCGCTGGTCGGCGGCCGTCCCCGGGGCGTCGGTGCCGGTGCCGTCGGGGCTGCCGGGGCTGATCCTGATCGCCGCCGGCGGCATCGTGGCGGTGGCCGCCTGGCGGTGGCGCTGGGTCCGGGTCGGCGTGGGTGCCGCCGCGGTGTGCCTGCTGGCGTGGACGGTGTCGGGCCTGTCGGGTGGTCGTGACACGATCGTGGGGTGAGCGAGGCAGCGCGGTTGCATCTGGTGCTCGGCGACGAGGAGCTGCTGGTCGAGCGCGCGGTGGCAACAGTGCTGCGGGAGGCGCGCAAGCAGGCCGGCGTCCATGACGTACCGGTCGATCGCCTGCGCGCGGGGGAGGTCAGCACCAGCGAGCTCGCCGAGCTTCTGAGCCCGTCGTTGTTCGCCGACGAACGAGTCGTGGTGTTGGAGTCGGCGGCCGAGGCGGGCAAGGACGCGGTCGCGCTGATCGCCGACGCCGCGGCGGACTTGCCGCCGGGCACCATGCTCGTCGTCGTGCACTCCGGCGGCGGGCGTGCCAAGGCGCTCGCAGATCAGCTTACGAAACTCGGCGCGCACGTGCATCCCTGCGCGCGTATCACCAAGGCTGCCGAGCGCGCCGACTTCGTCCGGCGCGAGTTTCGTGCGCTGAAGGTGAAGGCCGGCGACGACACTGTAAGCGCCGTGCTCGACGCGATCGGCTCGGACATTCGGGAACTGGCGGCGGCGTGTTCGCAGTTGGTCACCGACACCGGAGGCATCGTCGACGCGGCGGCAGTGCGTCGCTACCACTCGGGCAAGGCCGAGGTGAAGGGGTTCGACGTCGCCGACAAGGCGGTCGTCGGCGACGTCGCGGGAGCCGCCGAAGCCCTGCGGTGGGCGATGATGCGCGGTGAACCGCATGTCGTGCTCGCCGACGCGCTGGCCGAGGCGGTGCACACCATCGCGCGGGTGCGGCCGCTGTCGGGTGACCCCTACCGGCTGGCGTCAGAGCTGGGGATGCCGCCATGGCGGGTGCAGAAGGCGCAGAAACAGGCGCGGCGGTGGTCGAACACCTCGGTCGCCGAGGCGATGCGCTTGGTGGCCGCGCTCAATGCGGACGTCAAGGGCGCCGCGGCCGACGCGGACTACGCGCTGGAGGCGACGGTCAGGAGGGTCGCCGAGCTCATAGCAGATTGAGCGGGCGGACTATCAGAGCTTGTTGAACGCTCAGAGCTTGTTGAACGACGAGGCCAGCGCAGATTTGCGGTTGGCGGCCTGGTTTCTGTGGATGACGCCCTTGCTGGCGGCCTTGTCCAATTGGCGGCTGGTCGACGTCAGCAGCTCGCGGGCCTTGTCCTTGTCGCCGGCCTCGACGGCCTGCCGGAATCCGCGGACCGCCGTGTGAAGCGACGACTTGACCGACTTGTTGCGCAGCCTGCGGCGCTCGTTGGTCTTGATCCGCTTTTCCTGCGACTTGATGTTGGCCACGCGTGTAGTCCTTCGTAAATCCGGTAGGGGTTTCCCAAAGTCTGGTAGGCGCCCGACAGGCGGGCAGCGAGTGTTCAGGCTACCAGCGGAGAGGGTAAATGCCCAAAGTGAGCCTGCTGGCCTGCCGAAATGTCCGAAGTGTTGCAGCATGGCACGGGTGACCCTGCGAACCCCGCCGACCCAGTCCGCGCGACTGGCGCGGGGTGCCGGTAAGCAGGCCAAGCGCTATGAAGGTGTCTTCGCCGGCTACAACCACGTCGGAAGCGCGTTCGACGAGACGTTCGACCCGCAGGGCAACGTCCGGGGCCCCTACAAAGGCATCTACGCCGAGCTCGCCCCGTCGGACACCTCCGAGCTGGAGGGGCGTGCCGAGGCGCTCGGGCGCGCCTTCATCAACCAGGGCATCACGTTCTCGCTGTCCGGCCAGGAACGGCCCTTCCCCCTCGACCTGGTGCCGCGCCTGATCTCCGCGGCGGAATGGACGCGCCTGGAACGCGGCATCATCCAGCGGGTCAAGGCGCTCGAGCTCTACCTCGACGACATCTACGGCGAACAGGAGATCCTGCGTGACGGCGTCATTCCACGCCGACTGATCACATCCTGTGAACACTTCCACCGTGAGGCCGCTGGGCATCGTCCCGCCCAACGGAGTGCGGATCACGTCGCGGGCATCGACCTCATCCGGGACGCCAAGGGCGACTTTCGGGTGCTCGAGGACAACCTGCGCTCGCCGTCCGGGGTGTCGTATGTGATGGAGAACCGCCGAACCATGGCGCGCGTGTTTCCTAACCTGTTCGCCACCCATCGGGTGCGTGCCGTCGGTGACTACTCCTCGCATCTGCTGCGCGCCCTGCGCAACGCCGCCGCCAACAACGTCGCCCCGATCAACGAGCAGTACGTCAGCGTCGGTGTCGGTCGCGACTACTCCGATGTGAGCCCGCTGAAAGGGATCTACTCCGGCGAAGGGTCGACGGACCTCGACGTTGTCGTCGAGATCACCCGGCTGGCCTGAGCGCGTGGGTACGGCTACCCGGCCGGCTTGGTACCGACACCGGGATGAACCTCGACGCGAAGCAGGTCATCGCCGAGCTCGATCTGCCGGTCGAAGTGCTTGGCGGCCAACGCGCGCCAGTTGTCCTCCTGACCGGGCGCGATCGCCGGGACGTAGTGGGTCAGGACGAGGATGCCGACGCCCGCGCGCGCCGCGGTGGCGGCGGCCTGCTCGACCGAGGAGTGGTAGTCGCAGATATCGCGGATGCGCTGCTGTGGCAGCAGTTCGACCAGGTCCTTACGAATCGCCGTATGCACGAGAGCGCCTGCGCCCGAGGCCAGCTCGTCGAGGCTTTCACACGGCACGGTGTCACCGGCCAGCACCACCGACGCGTCGGCGTGCTCGATCCTGAATCCGATCGTCGGGGCGACGGGCCGGTGGTCGGTGGGCGCCACGCTGATCGCGACGCCGTTGCTGCCCCACACGACGCCGGCGGTGACCTCCTCGATTTGCACGGCGGGCGGGGACGTGAGGTCGTGGTGGTGCGCGATCCGGTACCGGATGTCGTGGCCGAACGCCTCGAGCGTCGCGTCGACCACCTCGGCGGTGCCCGGCGGTCCGATGATCGGCAGCGGCGCCGGGTCGGGTGAGAAGGTACTGATCCACCGGGTGATGAGCAGGTCGCCCAGATCCGCGATGTGATCGCTGTGCAGGTGCGTCAACAGCAGCGCCGACAACCCGTTGGCGGCGGCGCCCGCGGCCGTCAGGCGTTGCTGTACGCCGCGGCCGCAGTCGACCAGAAACGTCTGCCCGCCCGCGCGGACGAGCGTCGACGGGCCCGCGCGTCGCGCGTCGGGAATGGGGCTTCCAGTGCCAAGCAGCGTGACCTCGATCATGGCCCCAGATATACCTGACGTGGTCCCGCAAGGACGTGACCCGGTTGCAACCTCACAAACCCTTCCGCGCCGCGCGCCTTCGACTAGCCTGTGAGTTACATCACGAGCGGAGGCGAAGATGCGGATCGCGGATGTATTGCGGAGCAAGGGCGCCGCGGTGGCCACGATTACCCCGGAGACCTCGGTCGCAGGGCTGCTGACCGAGCTATCGGTGCACAACATCGGCGCGGTGGTGGTGGTCTCACCCGACGGCGTGGTCGGCATCGTCTCCGAGCGCGACGTCGTGCGCGCACTGCGAACTCGGGGTGCTGATCTGCTGCACAGTCCGGTGTCGGAGATCATGACCGCCCTTGCGGCCACCTGCGAGCCCAACGATTCGGTGGACAGCCTCAGCGCGCTGATGACGACGAACCGGGTTCGGCACATCCCGGTCATCGAGAACGGCAGGCTCGCGGGCATCGTCAGCATCGGCGACGTGGTCAAGACCCGGATGGAAGAACTCGAGACCCAACAGGAGCATTTGCAGGCCTACATCACCCGTGGCTGACGTCTCGGTCGCGCCCGCGGTCCGGCAGCATGTGCGCGACATGTCGCAAGTGCTTGCGCGGGCGTTCTACGACGATCCGGTGATGTCCTGGATGCTGCCCGACGACGCCACGCGTGAGCGCGGCCTCAGGCGGATGTTCGCCACGATGACCCGCCAGCATTTCCTGCGCACCGAAGGAGTGGAGGTAGCCGGCGACGGACGCGTCGGAGCCGCTGCGCTGTGGGACCCGCCGGGCAAGTGGCGGCAGACGCGGCTGCAGGAACTGAGGATGATGCCGGCGTTCATTCGGGCGTTCGGAGCCCAGGTACGCCGAGGTCAATACATGGCCGATCTGATGAAGGCGCAACATCCCGAGGAGCCGCACTGGTATCTCGGGGTGATCGGGAGCGACCCGACCGTCCGCGGCACCGGATTCGGGCAGGCGCTGATGCGCTCGCGGCTGGACCGCTGCGACGCTACATACGCTCCCGCGTACCTCGAGTCGAGCAACCCGGACAACATCGGCTACTACCAGCGCTTCGGGTTCGTGGTCACCGGTGAGATCAGACTGCCCGACGGCGGCCCGAGCCTGTGGCCGATGTGGCGCGACCCGCGATAGATTTCCTCGCGAGAGACCGCGAAATGCCAAATCTGCGCGGCGTGTCGCGTACAGCCACGGTCGCTCGCGCAACGGGAAAGGGCGTCAGCTCCAGGAGTATTCGGTGCGCAGGCGAATGGCGACCGCTTCGAACCTCTCCCGGGCGAGGATCGCACCTTCGCGGCGGATCCCGCCTTCGGGAACGTCGAGCACGCGGTCCAGTCGCACCCAACTGGCCCGGCCCTCGTAGTCCCAGGTGCCGGTGCCGATGGCCACCCAGTTCGGATCGTCGCGATGGTGGTCCCGGCTGGACAGCATGAGGCCCAGCAGCGTGGACCGGTCGCGCCCGACCACCAGCACGGGCCGATCCTTACCCTGCGTCGGATCGTCCTCGTAGACCACCCAGGTCCACACGATCTCGCCGGGATCGGCGCGGCCGTCGAGGTCCGGTGCGTACACCACCTTGCGGGCCCGGTGGGCGGTCGGTACGAAGTTGCTGCTGACCGGCCGTCCCGCGGTGATCGCCGGCGCCTCGTCCCTCGAGGCGCCCGCGATCGTCTCCAAACCGATTCTGATGCCTTGCTGGATACCGCGCTGCACGGTCTCGGACTGACCGATCTGGCGAATGAATTTCGGCGCCTCGTTGAACACCAGGTTCTCCGCGAAGCGTTGGAAGGTCTGCATCGCTTTCCAGGGCGGAGCCATGTTCCCGAGCATAAGCGAGGCCGGTACCGCGCGATTGTGTGCTGCGGGCACCGCCTCGATACGCTGGTGGTACCCGCCGCCCCGCCTCACCAGGAGATTCCCATCAGCAGTTTCGCCGATCAGACCTTCACGGCGCCGGCGCAGATCCGGAACTTCTGCATCATCGCCCATATCGATCACGGCAAGTCGACGTTGGCCGACCGGATGCTGCAACTCACCGGCGTCGTCGCCGATCGCGACATGCGTGCGCAATACCTCGACCGGATGGACATCGAGCGCGAGCGCGGAATCACGATCAAGGCGCAAAACGTGCGATTGCCCTGGAAAGTCACCGACGACGTCGGTGCCGAAGAGAACTACGTTCTGCACCTGATCGACACCCCCGGGCACGTCGACTTCACCTACGAGGTCTCCCGTGCGCTGGAGGCGTGCGAGGGCGCGGTGCTGCTCGTCGACGCCGCCCAGGGCATCGAGGCGCAGACGCTGGCCAACCTCTACCTGGCGCTGGATCGCGACCTGCACATCATCCCCGTGCTCAACAAGATCGACCTGCCCGCGGCCGACCCTGACCGCTATGCCGCCGAACTCGCCCACATCATCGGCTGCGAGCCCGGCGACGTGCTGCGGGTGTCCGGCAAGACCGGCGTAGGGGTGGCCGACCTGCTCGACCACGTCGTGCGCGAGGTGCCGCCGCCGGTCGGCGACGCCGACGCGCCGGCCAGGGCGATGATCTTCGACTCGGTCTACGACACCTACCGCGGCGTGGTGACCTACGTCCGCGTCGTCGACGGCAAGATCGTGCCGCGCGAACGCATCAAGATGATGTCCACCGGCGCCACCCATGAACTGCTCGAGGTCGGCATCGTCTCGCCGGAACCCAAGGCCTCCGCCGGTCTCGGCGTCGGCGAGGTGGGCTACCTCATCACCGGCGTCAAGGATGTGCGCCAGTCGAAGGTCGGGGACACCGTGACGACGGCGCGCAACGGCGCCGCCGAACCACTCACCGGGTACCGCGAGCCGCGCCCGATGGTGTACTCGGGGCTGTATCCGGTTGACGGTTCGGACTATCCGGATCTGCGCGACGCGTTGGACAAACTGCAACTCAACGACGCCGCGCTGACGTATGAGCCGGAAACCTCGGTGGCGCTGGGATTCGGCTTCCGCAGCGGCTTTCTGGGGCTGCTGCACATGGAGATCACCCGCGAGCGCCTCGAGCGCGAGTTCAACCTCGATCTCATCTCCACGTCGCCCAACGTCGTGTACCGGGTCGTCACCGAGGACGGCAGCGAGATCGTCGTCACCAATCCCTCGGACTGGCCGGACGCCAAGATCCGCGCGGTCTTCGAGCCGGTGGTCAAGACCACGATCATCGCGCCGAGCGAGTTCATCGGGACCATCATGGAGCTGTGCCAGTCGCGGCGCGGCGAGCTCGGCGGCATGGACTACCTCTCGCCGGAGCGGGTGGAGCTGCGCTACACGATGCCGCTGGGCGAGATCATCTTCGACTTCTTCGACGCGCTGAAGTCGCGCACCCGCGGCTACGCCAGCCTCGACTACGAGGAGGCGGGCGAGCAGGAGGCCGACCTGGTCAAGGTCGACATCCTGCTGCAGGGCGAGCCGGTCGACGCGTTCTCGGCGATCGTGCACAAGGAGTCGGCGTACGCCTACGGCAACAAGATGACCACCAAGCTCAAGGAGCTGATTCCGCGTCAACAGTTCGAGGTTCCGGTGCAGGCCGCGATCGGTTCCAAGATCATCGCTCGCGAAAACATCCGCGCGATCCGCAAAGACGTGCTATCGAAGTGCTACGGCGGCGACATAAGCCGCAAGCGCAAGCTGCTGGAGAAGCAGAAGGAAGGCAAGAAGCGGATGAAGACGATCGGCCGGGTCGAGGTGCCGCAGGAGGCGTTCGTCGCCGCGCTGTCCACCGACTCGTCCGCCGACAAGGCCAAGAAGTAGACAGCCATGCGCTCGGCGGCGATGGCGGCGGCGGTGCTGGGCGCATGCGCGACACTCGCCGGCTGTTCGGTGGTGCCCGCCGCCGATGCTCCTGCCCCGCGCGTCGCCGAGGTCGTCAAGCCGTCGCCGAATCGGACACTGGACCGGGCGCTGCCAACCGCCGAGGAACTGACCGCGACGCTGGGCGCCACCGGCTTCATGGGCCAACTGGTCGAGGGTGGCGCCGACGTGCTGCTGCAGGGCGTGCAGGAGGCCGAGGCCACCCCGGTCGACTGCGTGAGCACCGGTTACCGGCTGGAAAAGGTGGTCTACCAGGCCAGCCCGGTGCGGTCGGTGGCCAGCCAGTCCTGGGCCGGAGGTGACGTCAACGGGCCCACCGCAACCGGGTTCTTCGGGGTCGTCGAGTTCATCGACGCCGACGCCGCGGGCGAGTTCTTCGCCGCATCGGCCGACAAGTGGCACCGGTGCAATGGCCAGACACTGGTGCTGCACCAACACGACCGCGGTGCGCAGGGCTCCAGCCGGATCACCGACGTGGGCCTCGACAACCGCATCGTGTTCGCGGTCGTGATGCAGGACGCGGGGTCGACGATTCAGCGCGCGCTCGGTGTCGCGGGCGACTGCATCGTCGACGTCGAGATCGCCGACGTCGCCGGGCCCAGCGACAGCGGCGCCCAGGATGCCGCGGCGGTCGCGAACCTGATGCTGCAGAAGATCGGCTATTCCTGACGCCGCAGAAACACAGGCGGTCTTGCGTCTTGTCGCGCCAGGAAAGGTGCCTACATCGGGGCGTTGGCGGGGACGAACTCGCCCGAGCTGTCGGCTTCCTCCTCGGCGCGGATCACGTGCACGACGGCGTTGATCAACGCCAGGTGGGTGAACGCCTGCGGGAAGTTACCCAGGTGCCTGCCGGTGCGCGGCTCGATCTCCTCGGCGTACAGGTGCAGCGGGCTGGCGAACGACAGCAGGCGTTCACACAAGTGCTTCGCGCGGCTGATCTCGCCGATCTCGACCAGCGCCGAAACCAGCCAGAACGAGCAGATCGTGAAGGTGCCCTCCTCGCCGGACAGCCCATCGTCGGTCTCCTCGACCCGGTAGCGCAGCACCAGACCTTCCTCGGTGAGCTCGTCGGCGATCGCCAGCACGGTGGCCCGCACCCGCGGGTCGTCGGGCGGCAGAAAGCGGGTCAGCACGGCCAACAGCAGCGAGGCGTCGAGCGCGTCGTCGCCGTAACGCTGCGTCAGCACGCCCCGGGAGTCGACGCCGTGCTTGAGCACGTCGGCCTTGATCTCCTCGGCAGTCGCTCGCCACTGCTGGGCATAGGATTTCTCGCCTTGGAGTTCGGCCAGTTTGGAACCGCGGTCCAACGCCACCCAGCACATGATCTTGCTGGAGGTGAAGTGCTGCGGTTCGCCGCGCACCTCCCAGATGCCGCGATCCGGCTCCTTCCAGTGCTTGATCGCTTCTTCGACCTGGAGTTTGCACACCGGCCACAGCGTGTCGGAGATCTGCTCACGCGACTTGGCGTGCAAGTACACCGAATCGAGCATGGTGCCCCAGATGTCGTGCTGCCGCTGGTTGTAGGCACCGTTGCCGATGCGCACCGGCCGCGCCCCGTCGTACCCCGACAGGTGGCGCAGCTCCTCCTCGACCAGCGTGCGCTCGCCGCCGATGGCATACATCACCTGAAGCGGATGTCGCTCACCGTTGTTCGCACCGGACACGTCGGCGATGAACGCGAAGAAGTCGTCGGCCTCGCGGTCCAGGCCCAACGTGTAGAGGCCCCACAGCGCGAACGTCGAATCGCGCACCCACGCATAGCGGTAGTCCCAGTTGCGTTCGCCCTGAGGCGTTTCCGGTAACGAGGTGGTGGGTGCGGCCAACAGCGCGCCGGTCGGGGAGTACGTCAGCCCCTTCAGGGTGAGCGCGCTGCGCTGCAGATAAGCCCGCCACGGGTGATCCGGGAAGTCGCCGACGTTGATCCACTGGCGCCAGGCCTCGCTGGTCTGCCACATCTTGTCGGCGGCCTCGTCGTAGGTCTGGGGTGCCGGGTGTTTGGACCAGGACAGCGCGACGAACGCGTTGTCGCCCTCCTTCATCCGCGTGCGTGCCCGCGCCTCGTGTCCTTCCAAGCCGAGCCGCAGGTTGGTGGTGAGCCGAAGCGTGGGATGCGCGTCGGCGTCGCGGGTGGCCCGCGCGATCGCCTCGCCGTACGCCTGCGCGGAGTACTCCCATGTGGCGGGGATGCGGTGGTAGTCGAACGCCGGCTCGCAGTTCATCACCAGTTCTACGGTGCCGCTCACGCATCGCACGGTGCGCAACAGGATGTGCTCGGCGTCCCAGTCCATCGGCGTGCGGCGGTGCGTGCGCGATCGGGCCTCGAGGTCGTGCCACGGACCCATCACCAACGCCTCGCGCACGATCAGCCAGCCGGTGTGGGTCTGCCACGTCGTCTCCAGGATCAGGCTGCCGGGCAGGTAGCGCCGCGCCGAGGGCACGGTCACCCCGTAGGGTCCGAGCCGGAAATGGCCGGCGCCGCGATCCAGAATGGCGCCGAACACGCTGGGGGAGTCGGGCCGCGGTGCGCACAACCACTCGACCGACCCGGCCGAGGAGATCAGGCAGGTGTTCTCGCAGTCCGACAGGAAGCCGTAGTCGGCGATGGGCGGAAACGGGTTCCGCAACGCTCCGGTGGGCGCGTAGGGCGTCGGTGCGGTCACGGTCAGCGGCGTGCTGGCCATGACGGCTTGGGCGGGCTTCGCCCCGTTCTCGGTCTCCGCTGACCCATCCGACGGCCCGGTTTGTTGCAGAACCATGTCGCCATCATCGACTGCCGACGTGCCCGGCGTCTACTTGTCGGCTCGCTAACCGGGCGGCTCCCGGCGGGCAAACGCCGGAATGTGTTCGGGCAGGGGACCGATCGCCACCGCGTACGCCACCACCCCGCGCAGCAGCGGCAGCCTGGCGGCCAGTCGCACCAGCAGGGGCGGATCGGCCTGCCCGGTCGACGCCACGGCCACCCCGATGACACGGCGATGGATCATCTTCTGCACCGACTGGATCAGTACCGCAGGCAACCATCGCCGGGCCTGCACGCGCGCCAGATGCCTACTCGACAGTGTGCCCGCACGTAACGGGCCGGCCAGGATCCGCCCCGCCGCGACGGCGTCGGCCACCGCGAGGTTGATCCCGACCCCGCCGACCGGCGACATCGCATGGGCGGCGTCGCCGATCAGCAGCAGGCCCTCGGTGTACCAGCGGCGCAACCGGTTCAGTTGCACGTCGAGCAGTTTCACGTCGTCGAACGACGTCACCGTCCCGATGCGGTCGGCCAACCACGGCACCAGGCTCACCACACCGCGGTGCAGCGATGCGATTCCCTGCGCGCGCAACTGCTCGTCGCGGCCCTTGGGGATGATGTAGGCGCACTGGAAATAGTCGCCGCGGTCGATGGCGACCTGCGCATGTCCGGCGCCGAGCACACCGGCGAGCCCATGCGGATCCTCGGCGTCCCGGGGCACCCGGAACCACCAGACGTCCATCGGCACCCCGAACTTCTTCGGCCTCAGGCCCATCGCGGTGCGCAGCGTCGAAGACCGCCCGTCACACGCGACGGTCAACGTCGCGCGCATCTGGTGAACCTCGCCGTCGGCACCGCGGTAGCGGACCCCGACCACGGCGTCGTCCACGCAGACGGGTCCCAGCACTTCTGTGCTGCGCAGCAGCGTGAAGGACGGCTCCCGTTCCGCGGCCGACGCGAGCAGTTCGAGAAAATCCCACTGCGGAACAAGCGCAATGTGCTTGTGCGGCCCCGGGATACGTCGCAGATCCATCACAACCTGGGTGCCTTGCACGGTCAGCGCCAGCTTCTCGATCTCGCGGTGCGGGACGGCGGCGAACTCGTCGGACAGCCCCAATTCGTCGAGCAGTCGCAGCGTGCTGGCGTGCACGGTGTCACCGCGGAAGTCGCGCAGGAAGTCGGGGTGCTTCTCCATCACCGTGACCTCGACCCCGGCGCGGGCCAGAAGCAGCCCGAGCATCATGCCCGCCGGGCCGCCACCGACCACGATGCAGGTGGTGTCCCCTGCCGGGCGGGCGGGGTCCCAGTCGGTGGACACGAGCCCATCTTCGCATCGCATAGGGTGACCGTGTGGGCGGCTTCTTGAGTTGGTGGGACGGGGTCGAGCTGTGGCTCACCGGCCTGCCGTTCGTCGCCCAGACCGCACTGGTGATGCCGGTGGTGCTCGCCTTGGCGTACGGCCTCGCGGTCGTGTTCGACGGCGCCCTCGGCAACGGGATCAGGTTGCTGCGCCACTTGCGTCACGACGATCGGGACGCCGAACGATGAGCGGCGGTATGCCGCGGTCGCGAGTGACGTTGGTGCTCGTCATCTTGCTGATCCTGGTGCTCGTCATGTGGCTGTTCACCCGGTGACATCGCAGGAAACCCGCGACGAGCAGCTTGCGGAATCTCTGTTAGGCTTCGCGCCATGCAGACAGCGTCCGGCAACGGAAGCGGCCATGTGCTGGCCCTCATTGCCGTGGGTTTGAGCGCCGTCGCTGATGTTTGTTGTTGTTGCTGATTCCTTACCCGTCCGCGGTTCGGTGTCGGTAACGGCTGTGGGATGACGCGCTCGCGCTGATCCATCGCCTTCCCGTCGGTCCGGGTGCCACCTAGAGTCCCCAAGGAAAGGTCACCGATGGTCAACATCTCCAACTCCTGGCGCGCCGCTGCGGCGCTGGCCACCACCGCCGCGGTGCTCGCCGCGTGTGGTGGCGGATCGAGCGACGTGGTGGGCGAGCGCGGCGGCGACACCGCCGACACGACGCTCACCCTCGCCGCCTACGCCGTGCCGGAACCGGGCTGGAGCAAGATCATCCCGGCGTTCGCCGCGACGTCGGAGGGCGAGGGCGTCGCCGTCACCCCCTCCTACGGCGCCTCGGGCGACCAGTCCCGAGCGGTCGTCGACGGCAAGCCCGCCGACATCGTGAACTTCTCGGTCGAACCCGACATCACCCGGCTGGTCGAGGCCGACAAGGTGGCCAAGGACTGGAACGCCGACGCGACCAAGGGCATCCCGTTCGGGTCCGTGGTCACGTTCGTGGTTCGCGAGGGCAACCCCAAGAACATCGGGGACTGGGACGACCTGCTGCAACCCGGTATCGAGGTCGTCACCCCGAGCCCGCTCAGCTCGGGCTCGGCTAAGTGGAACCTGCTGGCGCCCTACGCGGCCAAGAGCAACGGCGGCCAGGACGAGCAGGCCGGCATCGATTACGTCAACAGGCTGGTCAGCGAGCACGTCAAGACCCGGCCCGGGTCCGGCCGCGAAGCCACCGACGTGTTCCTGCAGGGCACCGGCGACGTGTTGCTGAGCTACGAGAACGAGGCCATCAACGTCGAGCGACAGGGCAAGCCGGTCGAGCACGTCAACCCGCCGCAGACGTTCAAGATCGAGAACCCCGTTGCCGTGGTCACCTCGAGCGCGCATCTGGACAAGGCCAACGCGCTGAAGAATTTCCTCTACACCCCGGAGGGGCAGAAGATCTGGGCCGAGGCCGGCTTCCGGCCCGTCGACCCGGCCGTCGCCGAGGATTTCGCCACCGACTTCCCCACGCCGGCGAAGCTGTGGACCATCGCCGATCTGGGCGGCTGGGACGCGGTCGACCCGACGCTGTTCGACAAGGACAACGGCAGCATCACCAAGATCTACAAGCAGGCGACTGGATGACCCCAGCGCCGGGAACGCCGGGTCCCCACCTCGAGGCGACCCGGCCCGACGGTGCGGGCGACCGGACGCCCGGCCTCCTGGGCGGCCGGTACGGGACCACGTCGCTGCGCGTGGGCGCGGCCTCGATCTGGTTGAGCCTCATCGTGCTGCTGCCCCTGGCCGCGATCCTTTGGCAGGCCGCGGGCGGGGGATGGAAGGCGTTCTGGCTCGCGGTCACGTCGAACGCGGCCATCGAGTCGTTCCGGGTGACGTTGACCGTTTCGGTCGGGGTGACTTTGGTCAACCTGGTCTTCGGACTGCTGGTGGCGTGGGTGCTGACGCGCGACGAGTTCCCCGGCAGGCGATTGGTCGACTCGGTGATCGACTTGCCGTTCGCACTGCCGACCATCGTGGCCAGCCTGGTGATGCTGGCACTCTACGGACCGGCCAGCCCCGTCGGTCTGCACCTGCAGCACACGAAATGGGGCATCGGGGTGGCACTCCTGTTCGTCACGCTGCCCTTCGTCGTGCGCTCCGTGCAACCGGTGCTGCTGGAACTCGACCGCGAGGTCGAAGAAGCCGCGGCCTCACTGGGCGCCAGCAACTGGATCATCTTCACCAGGGTGATGCTGCCCGCACTTCTGCCGTCGCTGCTTTCGGGTGCCGGCCTGGCGTTCTCACGCGCCATCGGCGAGTTCGGTTCGGTGGTGCTGATCGGCGGTGCCGTGCCCGGCGAGACCGAGGTGTCCTCCCAGTGGATCAGGACGCTGATCGAGAACGACGACCGCACCGGTGCCGCGGCGATATCGATTGTGCTGCTGGCGATCTCGTTCGCGGTGCTGTTGATCCTGCGCGCCGTGGGCGCACGCGCCGCCAAACGCGATGAGCTGGTCCAATGATCCTCTCTCCCGCGGTCAAGCACCTGCTGCGCTACCTTGCGCTGGCCTACGTCATCGTGCTGGTGGTAGTCCCGGTCGGCCTGATCCTGTGGCGCACCTTCGCACCGGGTGTGGGCGCGTTCGTCGCATCGATCACGACCCCGGCGGCGATATCGGCGCTGCAACTGTCGCTTCTGGTGGTCGCGATCGTGGTGCCGCTCAACGTGCTGTTCGGGGTGCCGACGGCTCTGGTCTTGGCGCGCAACAAGTTTCGTGGCAAGAGCGCCATGCAGGCGGTCATCGACCTACCGTTCGCGGTGTCGCCGGTGGTTGTTGGTGTCGCGCTGATACTGCTGTGGGGTTCGGCGGGGCTCTTCGGTTTCGTCGACAACAACCTGGGTCTCAAGATCATCTTCGGGTTCCCCGGCATCGTGCTGGCGAGCATCTTCGTCACGGTGCCGTTCGTCATCCGTGAGGTCGAACCGGTGTTGCACGAGATCGGCACCGACCAGGAAGAGGCCGCGGCGACGCTGGGTTCGCAGTGGTGGCAGACGTTCTGGCGCGTCACGCTGCCGTCCATCCGGTGGGGGCTGACCTACGGTGTCGTGTTGACGATCGCGCGCACCCTCGGTGAGTACGGCGCCGTCCTCATGGTGTCGTCCAACCTGCCGGGAACATCACAAACACTCACGCTGTTGGTGTCGGACCGATATAACCGGGGTGCGGAGTACGGCGCCTACGCAGTGTCGACTCTGCTGATGTCCGTGGCCGTGGTGGTGTTGATCGCGCAGGTCGTGTTCGACGCCCGCCGGTCCCGGGACAGCAGGTAGGCATGGGGAGAAGGAGACGATGAGCGACGCGATCGTGGTGCGGGGCGCCAACAAGCATTACGGCGACTTCGCGGCCTTGGACAACGTCGATTTCGAGGTGCCGGCCGGTTCGCTCACCGCGCTGCTGGGACCCAGCGGGTCGGGCAAGTCGACGCTGCTGCGGGCGATCGCGGGCCTGGACCAACCCGACACCGGCACCATCACGATCAACGGGCGCGACGTCACCAACGTACCGCCGCAGCGCCGCGGTATCGGCTTCGTGTTCCAGCACTATGCGGCGTTCAAACACCTCACGGTGCGCGACAACGTCGCGTTCGGGCTGAAGATCCGCAAGCGGCCGAAGGCCGAGATCGCCGAGAAGGTCGACAATCTCCTCGAAGTGGTGGGGCTGGCCGGTTTCCAGACCCGCTACCCCAACCAACTCTCCGGCGGCCAGCGTCAGCGCATGGCGTTGGCGCGGGCGCTGGCGGTCGACCCGCAGGTGCTGCTGCTCGACGAACCGTTCGGCGCGCTGGACGCCAAGGTGCGCGAGGACCTGCGGGCCTGGCTGCGCCGGCTGCACGACGAGGTGGAGGTCACCACCGTCCTGGTGACCCACGATCAATCCGAGGCGCTCGACGTCGCCGACCGGATCGCGGTGCTGAACAAGGGCCGCATCGAGCAGGTCGGTTCGCCCGCAGAGGTTTACGACGCGCCCGCCAACGCCTTCGTGATGTCGTTTCTGGGTGCGGTGTCGTCGCTCAACGGGTCGCTGGTCCGCCCGCACGATATCCGCGTCGGCCGCAATCCCGACATGGCGATCGCCACCAGCGACGAGTCGGTGCGGGCGACCGGCGTGGTACGCGCGATCATCGACCGGATCGTCATGCTTGGCTTCGAAGTCCGCGTCGAGCTCCACAGCGCTACCGACCAGACACCGTTCACCGCGCAGATCACCCGCGGCGACGCCGAGGCGCTCGGCCTCAAGGACGGCGACACGGTCTACGTCCGCGCCACCAGGGTGCCGCCGCTGCCGGGTGGTAACCACCTCCCACCGAGTGACAAAGCCGACGACGACGCGCTGACGAAGGCCTGAGTTCTCGGTCGGAAAGATGGGGCAATCGCCCCATCCGCTCCATGGGTCCGTGCTGGTTCAGTGGTTGGCATGAACACCTTGAGCACACCTACGCAGGTCGACCCGGACAAGCTCATGGCCTTTGTGTTTCGCGCGGTCGAGGAAGCCGGGGCCGCGCTCAACTGCGCCCTCGTCGTCATGGGGACCGACTTGGGTACTACCGGTCATTGGCCGAGCACGGACCCAGCACCCCTGCCGAACTGGCCGAGCGCACCTGCACCGACGGGCGCTACGCGAGGGAATGGCTCAATGCGCAGGCCGCGGGTTCGTTCGTGGAGTATGAACCATCGACCGGGCGCTACCACCTGCCGCCCGAGCAGGCGGTCGCGCTGACCGACGAGACGAGCCCCGCGTTCGTCGGCGGCCTGTTCCAGATCGCCCACGGAACGGCAACGGACGCAGGGCGAATCATCGAGGCGGCCGGATCCGGGGCTGGCGTCGGATGGGGTGAGCACAACCCCGATGTCCACGTCGGCTGTGAACGGTTCTTTCGCCCGACGTACGCCGCGCATCTGGTCGACGACTGGATACCGGCGTTGGACGGGGTCGTGGACAAGTTGGCGGCCGGCGCCAGGGTGGCCGACGTCGGTTGCGGTCACGGAGCATCGACAATCCTGATGGCTCAAGCCTTTCCGGCCTCGACGTTCATCGGGACCGATGGCCATGCGGAGTCCGTCGCGGTGGCCCGTGCGCGAAGCGCCGCATCGGCGACGGGATCGATCAGCTTCCAGACCGCGGCGGCAGACGCCTTCGGCGGCGGACCCTATGACCTGGTGACGATGTTCGACTGCCTGCATGACATGGGCGATCCGATCGGCGCGGCACGCCATGTGCGGGACGTCATCGCCGACGACGGCACATGGATGGTGGTCGAACCGGCGGCCGGTGACCGGGTCGAGGACAACCTCAACCCGATCGGCCGGGCGTACTACGGGTTCTCCACGCTGTTGTGCACACCGTCGTCGCTGGCTCAGCCCGTCGGCATGGCACTGGGCACTCAGGCGGGTCCCGCTCGCATCCGTGACACCGTGACCACGGCCGGGTTCAGCCGCTTCCGCCTCGCCGCGCAGACCCCGTTCAACAACGTGTTCGAGGTCAGGCCCTGAGCTCGATCAGGCGGCCGCCGCGGCGCCCGCGGTGATCGCGTCGTAGCGGTCCAGCACCGTGGCAGCGACGAGGTTGTGTGAGCCGAGCGGCTCGGCCATCGGAATACCTTCTGCCGCAGCGTAAGTAGCGACCCGGTCGGTGATTCGGCCGTGGGCCAGGAACCACGGTGCGATGGCCAGTCGCCCAGCACCGCCGGCACGCAGCCGTTGAGCGGCGTCCGCGACACCGGCGTACGGTCCGGTGGCGAACGCGACTTCGGCCCCGGCCCATCGCGTTCCGCTACGCAGAGCGTGGGCGACGGTCGCGGTCTGGGCATTCGCGGCCGGATGCGAGGAGCCCACCGCGACGACCAGGACGCCGAGTCCGTCGTCGTCGGGAGAGACCCCGAGCTCGGCCAGCCGCTGGCGCAGCACGGTCAACAGCGCGGGATCCTCGCCGAGCACGTCGGCCCGTTCGACCACCGCGCCCGACTCCTCGACGATCGCGGGGATGTCGATGCGGGCGTGAAATGCGCTGGCCAACAGGAACGGTACGACCACCCCGGGGGTACGCAGACCGCGAAGCGTGTCGAGCAGGCTCGGGCCGTTCTGCTCCAGGAACGCCGGACGGACGTCGAGCCACGGCCGCAGGCGCCGAACCCGGCCCGCCACGGCATGGGTCACCTCCGCCGACCGGGGGTCGGCGCTGCCGTGCGCCGTCAGCACCAGGGTCACTGGGACCTCACGATGCGTGCAGCCCGCACTCGACCTTGCCGGTGCCCGCCCAGCGTCCGCTACGCGGGTCGGCGCCCTCGGCGGGTTTCGCCGTGCACGGCGCGCAGCCGATCGACGGATAGCCCTCGTACACCAGCGGATTGACCAGGATGCTGTTGTCGTCGATGTAGGCCTGCATGTCGTCGTCGGTCCAGGACGCCAACGGGTTGATCTTCACCAGCCCGAATGCCTTGTCCCAGCTGATCAATGGGGCGTTGGCGCGCGTGGGCGCCTCCACCCGCCGGATTCCGGTCACCCAGGCCGAGTATCCGCGTAGCGCTTTGGAGAGCGGCTCGACCTTACGCATCCGGCAGCACTCGTTGGGTTCGCGGGCGAACAGCTCCTTGCCGAACAACTCGTCCTGCTCTGCGACGCTCTTCTCGGCGGTGACGTTGACGATGTTCACGTCGTAGACCGCCTCGACGGCGTCGCGGGTGCCGATGGTCTCGACGAAGTGGTAGCCGGTGTCGAGGAACAGGATGTCCACCCCGGGCCGCACCTTGGCGGCCAGATCGATGAGCACCGCGTCCTGCATGTTCGATGCCACCACGTAATCACCGCCGAAGTTCTCGTCGGTCCAGCGCAACAAGTCCAGCGCGCTCGCACCGTCGAGTTCGGCCGCACCGCGTTCGGCCAGCGCCTGCAGATCGGTCCCCGTCGTCAAATCGGTCACCTCAAGTCCGCCTCGTCCGCTCGGATCGCCCACGTCGCGAAACGCTCGCCCTGCTCGCGTTGCTTCACGAAGTTGCGAACCACCCGGTCGATGTAGTCGCCGACTTCACCGGACAGCACCTTGTGCTGGCGCAGCTTGCGGCCGAAGCCGCTGTCCAGCCCGAGGCTGCCGCCCAGGTGCACCTGGAAGCCCTCGACCGAGTTGCCGTCGCCGTCGTCGACCATTTGGCCCTTGAACCCGATGTCGGCGACCTGGATGCGCGCGCACGAGTTCGGGCAGCCGTTGATGTTGATGGTGATCGGCACGTCGAGCTGTGCCCCGAATTCGCCCGAGATGTCCTCGAGCCGCTTTTCCAGCTCCGGAACCAGCCCCTGCGCGCGGGTGCGCGTCTCGGTGAAGGACAGCTTGCAGAACTCGATGCCGGTGCAGGCCATCAGGTTCTTGCGCCAGTGCGACGGCTCCGGCGGCAACCCGAGCGCATTGAGGCCGGCGCACAGTTCGTCGAGCTTGTCGTCGGGCACGTCGAGGATGATCAGCTTCTGGTAGGGCGTGAATCGGATCCGGTCCGAGCCCGCCGCCTCGGCGAGGTCGGCCACCTTGGTCAAGATGGTGCCGGACACCCGGCCCGCGATCGGCGCTACGCCGACGGCGTTGCGCCCGTTCTTGAGCTTCTGGATGCCGACGTGGTCGATCGGATGCTTGACCGGTTCGGGCGCCGGCCCGTCGATCAGCTTGCGGCCGAGATACTCGTCCTCGAGCACCTGACGAAACTTCTCGACGCCCCAGTCCTTGATCAGGAACTTCAGCCGGGCCTTGGACCGCAGCCGCCGATACCCGTAGTCACGGAACACCGCGGTGACCGCCTCCCACACATCGGGCACCTCGTCGAGCGGAACCCACGCGCCGAGCCGCTGGGCCAGCATCGGGTTGGTGGACAGTCCGCCGCCAACCCACAGGTCGAGACCAGGGCCGTGTTCGGGATGGTTGACCCCGATGAAGGAGACGTCGTTGACCTCGTGGGCGACGTCCTGCAGGCCCGAGATCGCGGTCTTGTACTTGCGCGGCAGGTTGGAGTACTCGGGATTGCCGATGTAGCGCCGCACGATTTCGTCGAGTGCGGGCGTCGGGTCCAGCACCTCGTCGAGTGATTCGCCGGCCAGCGGTGAGCCCAGCATTCCGCGGGGGCAGTCACCGCACGCCTCGGTCGTCTGCAGACCATGCGCGGCCAGCCGCTCCCAGATTTCGGGTACGTTCTCGACCTCGAGCCAGTGGTACTGCAGGTTCATCCGGTCGGAGATGTCGGCGGTGTCGCGGGCGAAGTCGATGGAGATCTGACCCAGCGTGCGCAGCGCTGCGGCGGACAACGCCTTGCCGTCGCAGCGCACGCGCATCATGAAGTACTTGGCCTCGAGCAGGTCGGCGTTCTCGTCACCGGTCCAGGTGCCGTCGTACCCCTGCTCACGCTGGGTGTAGAGACCCATCCAGCGGAACCGGCCGCGCAGGTCGGTCTTGTCGATGCCGTCGAAACCGGTCTTGGAGTAGATGTCGACGATGCGGCGGCGCACGTTGAGCGCGTCGTCGTCCTTCTTGAGCTGCTCGTTGGCGTTGAGCGGCTCGCGGTAGCCGAGCGCCCACTGGCCCTCGGCACGGGTCTTCTTGGCGGGCGCCGGCGGGCCGGCCGAGGTACGGCGGGGCTTGGATTCCGTTGTGGTCATGGTTTGGCTCCTTCAAGGAGCCGGATCGCGCGTCATCACCGGGGCCGTCCGGCGGCGCAGATCCGGCGGCCAGCTGAAAGTACGGGGGCTGGGTCTAGATCAACGCTGCGTCAGGGCAGACAGCAACAGGTACACACGCGCTTGAAGTCGACGTGCCGACGCGCCACCAGCGATACACGCTTGGGGAAGATGCGGACGGCAGTCACGTCGCCAATTGTGCCACGACTCGCGCGCCGGCCCTAACCGGGGGAGATTTGCGGTCACGGTGAGCAGAATCGCGGTCTGGGAAACTGGCCGTATGACGGTCCGAACCGCGGCAGCCGGGAGCCTCGCCCCGCCGGTGGCGCTGCCGGCCATGACCTCCACCCGGGGGCGACCGTTCGGCGTCTACATCCATGTGCCGTTCTGCGCGACTCGCTGCGGGTACTGCGACTTCAACACCTACACCCCCGGCGAACTGGGCGGCTCCAACCCCGACGGATGGCTGGCGGCGCTGCGCCTCGAGCTGGCCCAGGCGGCGCAGCATCTCGACGTGGTCCGGCAAGTCGACACGGTGTTCGTCGGTGGGGGTACGCCGTCGCTGCTGGGCGGGTCCGGCCTGGCCGCCGTGCTCGACGCCGTGCGCGCAAACTTTCCGCTGGCCCGCGGCGCGGAGGTCACCACCGAAGCCAATCCGGAGTCGACCTCTCCTTCGTTGTTCGCGCAGCTGCGCGCGGCCGGGTACACCCGGGTCTCGCTGGGCATGCAGTCGGCGGTGCCGCATGTGCTCGCAGCGCTGGACCGGACGCATTCGCCGGGCCGGGCGCTCGCCGCGGCCAGGGAGGCCCGCGCGGCGGGGTTCGACCACGTCAACCTCGACCTCATCTACGGCACGCCGGGGGAGTCCGACGACGACCTGCTGCGTTCGGCCGACATGGCCGTCGAGGCCGGCGTCGACCACGTTTCGGCGTACGCATTGGTGATCGAAGAAGGTACCGCGATGGCCCGGCGGGTGCGCAGCGGCGAGCTCCCAACGCCCGACGACGACGTGCTGGCCCGCCGCTACGAGTTACTCGACGCGCGGTTGGCGGCCGCCGGTTTCGACTGGTACGAGGTCTCCAACTGGAGCCGGCCGGGCGGCGAGTGCCGACACAACATCGGCTACTGGAACGGCGGCGAGTGGTGGGGTGCCGGGCCGGGCGCGCACGGCTTCGTCGGCACCGTCCGGTGGTGGAACGTCAAGCATCCCAACGCCTATGCGCAGACGCTGACCGACGGCCGGCTGCCGGTGGCCGGCTACGAACGACTCGACTCCGCAACCATGCACATCGAGGACGTGATGCTGCGGGTGCGGTTGCGCGACGGGCTGCCTCTGCGCGTGCTGACGGACTCCGAACGTCGGCGCGTCGAGACAGCCGTCGCCGACGGGCTGCTGACCCGCGCGGCCGAACGACTGGTGCTCACCGATCGCGGCCGGTTGCTGGCCGACGCGGTGGTCCGCGATCTGCTCGACTGACCGGGCCGAACGCTCGCCGTCCGCACGCTGTCCAGCCTCGACCACCCATATCCGAATCGGCGCCGGAGCCCTTTCGAACGTGATCGGCGCCACCTCGGCGGCGCCGTCGTAGGCCCCATGAACGAGCTCGGCTATGCGAATATGGCCGCCATGTCGTGTGGTTTATTAGGCAAGGCTATCCAGAGTTCGGGGTCCGTCTGAGGTGACCGAGACCGCCGTCGCGATCATCGGGATCGGCTGCCGGGTGGCCGGTGCCATCGGTACGCCGGAACAGTTCTGGAAGTTCCTGCTCGACGGCGGCAGCGACGTCCGTGAGGTGCCGCCGGAACGCTGGGAGCCCTACCTTGCGCGCGACCCGCGCAATGCCGCGGTGCTCAAGGACGTCACGCGGTGGGGAACGTTTCTCGACGACCTGGCGGGGTTCGACGCCGAGTTCTTCGGGGTGTCCCCGCGCGAGGCCGAGTTGATGGATCCCCAGCAGCGACTGGCGCTGGAAGTGAGCTGGGAAGCGCTCGAACACGCGGGGATATCCCCGAAGTCGTTGGCGGGCAGCGACGCCGCGGTGCTGATGGGCGTCAACTCCGACGACTACGGCAAGCTCATCATGGAAGATCTGCCCGGTATCGAAGCCTGGACCGGGATCGGCACATCGCTGTGCGGTATCGCCAACCGGGTGTCTCACCTGCTCGACCTGCGCGGCCCCAGCGTGGCTCTCGACGCCGCATGTGCGGCATCACTGGTCGCGGTGCACCAGGCGTGCCAGATGCTCAAGGCCGGTGAGACGTCGCTGGCGTTGGCGGGCGGGGTCAGCGCGCTGATCGGGCCGGGGCTGACCCGGGTGCTCGACGTTGCGGGCGCGACCGCGCCCGACGGCCGATGCAAGACCTTCGACGCGTGCGCCGACGGCTACGGCCGCGGCGAGGGCGCAGGGGTCGTGGTGCTCAAGCGGCTCGCCGATGCGGTGCACGACGGTGACCACGTGTACGCGGTCGTAAGAGGCGGCGCCGTCGCGCAGGACGGGTGGACCGTCGGCATCATGTCGCCCAACGGCGATGCGCAGGCCGACATGTTCCGCCGCGCATGCGAAGCCGCGGGTGTCGAACCCGCGAGCATTGGCTTCGTCGAGGCGCACGGCACAGGCACACCGTCCGGTGACCCCACCGAAATACGGGCACTGGCATCGGTCTACGGGGCGGGCAGGCCCGCCCACGCGCCGTGCCGCATCGGGTCGGTGAAGCCCAACGTCGGCCACCTCGAAGGTGGCGCCGGGATAGTCGGGCTCATCAAGGCCGCGCTGGCCCTGCATTACCAGACCATCCCGCCGACGACGGGTCTGACGACGTTGA
The DNA here is from genome assembly GCF_035918395.1 of Mycolicibacterium sp. ND9-15. Classification (NCBI taxonomy): domain Bacteria; kingdom Bacillati; phylum Actinomycetota; class Actinomycetes; order Mycobacteriales; family Mycobacteriaceae; genus Mycobacterium; species Mycobacterium jinjuense. Next base: position 4,322,693 of record NZ_CP142362.1, read on the forward strand.
CCCCGGCGGTGGACTGGGCCGACAGCGGGTTGCGGGTGCCGACGCAGGTGGAGTCCTGGGACCGCGCCGACGGCGCACCCCGGCGTGCAGCGGTGTGCAGCTACGGCTACGGCGGCACCATCGCACATGTCCTTCTCGAGGAGGCGCCGGCCACCTTGCGGGGCATCCAAGCCGCACCGCCGCACCGCCTTCCGGCGATCATCCCGGTCTCCGCGCGCAACGTCGCCCGGTTGCGCACGCAGGCGGGCGCGCTCGCCGGGTACCTACGGGACGACCCGCCGCCCATCGGGCAAGTCGCGGCCACCCTGTGGGCGCGCCGCTCCCACGAACCGGTCAGGGCCGCGGTGGTGGCCGACGACCTTTGCGGGGTCGCGGCCGGGTTGACCGCGCTGGCCGACGATGCGCCCGACCCTGCCGTGGTGACCGGGACGGTGCTGCCCGCCGCTACCGAGGGCGCGGTCTGGGTGTTCTCCGGCCACGGCTCGCACTGGACCGGGATGGGACGCGAACTGCTCACCGCGGCACCGGAATTCGCGGCCGTCGTGGACAACATCGATCCGGTGTTCACCGCCGAGCTGGGGTTCTCGGCGCGCAGCGTGCTGACCTCCGGGGAACTCGGCGGCACGGATCAGGTGCAGGCGCTGACATTCGCGATGCAGGTGGGCCTGGCCGCGATGCTGCGGTCGCGCGGTGTCGCGCCGGCGGCGGTGATCGGCCACTCGGTCGGCGAGGTCGCCGCATGCGTCACCGCCGGCGTCTTCGACCTGGCCGTCGGCGCCGCGGTGGCGTGTTACCGCGCCCGAGGCTTCCGGTCGGTGATGGGGCATGGCGTGATGGCGTTGGTGCGCCTTCCGTTCGCCGAGGCCGACCGGCGGTTGGCCGGACGGGCCGACGTGGTGGCGGCGATCAGCGCATCGCCGGAGTCGACGGTGATATCCGGCATGGTGAGCGCGGTCGATGACATCTGCCGGCGGTGGGCCGATCAGGGGGTGATGGTGCGCCGCGTCAACACCGACGTCGCGTTCCACAGCCCGGCGATGGAGGCCCTCACCGGTGAACTCGGCCGCCTCACCGCGCAACTACCACCGCCGCGGACGCCCGAGATACCGCTTTACACAACGGCATTGGCCGACCCCCGCTCCACTGCACCGCGCGACCAGCGCTACTGGGTGGCGAACCTGCGCGACCGGGTGCGGTTCGCCGAAGCCGTCTCGGCGGCGATCGAGGACGGGCACCGGCTGTTCCTCGAGGTGTCGGCCCATCCCGTGGTGGCGCACTCGATCGTCGAGACGCTCACCTCGGTCGGTGCCGACCAACACGCCGTCGTCCCGCTACTGCGTCGGGAACGCCCCCAGATGCGTTCGGTGGCAGCGGCGGTCGGGGCGTTGTACTGCCACGGCGCGCCGGTCGACCACGGGTTGGAGGCCGCGCCGTGGGCGCGTGACCTGCCGGTGACGCAGTGGCAGCACCGCCGTTTCTGGCGCACCCCCGCACCGCCGCCCGGCGGCCGCGGTATGCACGACGCCGACACCCACACCCTGCTCGGCGGCCGGACCGAGGTGACCGGCGCCGTGGCCGCCAAGATGTGGCAGACCCGGGTCGACCTCGACACCCGCCCGTATCCGGGCAACCATCCGGTGAGGGGTACCGAGATCGTGCCCGCCGCCGTCATCATCAACACCTTCCTCGGTGCGGCCGGCGAATTGCGTACGCGCTGTGACCGCGCGGGCACGGATCTCGTCGATGTCCGGTTGCGCACCCCGGTGGCACCGGCCCGCGCCCGCGATGTGCAGGTGGTGCTGCAGGACCGCGCGCTGACGCTGGCCACGCGCCTCGTCGACGACGATGAAGATGCCGACGACGGCGGCTGGCTGACCCACAGCAGCGCGGTGGCCGCCGCCGAGGACGACATCGAGGACCTCCTCGGCGAGGTGCTCGACGAGCTTGCCGCCCGCGAGGGATGTCGCAATCTGCTGCCGTCGCGCCACGTGGTGGATACGCTCGCGACGCTGGGCGTCGCCGCGATGGGATTCGATTGGGAGATCCTCGAATTGCACGGGGGCGACGGGGAACTGCTCGCCAAAGTCGCCGCTAACGGGGACCGCACGACGCCCGCCACCTGGGCCCCGCTCCTGGACGCGGCGACCTCTGCGGCCTCCACCGTGTTCGACGGGCCGCCGCGGCTGCGGATGCCGGCCCGTATCGACCGGGTGCAGGTGCATGGCCGACCACCCGCGGTGGCGTTGCTGCACGTTCGGCGCAGGCCGGGCACCACCGCCACCGACGTGCTGCTCGCCGAGGAATCCGGCAAGGTGCTCGCCTCGCTGACGGGGATGTCGTTCGAGCAACTCGAGAACCCTTCCGGCGGCGATGTGTCCCGGATGCTGCACCGCGTGTCGTGGCATCCGGCGCCGTGGCAGGCGGACAGCCGGCCGGGAGCGGTCGTGATCGTCGGCGGCGACGCAGCCGCGCGCGAGTTCGTGACGCGGGACCTGTCGGCCGCCGGGGTGCCACATGCGCACTGTGAGGACGCGTCCGAAATGACCTCTGCCGCCGAGTTGGCGGGCCGAGACAGTGTCGTGCTGGTGCTCCCGCGCAAGCACGATTCGCCGGGACGGTCGGTCAACGTCGTCAACCAGACGTTGCGAACTCTGCTCGAGCGCGGTGCCCAGGCACGGATATGGGTGCTCACCCAGGACGTGCACGAAGGCGCGAACGTGGCGCACGCGCCGCTGTGGGGACTGGCCAGGGTCGCCGCCGCCGAACACCCGAAGGTGTTCGCCGGGGTGCTCGACCTGGCCACTGCCGAACTTCCGGTCGGGGTCCTCGCCTCGGTGCACGGTCATCCGGTCGTGGTGCTGCGTGACGGCGTCGCACGCTCGGCGAAGCTCGCGCCCGCCGGCCCCCGAACCGCCGCGCCGATGCAGTGTTGGGCGGGCGGCACCTATGTGATCACCGGCGGGACGGGGGTGCTGGGCTTGCGGATGGCACAGCGGTTGGCCGACATCGGGGCCCGTCGACTGGTCCTGCTCTCACGCCGCGGTATGCCGAATCGCGCCGAATGGCAAGTGGATTCGGATCCGGTTCGCACCGTCACCGCGCTCGAGGACCGAGGCGTGTCCGTCCACGTCGTGGCGATCGACATCGCCGCGCCAGGAGCCGCCGACAAACTGCGCGGCGCGCTGCGGGACCTGCCCCCGGTGCGCGGTGTGATCCACGCGGCCGGTGTCGAGGCGGGCGCCCTGTTGGTCAACACGACGCCCGAGGACTTCACCGCGGCGATGCGCCCGAAGGTCGACGGCACACTCACCCTTCACGAGGTGTTTCCACCGGAGCAGTTGGACTGGATGGTGTTGTTCTCGTCGTGCGGCTACCTCGCCGGCTTTCCCGGCCAGGGTGCGTACGCGTGCGCGAACTCCTTCCTGGACGGGATGGCGCGGCACCGGCGGGGTCTCGGCGACCGCACCGTCAGCGTCGCGTGGACCGCATGGCGGGGTCTGGGCATGGGCTCGACGTCCCGTTTCGTCGCTGCGCAACTGGACGCGCTGGGAATGGACACCGTCGGGGCGGACGAGGCGATGCGTGCGCTGGACCATGTGATGCGACACGACGAGCCGAATATGGTTGTCCTGCCGTTGCTTCCGGCCGCGGCAGCAGTGCCGATGCTAGCCGATGTGGCACCTTCGGAGACCGAGTCCGGCATCGAGGAGGCGCCGCCGTGGAGCTCGGTCGACGCGGACCCCGAGCGTGTCGCGCAGGTCGTCGCAACCGCGGTCGCCGCGCAGTTGGGTGTGGCGGAGGCCGACATCGACACCGGTCTTCCGCTGGTGGAACTCGGGGTCGACTCGATCATGACGGTGGGGCTGCTGCGCCAACTGGAGAGGCAGACCGGGTTGTCGTTGCCGCCGACGCTGTTGTGGGAGAACCCGACGGCTGCGGCGGTATCCGAGCGGCTCGTCGAATTGCTCGGCGCACCGGGTTCATCCGAGCAGGCTTGACCAGATTCCCTACCGAGACTGAAGATCTGCGCGAGAAGGCGCCGAACACTGATGTACAACTTCAGTTCGGCGGCGGAATCACGACATCAATTCGGTGACGACCTTCTTCTTGTCCACCTTGCCGACCGCGGTCTTGGGCAACCTCGGCAGTGGCGCCAGCACGTCGGGCCTGCTGTGGGCCGACACGCCCCGCTCGTCGAGGAACTGGTTCAGATCGGCGAGCGTGATCGGCGGCCCCTTGAACACCACCGCGGCGCAGATCTTCTCGCCGAGAAAGTCGTCGGGCAGCGCCACGGCCGCCGCTGCGTAGATCGCGGGGTGCGCAAACAGGTGTTCCTCGAGATCCGACGCGGACACCGTCTCACCGCCGCGGTGGATGACGTCCTTGATGCGCCCGGTCACCTCGACGTAACCGGCCCGCGGGCCGTCGGCGAAGATCCGCACCCGGTCACCGCTGCGGTAGAAGCCGTCGGGAGTGAACGACCGCGCGTTCGCGTCGTCGGCGCGGTAGTAGCCGTTGAGCGTGTACGGGCCGCGCACCAGCAGTTCGCCTTCCTGACCCGGCGCGACCTCCGCACCGGACTCGTCGACCACCCGCATCTCGTCGTGCGGCGACATCGGCCTGCCCTGGGTGTTGACCACCACGTCGACGGGATCGTCGGGCCGGGTGAAGTTCAGCGTGCCCTCGGCCATCCCGAAGATCTGCTGCAGACCGGGGGTGAGCCCGGCCAAGATGTACTCGGCCTCCTGCGGTGTCATCCGCGAACCTCCGACCTGGACCAGCCGCAGCGACGTCGGCAGCACCGGTTCCCAGTCGCCCGCCTGGGTCCACACCTTGGCCAGCGCGTTGACCAGAGCGGTGACGGTGACCTTGTGCCGATCGATCAACGCGAACGCTGCCTCGGGGCTGGCGTCGGTGGTGAAAACCGAAGTGGCGCCGACGCTCATCGAGCCCAGCAGGCCCGGGCACGCCAACGGGAAGTTGTGGCCGGCGGGCAGCACGACGAGATAGACGTCGTCGCCGGTCAGGAGGCACTCGCGCGCGCTGGTGCGCGCCGTGTAGAGGTAATCGTTGTGTGTGCGCGCGATGAGCTTCGGCAGCCCGGTGGTGCCGCCCGACACCAGCAGCAGGGCGGGCGTGTCGGGATCGACCGGCCCGTACTCGGGCAGTGGACCGTCGAAATCGGCTAGCGCAGACCAGGATTGAAACCGGCCGGGCTCCCCATGAACGAACACGTGTTGCAGCCCGGGGTTGTCTTCGACGAGGTCGTCGGCGAGTGCGCGGTAGTCGAAGCCGCCGACCGAGTCGGGCACGATCAGGCCGACGGCGCCGCTGACCGCCGCGAAGTGGTTCAGTTCCGCGGAGCGATGGCCCGGCAGGCACATGACCGGAACGACGCCCGCCCGCAGCACACCGAAGAGCGCGACCGCGAACTCGCAGGTGTTGGGCAGCTGCAGCAGCATCCGGTCGCCGGGCGCGATGCCGCGGTCGGCCAGTGCCGCCGCGATGCGGTCGGCCCGCGCGTCCAGTTCGGCGAACGTGTAGCTGACGCCGCGATCGATCACAGCGGTCCGATCGGGCCAGGCCCCCGCCGCATCGCGCAGGATCGAGTCGAGTGGCCGGCCGGTCCAGTACCCGGCCCGCCGGTACTCCTCGGCGCGGTCGGTGGGAAACGGCACGAATCCGGTCGTGAGGTCGCCGAGAGCGCGCTGCTGAACCGGGTTCTCTGCTGGTGGGCGCTGCTCGAAACCGGTGCTCATGAGGGATGCGTGCCCCTTGGGGTAGGTGTGTTCGGTGCCTCGAATATACGGTAGCGTTCCCCGCGTTAGTTAGGGCAGCCTGCACTAAATCGGAGGTTCGCGTGGGTGTCGGTGAGACGGGTTCGGTCGATCGCTGCGTCCGCGAGGAGGTCGCCGAACTTCTCGGCGTGAGCCCCGGCGAAGTCGACCCGGATGCCGACCTGATCGCCTCGGGACTCGACTCGATCCGCATGATGTCGCTGTCGGGGCGGTGGCGGAAACGGGGTATCGACGTCAACTTCGCCGCGCTCGCGCAGCAGCCCACCGTGGCGGCGTGGACGGCGTTGGTGGCCGGCCGCGCCAGTCGCGGCGGCCCCGAGTCGACGGCTCAGCCGGCCCTCGGCGAGCAAACCGATCCGTTCCCACTGGCTCCGATCCAGCAAGCCCTGTGGCTCGGCCGCGACGAGACACAGCAACTTGGTGGCGTCGCAGCACACCTCTACGTCGAGTTCGACGGCATCGGAGTCGATCCGCAGCGACTGCGTGTCGCCGCAGCGAAGCTGGCGGCCCGCCATCCGATGCTGCGGGTCGAGATTCTCCCCGACGGTATGCAGCGGGTCGGCGACCGCGAACTGGATGTATCGGTGATCGACCTTCGTGACCTCGGCGCCGATGACGCGGCGAAGCGCCTGACCGAGATCCGCGAGGCGAAATCTCATCAGATGTTGCACGACGAGGTGCTGGAGCTGAGCCTTTCGCTACTTCCCGGCGGCGCGACACGGTTGCACGTCGACATGGACATGCAAGCCGCCGATGCGGTGAGTTACCGCAACTTCATGGCCGACCTCGCAGCGTTCTACCGGGGCGAAGAACTCACCGCACTGAACTACACCTATCGCGAGTACCGGTCGGCGCTCACCGCCGCCGCGACAGCACCCGACGAGGACCGCCGATGGTGGGCGCAGCGAATCCCGCATCTGCCGGAACCGCCTGCGCTGCCGCTTGTTCCGCCCTCGGAGCAGAACAACCCCCGACGCAACACCCGACGCTGGCACTTCTTCGACTCCGCCACACGCGATGCGCTGTTCGCCGCGGCCCGACGGCACGGTGTCACCCCGGCGATGGTGGTGGCGGCGTCGTACGCCGGAACCCTGGCCCGTTGGTCGACCAGTCGACATCTCCTGCTGAATCTGCCGATGTTCGGCCGCGAGCCGTTCCATCCCGACGTCGACAAGCTGGTCGGTGACTTCTCGTCGTCGCTGATGCTCGACATCGATCTCACCGGTGCGAACACCGCGTTGGCCCGATCGCGCATCGTGCAGGCGGCATTGCACACCAGCGCACGCCATTCGAACTACTCCGGCCTCTCGGTGCTGCGGGACCTGAGCCGGCACCGCGGCTCCCAGGCGCTGGCACCGTTCGTATTCACCAGCGCTCTCGGCCTCGGCGACCTGTTTGCCGGCGATGTGACAGAGCAGTTCGGCACGCCGGTCTGGCATATCTCCCAGGGGCCGCAGGTGCTGCTCGACGCACAGGTCACCCCGTTCGACGGTGGGCTGCTGATGAACTGGGATGTGCGCGAAGAGGCGTTCCGGCCCGGCGTGATCGATGCGATGTTCGCCTATCATCTCGCCGAGTTGACCCGGCTGGCCACCGACGACAGTTCCTGGGCGGCGCCGGATCCGCCTGCGGTGACCGAAGCGCAGCGCACGGTGCGCGATGCCGTCAACGGCGTGACCACAGAGCCGAGCGGAGACGCGCTGCACGACGGCTTCTTCCGCGCTGCGGCAAGACAACCCGACGCTCCCGCGGTGTTCTCCAGCCTCGGCGATCTCAGCTATGGGCAGCTGGCCGAGCAGTCATTGGCCGTGGCGACGACCCTGCGTCAATACGGTATCGCGGCCGGTGACACGGTCGCCGTAATGGGACCCAAGACGCCAGAACAGATTCCAGCGCTGCTGGGAATTTTGGCCACCGGTGGCGTGTACCTCCCGATCGGTGCCGACCAGCCCGATGACCGGGCTGCCCGGATCCTGCAGACCGCGGATGTGCGGCTCGCGCTGGTGTGCGGGGATCGACGCGACCCGGTGGGCTTGCCCACCCTGACGGTGGCCGAGGCGATCCGGTCCGGTGCGGACTCGGCGACCCGAACCTCGCCGGCTGCAACGGATCCCGCCGAGCTGGCCTACGTACTGTTCACCTCGGGCTCCACCGGAGAACCCAAGGGTGTCGAAGTCACTCACGACGCCGCGATGAACACCATCGAGTTCATCAACCGGCACTTCGAAATCGGGCCGGCCGACCGCTGCTTGGCGCTGTCGACCCTGGAGTGCGATCTGTCGGTGCTCGACATCTTCGGCACGCTGCGGTCCGGCGGCTCGATCGTCGTCGTCGACGAACGGCATCGGCGCGATCCCGACACCTGGGCTCGGCTGATCGACCAACACGGTGTCACGGTGCTGCACTTCATGCCCGGGTGGCTGGAGATGCTCGTTGCGGTCGTGCCGGCAGACAGTCGCCGGTTGTCCACGGTGCGGGTCGTGCCAACGGGTGGAGACTGGGTGAGGACCCAATTGGCCCAGGCGTTGCGGACCCGAGCACCCGGCGCGCGATTCGCCGGACTGGGCGGTGCCACCGAAACGGCAACGCACAACACCATTTGCGAACCGGCCGACATACCTGCGAGCTGGACGGCATTGCCCTTCGGCACTCCACTGCCGAACAACGCCTGTCGCGTGGTCGCCGCCGACGGGACCGACTGCCCGGACTGGGTACCGGGCGAATTCTGGGTCGGGGGCCGTGGCGTGGCGCGCGGTTATCGTGGACGACCCGAACTGACCGCAGCAAAGTTCGTTCGGCACGACGGCCGAAACTGGTACCGGACCGGCGATCTCGTGCGCTATCTGCCCGACGGCGCCGTGGAGTTCGTCGGACGCGTTGACCACCGCATCAAAATCAGCGGATACCGGGTCGAACTCGGCGAGGTCGAAGTGGCGCTCGAGCGCGTGCCCGGTGTGGACGCGGCAGTCGCCGCGGTCGTATCCGGCGAACGCGACACCCTCGCCGCACTGACAACGGTCACCGATGCCGACCTGGACTCCGAAGCGATCACCACCGCGTTGACCGAATTGCTTCCCGCGCACATGATTCCGAAGGTCATAGTGGTGACCGATCGAATACCATTCGGCGTCAACGGAAAGATCGACCGCAAAGCGGTCGCGCGACAGCTCGCCGAAGCGGAGGTTCCCACAGCGCCGGCCTACCGGGCGCCGTCGACCCCGCTGGAATCCGCACTGGCCGCGATCGTCGGTGAGGTGCTCGACGCCCGGGTCGGGGTCGACGACGACTTCTTCTGCCTCGGTGGGGATTCGGTGCTGGCGACGCAGGTGATCGCCCGCGTCCGGGACTGGCTCGACGCCCCGACCGCATTGGTCACCGACATGTTCGCCACTCGGTGTGTGTCGAAGCTCGCCGAACGACTGGCCGGTCGCGAACCCGTAAGTGAGCGGCTCGACGCGGTGGCCGAGGTCTACCTGGCGGTGGCCGGGATGGACGCCGCCGACGTGCTGTCCGAACTCGAGTCGTCAGCTCAAGGCTCACCTTAGGGCAAGGGCCAGTCGCCGCCACTGGTCGCGCGGGAACCCCCGCGGGTCGGCGGTGAGCACCTGCACGCAGACGTGGTCGGCGCCGGCGTCGCGGTGCTCATGGACCCGCTTCAGCACCGTCTCCTCGTCGCCCCAGGCGATGAGCGCGTCGAACAACCGATCGCTGACAGAGGCCACATCGGCTTCGGTGAAGCCCGACCGCAGCAGGTTGTTGGCGTAGTTGGGCAGTGCCAGATACGAACGCAGCCAATCGGTTCCGAGCGTGCGCGCCTCGTCGGCGTCGGTGGTGAGCAGCACCGTCTGCTCGGGCAGCAGCAGCGGGCCGTCGCCGAGTTGTTCGCGGGCGTAGCGGGTGTGGTCGGGAGTGACCAGATACGGGTGCGCACCGCGCGAGCGGGTCGCGGCGAGCTCGAGCATCTTCGGGCCCAGGGCCGCGAGCACCCGGTTGGCGACGGGGACCGGCCGCGGGGTGGCATCGATGTCGTCGAGATATCTGCGGGTCGCGGCGAGCGGCCTGCGGTAGAGGCCTGGTTCCCTCGAGTCGATCAGCGGTGCATGGCTCACCCCGATGCCCAGCAGAAAGCGTTCGCCGTGGCTTTCGGCCAGCGCGGCGTAGCGCGCGGCCACGTCGGCGGGCTCGTGCATCCAGAGGTTGAGGATTCCGGTGGCGATCACGACCTGCTTGGTCGACGACAGCAGGTGCTCCACCGAATCGAGGACGGGTCCGCCGACGTCGGGTATCCACAGCGCGGTGAAGCCGAGATCCTCCAGCTCCGCGGCCGCCTCGGCGGCCTCGCCCTGATCGCCGTACCGAAGCGCAGAACTCCACACACCGACGCCTGCCAGATCCATGCCCGCGATCCTTTCCTCGTAACCACCTTTTTACGTTACGTAGCGCGGTGCCCGGACCAGCGCGTCACGTCCGGCTGGCGGCAGGAACGGCGTTCATCCAGCTCAAACGGATGCGACCGGACAGGCCGCGGGGAGGACGTAGCCGTGTCCGCGGCAAGAAGGATAGGGTAACCTCACTTCCTACTTAGGACAGCCTGCGCTAAATACACGGAGGAATCATGGGTGTTTTCGCCGCGGACTCGCAGGCTCCCTTCCGGCACCGTCACCGCAGCCTCGACGCGACACCGACACGATGATCGACGAGCAGAGCCAACTGACCTTCGCGCCCTGGATCAAACGCTGCGCCGGGCAGTCGTCGAACGGCGCGACAGTGGTCTTTCCTCACGCGGGCGGCGCGGCGGCGGCTTACCGGGCGTTTGCGTCGGCGCTGGCGGGTGGCGGCGACGACGCCTACGTCGTCCAGTACCCGCAACGCGCGGACCGACTGTCCCATCCGGCGCCGGACACGGTCGAGGACCTGGCGGCCGATCTGTTCGCGGCCGGCGACTGGTCCCGGCTGGGCCCGCTGCGACTGTTCGGTCACTGTATGGGCGCGGTGATCGCCTTCGAGTTCGGCCGGGTCGCCGAGCGCCACGGCGTTCCCGTTCGGCAGCTGTGGGTTTCGGCGAGTCAGGCGCCGTCGACCATCGCCACCTCACCGCGGCTGCCCACCGCCGACGCGGACGTCATCGCCAACATGGTCGACCTCGGCGGAACGGACCCCCGCCTGCTCGCCGAGGAGGAATTCATCGACTTGCTCGTCCGCGCGGTGCGGGCGGACTACCGGGCGTTCAACCGCTACGCGTGTGAGCCCGGCGCCCGCCTCGCCGCCGACATTCACACCATCGGCGGCCGCGACGACCACCGAATAAGCCAAGATATGTTGCGCGGCTGGCAAACTCACACCGACGGCGTATTCACGCTGTCGTTGTTCGACGGCGGGCACTTCTACCTCGACGACCACCTCGAGACCGTCGCGGAGTTGGTCAATGCCGGTTAGCACACCGGACGGCGCCGCAGCCGATCCGATCGCCATCGTGGGAATGGCGATCGAGGCTCCGGGCGGAATCGACACCGCCGAAAGCTACTGGGACCTGCTGGTCGCACGGCGCGAGGGTCTGTGCCCGTTCCCGCGGGACCGCGGGTGGTCGGTCCGTGACGTGCTCGACGGCTCACAGCGCGACGGGTTCAAGCGCATTCATGACCTCGGTGGGTTCCTCTCCAGTGCAGCGCTTTTCGACCCCGAGTTCTTCGGGATATCCCCGCGGGAGGCGGTCGCGATGGACCCGCAGCAGCGAGTCGCGCTTCGGGTGGCGTGGCGCGCGCTGGAGAACAGCGGGATCAACCCCGACGACCTCGCAGGCCACGACGCCGGCTGCTATGTGGGCGCCTCGGCGATGGGATACGGTCCCGATCTGGCCCAGTTCTCAAACCTCACGGGGCATTTGATGTCCGGAACCGCGCTCGGTGTCATCTCCGGCCGGATCGCCTACACGCTCGGGCTGGCCGGTCCAGCCCTGACCATCGACACCTCCTGCTCGTCCACCCTGACCGCAATTCACACCGCGGCACAGGCGCTGCGGTCGGGCGACTGCGACCTCGCGTTGGCCGGTGGCGTGTGCGTGATGGGCTCGCCCGGCTTCTTCGTCGAATTCTCCAAGCAGCACGCGTTGTCCGACGACGGTCGCTGCCGGCCCTACAGCGCGCACGCCAGCGGCACCGTATGGGCCGAGGGCGCAGCGATGTTCGTCCTGCAGCACCGTTCGGGGGCAATGCGCGCCGGGCGTCGGGTGCTCGCCGAGCTGCGGGCCACCTGCCTGAACCAGGACGGTCGTTCCGTGGGCCTGACCGCACCGAGCGGTCAGGCGCAGGCGCGGTTGTTCGCACGGGGGCTCGAGCAGAGCGGTGTGCGGCCCGAAGACATCGGGATGATCGAGGGACACGGTACCGGGACACGGCTCGGGGACCGCACCGAACTGATCTCGCTGGCCACGACCTACGGCGCCACCGCCCCCGGCGAAGGCGGCCTGCTCGGCTCGGTGAAGTCCAACCTCGGCCACACACAAGCCGCCGCCGGCGGGCTCGGCCTGGCCAAAGTGCTGATCGCCGCCGAGAAAGGAGCGGTCCCGGCCACCTTGCACACCGACGAAGCCAGCCGCGAAATCGACTGGGACAGTCAGGGGTTACGGCTGGCCTCCGAGCTGACGCCATGGCCGGCCCTCAACAACGAGCGGTTAGCGGCGGTGACCGCATTCGGCATGAGCGGCACCAACGCCCACCTGGTCGTGTCGATTCCAGCCAGCCCGTCGAAGGCGGCGTGATGACGCCCTCCGGTTTCCCCGACGGCCGGATCCCCGTCGTGTTGAGCGCACACGCCGAAGAACTCGTGGCCGCCGACGCCGAGGCGATATTGCGCTACCTCGATCGAGGCCCCGACATGCAGACGGTCGCCACCGCCTTGCTGCGCACCCGTCGGTTGCGCAAGCACCGCGCGGTGGTTCGTGCCGCCGACACCGCCGAACTTGCCGACGGCCTGCGCGCCGTCATCACGGGCGCCACCCACCCGTTGGTCGTCCGCTCGTCGCAATCGGCGCCGACCCGAACGGCTTTCGTGTTTCCAGGACAGGGCAACCAGTGGCCGGGCATGGGTGCGCAGGCCTACCGGCGCTCCGCGATGTACCGGATACACGTCGACCGGTGCGCCGAGGCGTTCGTGGCCACCGGTGAACCGTCGCCCCTGCCGTACCTGACCGCCGACTCCGGTGGCGGGGACTGGCCGCAGACGCAGATCCAGGGCGCCCAGTTCACCCACGCCGTCGCCCTGGCCCATCTGTGGAGGACGTACGGAATCGTGCCGGATCTGGTGGTGGGGCACAGCCTCGGAGAGGTCGCCGCCGCCTACGTCGCCGGAAGCATCACACTGTTCGACGCCGCCGCGGTGGTCATTGCGCGGGCCAAGGCGGTCGATCGGATCCGCGGTGACTACAGCATGGCGGCACTGGGGGTTTCGCTCGCGGATGCCGAACGACTGGTGGTGTCGACCCCGGGTTGGCTGGAGGTGTCCGCGGTCAACGCCGGCGCCTCGGTGGCGGTCTCCGGTGAGCGTGCCGCGGTCGGCGCGCTCATGGCGGCGGCGACCGAACAGGGGCTGTTCGCCCGCGAACTCGACGTGACCTACCCCGGGCACACCAGCGCACTGGAGCGGGTGCGCGACGACCTGCTCGCGCTGCTCCCGCACGGTCGATTCATCGATGCGCCAGTCCAGTTCATCGGCTCGACCACCGCGGACGTGGTGCCCGCAGGCACCGGCTTCGCCGACTACTGGTACCGCAACCTCCGCGACACCGTGCGGTTCGACCGCGCGGTGGCCGCCGCGCGGCGCCACGGCGCGGCGGCGTTCATCGAGATGTCGGCGCATCCGGCGCTGACGTTCGCGCTGGGCGATCTGCTGGCCGACGACGATCCGCTCGTCCTCGGTTCGGGGCTTCGCGACCTACCACTCGTCGACGCGTTGTCGGCCAACATCGCCGCCGCCGCGGTCGCCGACCCCGGATACCGGTGGACCGACCTGGTCGACGTCGCGTCGCAACCACCTTTGCGGGACTTCCCGAACGCGCCGATGCGGGCGGTGCGGCTGTGGGCCGAACCGCAGCCGCCGGCGCCGGTCTACGGGCTCACCGTCGCCCGCGAGAAGTGGGACCCGATCGAACGGTCGCAGGGGCCCGCGCAACGCGTCGCGGTGCTCGATCTCGCCGGGCCCCGCGGACCACTGGGCGAACGACTGCGGACAGCGCTGCGCCACAACGGATCCGAAATCGTCGAGCCGGGCCGGGCCGAGCTCGTCGCGGCGGTCGCGCCGCTGCTCGATCATCCCGACGCCGAACGCGCCGCCCAGGAGGTCGCCCATCTGGTCGGCGCCGGCCTGCTGGACTACGCCGACACGGCGGGACCCCACTGCCGGGCGATGTGTCTGGTCACCGTCGGCGGTGAGCATGTCCGGTCCGGCGAGCCCATGGCGCTGCCCGCACAGACCGCGCTGGCCGCGATGCACCGCAGTATCGGCTTCGAACGGCCCGAGCAGGCGTTCCGGCATCTCGACCTGCCGTCCTGGGAACTCGACGACGCCACCGCCGCCGCGGCGGTGCGTGCGCTCCTGATGGGCACACCCGAGTCCGCTGTCCGCGAGGACGGTTCGGGCCCAAGGGTTTTCGCCCGCACCGTGGTCGAGTCGGCCGAGCCCGCACCGTCCTGGCGCGCGGCGGCGGGGGTGCTCGACGACGTCGTGATCACCGGCGGCAACGGGGCGGTCGGACTGCACTTCGCCCGCTATCTCGCCGCCCACGGCGCACGCCGCATCGTGTTGCTCAGCCGTAGCGGCGTCGGTGATGCCCTCATGGCCGAACTGGCCGCTTCGGCACCGAATGTCGACGTGCTCGCACCGCGCTGCGACATCACCTCCGCTGGCGACGTGAGGGCGGCGGCCGAGCAGTTCGGCGGTGACGGCGCATCGCTGCTCATCCATTCCGCAGGCACTGCGGCCTTCGCCGATCACGACGCGCTCACACCGGCGATGTTCGCGGACACCACCGCCGCGAAGATCGGTGGTCTGGCCCGGATGACCGAGCAATGGCCGATGCGTCCTGACGCTCGAATCCTGTTGTGCTCTTCGGTCTCCGGCGTGTGGGGCGGGCGTGCGCATGTGGCGTACTCGGCCGCCAACCGGATGCTCGACGTGATGGCCGGCCAACTGCGCGCCGAGGGTCAGCACTGCCTGGCCGCCAGGTACGGGCTGTGGCGGGGCAGTGGCATCGCCGGCGCGGACGAGCTCACCATGATCGAGCGCTCCGGGCTGCTGCCGATGGCGCCCGAGGCCGCCGTCGAAGCCAGCCTGCGCGACCATGGCGAGGACCCGCTGCTGCTGAGCGCCGACCAGGCCCGGCTACGGGTGTTTTTGGACAGCCAGATCGCATCCCTCGAAACCGTCCAGCCCACAATCGAACCCGGCGTCAGCACCGAGGTGTGCGTGCGTGCGGCGCTCGCCGCGGTGCTCAGCCTTGAGGCGGCCTCGATCGACCTCGACATGTCCTTGCTCGACCTGGGTGTCGACTCGCTGCTGGCCCTGGACCTACGCAAGCGGCTGCAACGGGCGGCCGGCCACAAAGTGCCGTTGGCCACGTTGCTCGGCGGCATCACCGGTGGCGAACTCGTCGCCGACCTGGACAGCACAGAACGATCGGAGAAGGTGGACACGCGTGACTGACACCGTCGATATCCGCGAGCAGGTAAAGGACCGGCGACTGGAGCTGTTGCGCCGCAAGCTCGCCGAGCGGGGACTGCGCACGAACAGTGCGTCGTCCGCGGCGGCGGACGGGCTGTCCGACGGGCAGCGCCGGATGTGGTTCGCCCAGGCCGCCGACCCCACCGGAGCGATCCTCAACATCTGCCTGTCGTACCGGATCACCGGTGATCTCGACGTTGCCCGGTTGCACGACGCCGTCGACAGGGTCGCCGCGCGCCATCCCGTGCTGCGCACCACCTACCACGTCGACGACGCCGGCGAACCGCGACCGACGGTGCACGACGGGCTGGCGTCCGACTGGACCGAGCACGACCTGACCGGATTCTCCGAGCACGCGCGCCGGCTTCGATTGGAAGTGTTGGCGCAGCGCGAGTTCGGGGCCGCGTTCGACTTGGGCACGGATGCGCCGCTGCGGCTCGCCGTCGTGCGCACCGCCCCCGACGAGCACATCATGCTGCTGACCGCGCACCACATCGCCTGGGACGACGGCTGCTGGCCGGTGTTCTTCGGCGATCTGACCCGGGCGTACATCGGAGAGCCGCTGGGGCCCGCCGTCACACCGCCATCGCACGCGCTCGGCTCGGTCGAGGAGGATCTGGACTTCTGGCGCGACGTGCTGGCCGATCCACCCGAGCCGATGGAGCTGCCCGGACCGAACGGCTCTGCGGTGCCGACGAACTGGCGTTCTGCGCGCTTGACGCTGCGGTTGCCGGAGGCGACGGTGGACCGGGTCGCGGCGCTGGCCAAGCAGGCGGGCGCCACCCCGTACATGGTGCTGCTGGCCGCCTTCGGGGCGCTGCTGCAGCGCTACACCGGCTGCGATGACTTCCTGGTTGCCACGCCGGTGCTGAACCGCACCGCCGACGTCGAGGACGCGATCGGCTACTACGGCAATACGGTGGCGCTGCGCCTGCGTCCCGGTGCCCGCCAGAGCTTCCGCGACTTCCTCGCGCACGCCCGAGACACAGCGGTCGGCGCGTTCGCGCACCAGCGTGTGAACCTGGACCGGGTGGTGCGCGAATTGAATCCCGACCGTCGCCATGGCGTGGAGCGGATGACGCGGGTGAGCTTCGGTGCGCGCGGCGCCGACGGGGAAGGTTTCAACCCGCCCGGAATCACCTGCCGCCGAGCCGAATTGCGCGGTCATCTCACTCAGTTGCCGTTGGGTGTCATGGTCGAGTTCGACGCCGGTGTCGTGGTGGAGGCCGAGTACCTCGTCGAGATCCTCGACGCGGCACTGGTCCGCCAGTTGCTCGAGCACTATGCCGCGCTGCTCGACGATGCGCTGCAGCGCCCCGACCTCCCCATCGGCGCGCTCGATGTGATAGGGCCCGACGACGCCGACTGGTTGCGCCGGGTGTCGGCCGGCGAGGAGTTCGTCACCGCGCCGTCGACGATGACGGCGTTGGTGGAAGCTCAGGTGGCGCGCACGCCCGACGTGGTCGCCGTGGTCTACGAGCGACGTGAGTACACCTACCGGGAGCTCAACGAGTCGGCGAACCGGTTGGCGCACTGGCTGATCGAGCGGGGGATCGGCGCCGAGGACCGGGTCGCGGTGCTGCTGGACCGGTCGCCGGAGCTGGTGATCACGGCACTCGGTGTGATCAAGGCGGGTGCGGTGTACCAGCCGGTCGACCCCACCTACCCCGAGGACCGGCTGACGTTCATCCTCTCGGACTCCGACCCGAAACTGATCATCCGCGAACCGATCGCCGACCTCGACGGGTTCCCCATCGCCAACCCCGCAGACGCCGACCGGGTCCGGACGCTGTCTCCGGACAGCACCGCGTACCTGATCTACACCTCGGGGTCGACCGGTCTGCCCAAGGGTGTTCCGGTGCCGCACCGGCCCGTCGCGGAGTACTTCGTCTGGTTCAAGGGTGAGTACGGAATCGACGACAAGGAGCGCCTGCTGCAGGTGGCCTCGCCGAGTTTCGACGTCTCGATCGCCGAGATCTTCGGCATGCTCGCGTGCGGCGGCCGGCTGGTGATCCCCCGTCCGGACGGACTGCGCGACGTCGGCTATCTCGCCGAACTGCTACACGACGAAGGCATTACCTCGATGCATTTCGTTCCCTCGCTGCTCGGATTGTTCCTGTCGCTGCCCGGGGTGAACCAGTGGCGGACGCTGCAGCGGGTACCCATCGGCGGTGAAGCACTGCCCGGCGAGCTGGCCGACAAGTTCCACGCCACATTCGACGCGCTGCTGCACAACTTCTACGGACCCACCGAGACCGTCATCAACGCGAGCCGGTACAGGGTCGAGGGCAAGCAGGGCACCCGGATCGTGCCGATCGGCAAGCCGAAGATCAACACCCAGATCCACCTGCTCGACGACGCCCTGCGACTGGTCCCGGTCGGGGTGATCGGTGAGATCTACATCGGCGGAACACATGTGGCCCACGGCTACCACCACCGGCCACGGCTGACCGCCGAGCGGTTCGTCGCCGACCCGTTCACTCCCGGTGCTCGGCTCTACCGGTCGGGCGACCTGGCCCGCCGCAACGTCGACGGCGACGTGGAGTTCGTCGGCCGCGCCGACGAACAGGTCAAGATCCGCGGCTTCCGCATCGAACTCGGCGAAGTGGCGGCCGCAATCTCGGTCGACCCCAGCGTCGGTCAGGCGGTCGTGCTGGTCGGCGAGCTGCCCGGGGTCGGCAAGAGTCTCGTCGGCTACGTCACCCCGGCCGGCGGCTCCAAGACCGTCGAGGTCGAACGGATTCGCAACCGGGTCGCGGCCGCGCTGCCGGAGTACATGACACCGGCGGCCTACGTCGTCATCGACGAGATCCCGATCACCGCGCACGGCAAGATCGACCGGGCGGCACTGCCCGACCCCGACATCGGGTCCGGCGCCGCCTACCGCGAGCCCGACGACGGGACGGAGCGGCGGATCGCCGACCTGTTCGCCGAACTCCTCGACCGCGACCACATCGGCGCCGACGACTCGTTCTTCGACCTCGGCGGCCATTCGCTGCTGGCCACCAAACTCGTTGCCGGAGTGCGCGCTGCGTTCAACGCCGACATCGGTGTTCGAGAGGTTTTCGAACTGGGCACCGTGGCGGCCCTGGCGCAGCGCATCGACGCGGCGTCGAACGCGGGCCGCACCCGGCCGCGACTGGTTCCCGTCCCGCACGACGGGCCGCTGCCCATGTCGGCCTCGCAGTTGCGCATGTGGTTCCAGTACCGCATCGACGGCCCGAGCCCGGTCAACAACATCCCGTTCGCCGCCCGCATCGAGGGCCCCTGTGACGCCGACGCGTTCGTGCGGGCGGTGCGCGACGTCGTGGCCCGGCACGACGTGCTGCGCACGACCTACCGCGAAATCGACGGTGCCCCATATCAGTTCGTCAACGACGAGCTGGACGTCGCGGTGCGCCGCACCGATGGTGCCGACGCCGCCTGGTTGCAGACCGAACTCGACAAGGAGCGACGGCACGTCTTCGATCTCGAACATGACCTGCCCGTGCGGGCCGCGGTGCTGGCGACGCCGGACGCCCACGTGGTCTCGCTGGTGGTGCACCATATCGCCGCCGATCACTGGTCGGCGCTGGTGTTGTTCGGCGACCTGCTGACCGCCTACCGCACCAGGCGCGCCGGGCACGCGCCCGGATTCGCCCCACTGCAGATCCAGTACGCCGATTACGCGGCGTGGCAGGCGGCGCGGCTCGCCGAGTCCGACGGCCCCCTCGCGGCGCAGCGCGACTATTGGCGCCGCCAGTTGGCCGGCCTGCACGAAGACCCGGGCCTGGCACCGGATTTCCCGCGGCCGCCCGTGCTGAGCGGGGAGGGCGACGCCGTCGAGTTCGGCATCGACGCCGCCGCCCGCGCGAAGATCGCCGAGCTCGGCAGGGAACTCGGAGTCACCGAATTCATGCTGCTGCAGGCGGCGGTGGCGGTCGCATTGCACAAAGCCGGTGAGCGCCCGGACATTCCGTTGGGTACTCCGGTCGCGGGCCGCACTGAAGCGGCACTTGACCCGCTCGTCGGCTTCTTCGTCAACATCGTGGTGCTGCGCAACGACCTGACCGAGAATCCGACGCTGCGTGAGGTGCTGCGCCGGGCCCGGGACACGGCGCTGGAAGCCTATGCCCACCAGGACCTGCCGTTCGACCAGGTGGTCGACGCGGTACGGCCGGCGCGGTCGCTGTCACGCAACCCGCTGTTCGGGGTGGTGGTGCACGTACGTGAAGCGCTGCCCGCCGGACAGGTCATCGAGTCCGGGCCGGGCGGCGACACCACGTTCACCCCGCTGGAGCCGCCGTTCGACGTCGCGCATGCCGACCTGTCGGTCAACTTCTTCGGCGCCGACGACGGCTACCGCGGGCATGTCATCTACCGGACTGACCTGTACCGGCGCGACACCGCGGAACGATTCGTCGGGTGGCTGAAACGCGTGCTGGCCGCATTCGCCGACGATCCGGATCAGCGGGTGCGTGATGTGCAGATCGCCGGCCGCGACGAGCGCCGCCTGGTACAGCGGTTCAGCGCGGCGGCGGCGGCCAGCGTACTCGACGGCTGGCGCGATCCGGTCGCAATCGGCGTCGTCGGCGACGTCTACGAGCACGTCGTCGACGAGACCGGCGCCGAACTGCGCGCCACCGGTAGACGCGGTCGCTGGACCGCCAACGGCCGGGTCGAGTTCGCCGACACGACGGAACTGAGCCGCACTTCGACAGCCGCCGGCCCGGCAGAAGCGGTGCGCACGGACACCGAACGCGCGCTCGCGACGCTCCTCGCCGACATCGTGAACGTGCCCGTGGTCAACCGCACCGACGACTTCTTCGAGCTGGGTGGCGATTCGATCCTCGCGGTGCAGCTGGCGGCCCGCGGACGGGACGCGGGACTGACGATCACCGCGCGAATGGTGTTCGAGCACCCCGCGATTCACGACTTGGCGGCCCGGGTCGACGACGCCGGCGGCGAAACCGAGACACCCGACATCCGCCACGCGCCGATGGCGGCGTCCGGGCTGTCGGCCGACGAGTTGGCGGCGGTCACGTCGATGTGGTCGGCGTCGCAGGACGGCACGCCGTGACTTCAACCCATCCCAGGACCGAACCCACGGTCGCCATCGAGGACGTGATGGCGCTCAGCCCGCTGCAGCAGGGGTTGTTCTCGCTGGCGCAGCTGAGCGCCGGTGAGGGGGGTGCGGATCCGTACGTCATCGCGATGGCCGCCGACGTGATCGGCGAACTCGACGCGGCCCTGCTGCGCGAGTGTGCGGCGACGATGCTGGCGCGCCACCCCAACCTGCGGGCGAGTTTCCTGCGGGCGCAGAGCAAGCCGGTGCAAGTGGTCCCCACCCGCGTCGACCTGCCCTGGCGCCACATCACCGCGACCGCCGGCGAGGTCGACGCGCTGGAGGCCGACGAACGGCGCCGACCGTTCGACCTCGGACGCGGACCGGCGATCCGGTTCCTTCTGATCGAAGCCCCGGACCAGAAGGAAGGCGTTCGCTTCCGTTTCATCGTCGTCGCGCACCACATCATCATCGACGGCTGGTCGCTGCCGTTGTTCGTCGGCGAATTGATCTCGCTGTACCGTTCGGGCGGCGACCCGGCCGCGCTGCCGCCGCCACCGCGCCCCTACCGCGACTACATCGGCTGGCTCGCCGGCCGGGATCACGAGACCAGCCGCAACCTGTGGCGTGAGCATCTCGGCGATCTCGACGGTCCGACGTTCGTCACCCCAGCGCTCACCGCGGGGGAACCGCCCAGCGGGGAGCCGCGCCGCACCGAGCTCAAGCTGGATCGCGCCGCCTCGGAGCGGCTCGAGGACGCCGCGCGATCACGCGGCGTCACGCTCAACACGCTGATGCAGATGGCTTGGGCAGCAGTGCTGTCGGCGTTCACCGACCGCTCCGACGTGGTGTTCGGGGTGACGGTGGCCGGACGGCCCGGCGAACTCGCCGGCGTGGAAACCATGGTCGGTCTGTTCATCAACACCGTGCCGCTGCGGATCCGGCTGGACCCGGCCGCCCGGGTCGGCTCCCAATGCGTTGCGCTGCAACGCGAGGCGGCCAAGCTGCGCGACCACGGCTACCTGCCGCACAACGAACTGCGCTCGCTGGCCGGTATCGGTGAGCTGTTCGACACCCTGCTGGTCTACGAGAACTTCCCGCCCGGCGGTCTGGTCGGCGGCGCAGACTTCGTCGCCAACGGTGCGACGTTCCGGCCGGCGGCGCTGGAGAGCGTGTCGCACTTCCCGGTCACCATCGCCGCGCACAACAGCGACAGCGAGCTCACGGTCCTGGTCGAGGTGATCGACGGCGCGCTCGGCCAGATGAGCCCCGAATCGCTTGGGCGCCGGCTGCTGATCACGGCCCAGCGGCTGGCCGCCAACTGGGACCGCCCGTTGCGTGACGTCAGCGTCCTGATCGACCGTGAGGGAGCGATCACGGCCATCGCGCCGGCCCCCGCGCATCTCGGCGTACACACCGCTTTCACCGAAACCGCAAGTGCGCGGCTGGGCTCACCGGCGTTGAGTTGGTCCGGCGGTGAACTCACCTACCGGGAACTCGACGAGGCCGCCGACCGAGTTGCGGCGACCCTGGTGTCGACGGGGGTGGGCGCGGAAACTCCTGTGGCGATCCGGCTTTCGCGCGGACCGCAGTATGTGATCGCGATGCTGGCCGTGCTGAAGGCCGGCGGCGTCATCGTGCCGCTGGACCCCGGGATGCCCGCGGAGCGGATCGCCGACATCCTCGACCAGTGCGGTACGACGGCCGTCGTCGACGACCACATGCTTTGCGCGGCCTCGACCGAGTCGGCCGACGACTTCCGGCCGGTGGCCGCCCTGCCCGGCCAGGCCGCGTACATGGTGTTCACCTCCGGCACCACCGGCAGGCCCAAGGGCGTCGTCGGCACCCATCAGGCGTTGCTGGCCTACGCCGAAGACCATGCCCGAAACGTGTTGCGGCCGGCGTCCGCTCGGTTGCGGCACCGCCTGCGGGTCGCCCATGCGTGGTCGTTCACCTTCGACGCCGCCTGGCAACCGCTGGCCGCCTTGCTCGACGGGCACGCGGTGCACATCGTCGACGACGGTGTCCAACGTGACGCCGAGGCGCTGGTCGAGACCATCGGCCGGTACGGGATCGACCTGATCGACACCACACCGTCGATGTTCGCCCAACTGCACGCCGTCGGACTGCTCACGACGGTGCCGCTCGGGGTGCTGGCGCTCGGTGGCGAGGCCGTCGGGATACCGGCCTGGAACCTGATCCGCGACGAATGCACGCGCACCGGTATGGCGGCCTACAACTGTTACGGCCCAACCGAAACCACGGTGGAAGCGGTGGTCGCCACGATCGCGGAGCACGACCGGCCGACCATCGGACGGCCCACGTCGCCCAGCGTGGCGCACGTCCTGGACTCCTTGCTGCGGCCGGTGCCCGACGGTGTGCCAGGGGAGTTGTACCTGGCGGGCGACCAATTGACCCGCGGTTATCTCGGCAGGCATGGCGAAACCGCGAGCCGGTTCGTCGCCGATCCGTTCGGGCGGGGCGGCCGCATGTACCGCACCGGAGACGTGGTGCGACGCCTACCCGACGGCGCGCTGGAGTTTCTCGGGCGCTCCGACACCCAGGTCAAGATTCGCGGCTTCCGGGTCGAGCCGACCGAGGTCTCCGCGGTGCTGCACACACATCCGGCCGTGCGGCACGCTCACATCGTGGTGCGCGAACAGCGATGGGGTCCGCAGCTGGTGGCCTTCGTCGCCGCCGAGCCGGCCCCCGACGTGTCCGAGCTTCGCGCGCTGGTGTCGAAACACCTTCCGCGCTATATGGTTCCGCACTCGATCGTGGTGATCGCCCAGATGCCGCTGACCGCGCACGGCAAGATCGACGAAGCCGCGCTCACCGCCATCGCCGTCGTCGATGGCCCGTCGGCCGCGCCGCAGACCGATACCGAGAGGGCGCTGGCGGCCGTCCTGTCAGAGCTGCTCGACGGTGCCCAAATCGATGTGGACGCAGACTTTCTCGCGCTGGGGCTGGACAGCATCGTGGCGCTGTCGGTGGTTCAGGCCGCGCGTAGACGCGGAATCCCGCTGCGCGCCCGACTGATGCTCGAATGCGCGACGCTGCGCGAACTGGCCGCCGCCGTCGACAGTGAAGCGGCCGTCGCCGGGCATGGCGAGGAGCTCGGCGGGCCGCTGCCCTTGCTACCCAACGCGCGCTGGCTCGTCGAGTACGGGGACCCGCGACGACTGGCACAGACCGAGGCCATCCGGCTGCCCGACGGCATCACCGGCGAACAACTCGAGCGACTGCTGCACACCGTGGTCGACGGTCATCCGGTACTGCGCAGCCGACTGGACCGGCAGACGATGACGCTGGTCGAGCAGCATGGGCCGCAGGATCTCCTGACCGAGGTGCGTGTGGGCTCTGACACCGCGGAAGCCCTCACCGAAGCCGTCGCCGAATACGCCCGGCAGTCGGTGGAACGCCTTGACCCGCAGCGCGGCTCGATGCTCGCCGCGGTGTGGCTGCGACCGCCCGACGGCGCCGGTGTGCTGCTGCTCACCGCGCACGTGCTGGCGGTGGACCCGGCGTCCTGGCGGATCGTGCTGGCCGAACTCGATGCGGCGTGGCACAGCATCGCGTCCGGGCGAGACCCGTCGCCCACTCGGGAACACACCGGCTACGGATGCTGGTCGCGCCTACTCGGCGACCGGGCGTACTTGATCGACACGGCCGACTTCTGGGCCGCCCAACTCGACGGCGACGACCCGCCTCTCGGCGCCCGCCGGGTGCGCCCGCAAACCGATCGGGTCGGCGGTCTCGTCGTATCCATGGCGGTGACCGACACCGACATCACGCAACGGCTGCTCGACGGGGCCGAACCCACGCCGCACCTGTTGGCCGCGGCCGCCGCGCGCACCGTCACCCGCTGGCGGCGGCACCGAGGCCAGGAGACGCCACCGCCACTGCTGGCCCTGGAAACCCACGGCCGCGCCGACGGCCTCGTCGACGGCGCCGACACCTCCGACACCGTCGGTCTGCTGAGCGCGATCTATCCACTGCGGGTGCGGTCGGCCAGCGACGTCGCCGAGATCCCCGGCGACGGCGTCGATTACGGTCTGCTGCGCTATCTGCGTCCCGACACCGCCGAACGTCTGACGGCACTGCACGAGCCGCAGCTGCTGCTCAACTTCCTGGGCCGCGTGCACGTCGGCCTCGACGGCGGCGCCCTGCGTCCCGACCGCGCGTTGCTGGCGGCAGTGTCACCGCTGCCCGAACCGCACTTGGCCGTCCGGCACGAGCTGACCGTGCTGGCGGCGGTGGTCGGTGGCACTGACGCGCCGGTGCTGGGCACCCAGTGGCGCACGCTGCCCGACATCCTGACCGCCGATGACCTCGCCACGCTGCAGGCGATGTGGCAGGAATCGCTCCGAGAAGTCGTCTCATGAACCGGACGCTCGCGGTGGTGGGTGCGGGCGCCAAGGCCGTCGCCGTCGCCGCCAAGGCCGCCGAACTGCGCGACATGGGCATTGCCGTGCCCGAGGTCGTCGCGGTCGAGAAGACCGGGGTCGCCGCCAACTGGCAGGCCGACGGCGGCTGGACCGACGGTCAGCACCGGCTGGGTACCAGCCCCGAGAAGGACGTCGGCTTCCCGTACCGCTCGGCTCTGGTGCCGCGCCGTAACGCCGAGCTCGACGAGCGCATGACGCGGCACAGTTGGCAGCAGTACCTGATCTCGACGGGCCAGTTCGCCGAGTGGATCGACCGCGGCAGGCCCGCGCCCACCCACCGCCGGTGGAGCCACTATCTGCGCTGGGTCGCGGGCAACGTCGAGATGAACGTCATCAGCGGTGAGGTGCGGGCCATCTCGGTCGACACCGAAACCGGCGAACCGCGGTGGGCGCTGCACACACCCGACCGCACGGTGGTGGCCGATGGCGTGATGATCACCGGGCCCGGCCGGCCCGAGCGCTCGATCCTGCCCGGCAATCCCCGGGTGCTCTCGATCGCGCAGTTCTGGCACCGCGCCGCGCAGCACGATCTGATCTGCGCCGAGCGAGTGGCGGTCATCGGTGGCGGCGAGACCGCCGCCTCGATGCTCAACGAGCTGTTCCGGCACCGGGTTTCGACGATCACCGTGATCTCACCGCAGGTTACCCTGTTCACCAGGGGCGAGGGTTTCTTCGAGAACATGCTGTTCTCCGACCCCACCGGCTGGAGCAGCCTGACGATGGGGCAGCGGCGCGACGCGATGATGCGGACGGACCGCGGGGTGTTCTCCGCCCGGGTGCAGGAGGCACTGCTCGCCGACGACCGGATCCGACACCTCCGGGGCCGGGTCGCGCACGCGGTCGCCCGCGAGGACCGAATCCGGTTGACGCTGAGCACCACTGCGGGCGGGGAAGCGCTGGAGACCGTCCACGGCTTCGATCTCGTCATCGACGGCTCGGGCGCCGACGCGATGTGGTTCGTGCCGCTGCTCGGCCAGGATGCGTTGGATCTACTGGAACTCGGCCTCGGGGCTCCGCTGACTCCGGACGTGCTGCAGGAGTCGATCTCCGACGACCTCGCCGTCACCGGTGTGCAACCGAAGCTGTTTCTGCCGGGCCTGTCCGGGCTCACGCAGGGGCCGGGTTTCCCGAACCTGTCATGTCTGGGGTTGTTGTCGGACCGCATCCTGGGGGCCGGCCTGACCGCGGCCCCGTCGTCGACGAGAGACCAAGTGCGCCAATCCGTTCGGTGACTGCTAGACCCGCTGGGCCAATGGGACGTCCATGTCGAACACGCGCGCATGCAACACGGTGCGGTTGCGCAGCGCGGCCCGTACCGCACGGTGCAGCCCGTCCTCGAGGTAGACGATTCCCTTCCATCTCACCGCGTGCGGGAAGAGGTCGCCGTAGAACGTCGAGTCCTCCGAAAGCAACCGGTCCAGCGCGAGCACCGTGGTGGTGGTGACCAACTCGTCGAGCCGGATCTGACACGGCGGGATCTGCGCCCACTGGCGATATGTCAATCCGTGGTCGGGGTAGGGCCTGCCCTCCCTGACACCCTTGAAAATCATGGGACCAACGTCCTCCGCGTCGTCCCCCCGGGGCTTGATATCACGATGGCAACACGTAGCAAGGCTAGTGCACCGCGCTCGCGTCCAGACCGGAAAGCCGCTCGGGCGCTATCGCCGCTGCTGGTGACCGTAAAATGGGTCAAACGCGATTCGAGAGGTGGGTGAACAGACATGGGTAGCGCCGACGACCGCAGGTTCGAGGTGTTGCGCGCGATCGTCGCCGACTTCGTTGCCACCCAGGAGCCGATCGGATCGAAGACACTGGTCGAGCGGCACAACCTCGGTGTGTCCAGCGCGACCGTGCGCAACGACATGGCGGTGCTGGAAGCCGAGGGCTACATCACCCAGCCCCACACCAGCTCCGGCCGGATCCCCACCGAGAAGGGGTACCGCGAGTTCGTCGACCGGATCGACGAGGTCAAACCGTTGTCCTCGTCGGAGCGCCGCGCGATCGTGTCGTTCCTGGAGTCCGGCGTCGACCTGGACGACGTGCTGCGCCGCGCCGTGCGGCTACTCGCCCAGCTGACGCGGCAGGTGGCGATCGTGCAGTACCCGACCCTGTCGACATCGACGATCCGCCATCTGGAGGTGGTCGCGCTGACCCCGGCCAAGCTGCTGCTGGTGGTGATCACCGACACCGGCCGGGTCGACCAGCGCATGGTCGAACTCGGCGACGCGCTCGACGAACACGACGTGACCAAGCTGCGCGACCTGCTCGGGCAGGCTCTCGAGGGCAAACCCCTGGCTGCCGCGTCGATCGCGGTGTCGGATCTGGCGTCACACCTCGACGGGCAGGGTGGGCTCGCCGATGCGGTCGGCCGGTCGGCGACCGTGCTGGTCGAGACGCTCGTCGAACACCGCGAGGAGCGACTGCTGCTGGGCGGCACCGCCAACCTCACCCGCAACACCGCGGACTTCGGTGGTTCGCTGCGGTCGGTGCTCGAGGCGCTCGAGGAGCAGGTGGTGGTGCTGCGGTTGCTGGCGGCGCAGCAGGAGGCCGGCAAGGTGACCGTGCGCATCGGCCACGAAACCGAGGCCGAGGAGATGGCGGGCACCTCGGTGGTCACCACGACGTACGGAAGGTCGGGCAAGGTGTACGGCGGCATGGGGGTACTCGGGCCCACCAGAATGGACTATCCGGGAACTATCGCTAATGTCGCTGCGGTTGCTCTCTATATCGGGGAAGTCTTAGGCACCCGGTAAACCGGAACGGTTAACCAGGAAGGTCAGGCAAGGTCAGCGTGGCACGCGACTATTACGGGCTGCTCGGAGTGAGCAAAGGCGCGACGGATGCGGAGATCAAGCGCGCATATCGCAAGCTGGCGCGCGAACTGCATCCCGACATCAACCCCGACGAAGAGGCCCAGGCGCGGTTCAAGGACATCAGCGCCGCCTACGAGGTGCTCAGCGATCCGGAGAAGCGCCGCATCGTCGACCTCGGCGGCGATCCGCTGGCATCGGCGGCCGGCGCCGGCAACGGCTTCTCGGGTTTCGGCGGGTTGGGCGACGTCTTCGAGGCGTTCTTCGGCGGCGGCGGCACCACCCGCAGTCCGGTCGGTCGGGTGCGGCCGGGTTCGGACTCGCTGTTGCGGATGCGCCTGGACCTATCGGAGTGCGCGACGGGCGTGACCAAACAGGTGACCGTCGACACCGCGGTGCTGTGCGACCTCTGCCACGGCAAGGGCACCCACGGCAACTCCAGCCCGGTCACCTGCGACACCTGCGGGGGCCGCGGCGAGATCCAGACGGTGCAGCGCTCGCTGCTGGGCCAGGTGATGACGTCGCGGCCGTGCCCGGTGTGCGGCGGCGTCGGCGAGGTCATTCCCGATCCATGCCATCGCTGCGGCGGCGACGGCCGCGTGCGTTCCCGGCGGGAGATCAGCGTGAAGATCCCCGCCGGTGTCGGCAACGGTATGCGGGTGCGGTTGGCCGCCCAGGGCGAGGTCGGCCCAGGTGGCGGACCAGCCGGCGACCTGTACGTCGAGGTGCACGAGCAGCCGCACGCCACCTTCCTGCGCGACGGCGACGACCTCCGCTGCACGATCTCGGTGCCCATGGTCGACGCGGCGCTGGGCACCACGGTGACGGTCGACGCGATCCTCGACGGACCGATTGAGATCACGATCCCGTCGGGCACTCAGCCGGGTGCGGTGGTCTCGCTGCGCGGGCACGGCATGCCGCATCTGCGTTCCGGGGTGCGGGGCGATCTGCACGCGCATATCGACGTCGTGGTGCCGTCGCGGCTGGACAACGAGGACACCGAGTTGCTGCGCAAACTGAAGGAGAATCGGGCGCGCGACGTACCCGAGGTGCGCTCCACGCAGGCGGCCTCCGCCGCCGGCGGCGGCCTGTTCAGCCGGCTGCGTGAGACCTTCAGCGGCCGCTGATCGGGCGGTACCTGTGCCGAAGCCTATGCGCGAGATTGCGCTCAGGGCTGTATCGGACAGCGATCAACGACCCTCACTGCAATTTCGGGCGTACGAGCCGTGACCGACGCGCTTTTCTACGTCGACGCGCTGCCCGGAGTCGGCGAGCTCGCTGTGGTCGACGGCGACGAAGGCTTCCACGCGGCCAACGTGCGCCGTATCCGGCGGGGCGAGCGGCTGCAGCTCAGCGACGGCGCCGGGGAGCTGGCCCGATGCCAGGTCGACGAGGTCGGGAAGGGCAGGTTGACGGCGCGGGTGCTGGAGCGCCGTTTCGTACCAGAGCCGTCACCGACCGTCACCGTCGTGCAGGCGCTGCCGAAGTCCGACCGCTCGGAGTTGGCGATCGAACTGGCCACCGAGGCGGGGGCCGATGCGCTCGTCGCCTGGCAGGCGTCACGATGTGTGGCGCGGTGGGAGTCCGCGGCCAAGGTTGACAAGGGTCTGCGTCGGTGGAGCGCGGTGGCCCGGTCGGCGGCCCGACAATCACGCCGGGCCCGCATTCCCGGGGTCAGCGGCCCGCTGTCGACGACCGAGTTGGTCGCCGGGCTTCGTGACGGGAAGTCCGTGGTGCTCGTGCTGCACGAGTCGGCGAGGCAACCCCTGGCCGACATGCCGGTGGCCGAGGCCGATTCGGTGACGTTGGTGGTAGGGCCGGAGGGCGGAATCGCCGGCGACGAGCTCGCCGCGCTGTCCGACGCGGGCGCGACAGCGGTGCGGCTGGGGCCCACGGTGCTGCGCACCTCGACCGCGGCCGCCGTCGCGCTTGGCGCTCTGGGTGTATTGACGCCGCGTTGGGAATAGCGTGACCGCTATGAGCAAGACATTTGATCTCGGCGCAATTTTCGACGAACACGTCGCCGACGAGTTCGTGGCGAAGGACCTTGCCGCCACCATGGCGACGATGACTGCCGACCCCTTCGTCAATCACGTGCCCACGATGATGGGCGGGGTGGGCCGGCAGGCGGTGGCCGAGTTCTACGGCGCGCACTTCATCGGGCACTGGCCCGACGACACCGAGATCATCCCGGTGAGCCGTACCGTCGGCACGGACAAGGTCGTCGACGAGATGATCATGAGCTTCACCCACGACGTCGTGATGGACACCTTCCTGCCCGGGGTGGCGCCCACGGGACGGCCAGTGCGTCTGCCGGTGGTGGTGGTCATGGGCTTCGACGGTGAGAAGGTGGCCTTCGAGCGGATCTATTGGGATCAGGCTTCGCTGCTGGCTCAGGTGGCACTGATCGACATGACGGTCCTGCCTGTGACGGGTGTCGAGCAGGCGAACAAGGTGCTGAACAAGGACCTGCCCGCCAACGAGCTACTGTGCCGGGGTTAACCATTGGGTCGTGTTCGCTGACCAGCGGTAAACTGTGAGAGCACGGCATGACCAGGCAAGGATCCAGAAAGCAGGCACTGAACCCTCTTGACGCCCCGCGAGACGACCGCTGACCCGTCGCAGGCTGATCAGCCTTCTGAGTCGGTACGCAGCAGCATTAATGTTCCGCCCGACCTCGTCGTGGGCCTCCTGGGTTCCGCCGACGAGAACCTGCGCGCGCTCGAACGCGTACTGGCCGCCGATATCCATGCGCGCGGCAACGAACTCACCCTCTCGGGTGAACCGGCGGACGTCGCTTTGGCCGAACGGGTGATTTCCGAACTGATCGCGATCGTGGCCAACGGCCAGTCGCTGACCCCGGACGTCGTGCGCCACAGCGTGGGAATGCTCACCGGAACCGGTAACGAGTCGCCCGCCGAGGTGCTCACGCTCGACATCCTGTCGCGGCGCGGCAAGACGATCCGGCCGAAGACGTTGAACCAGAAGCGCTACGTCGACGCGATCGACGCGCACACCATCGTGTTCGGTATCGGCCCCGCGGGTACCGGCAAGACGTATCTGGCGATGGCCAAGGCGGTCAACGCCTTACAGTCCAAGCAGGTGTCGCGGATCATCCTCACCCGGCCGGCCGTCGAGGCGGGGGAGCGGCTCGGCTTTCTGCCCGGCACACTGAGCGAGAAGATCGACCCGTATCTGCGGCCGCTCTACGACGCGCTGCACGACATGATGGATCCCGAGCTGATCCCAAAGCTGATGAGCGCCGGGGTGATCGAGGTCGCG
Organism: Mycolicibacterium sp. ND9-15; assembly: GCF_035918395.1. Lineage (NCBI taxonomy): Bacteria > Bacillati > Actinomycetota > Actinomycetes > Mycobacteriales > Mycobacteriaceae > Mycobacterium > Mycobacterium jinjuense. Next base: position 4,353,789 of record NZ_CP142362.1, read on the forward strand.
CCGTTGGGGTATATGCGCGGCAGAACGTTGAACGATGCGTTCATCATTCTCGACGAGGCGCAGAACACCACCGGCGAGCAGATGAAGATGTTCTTGACCCGCCTCGGCTTCAACTCGAAAATTGTTGTCACAGGCGACATCACGCAGGTCGACCTGCCCGGTGGAGCCACTTCGGGACTACATGCCGCGATGCGCATCCTCGACGGGATCGACGACATCCACTTCGCCGAGCTCACCAGTGCCGACGTGGTACGGCACCGGTTGGTGTCGGAGATCGTCGACGCCTATGCCCGACAAGAAGAGCCGGCGCAGCTGAACCGGGCGCAGCGACGCGCCTCCGGCGGCGGCCGGCCCCGACGGTAGCGGTCGATATGAGCATCGAGGTGTCCAACGAGTCGGGTATCGACGTCTCCGAAGAGGAACTGATCAGCGTCGCCCGCTTCGTCATCCGCAAGATGAAGGTCAACCCCGCGGCCGAACTGTCGATGGTGCTGCTCGACACCGCGGCGATGGCCGACCTGCACATGCGGTGGATGGACCTGCCCGGCCCCACCGACGTGATGAGCTTTCCGATGGACGAACTCGAGCCCGGCGGGCGGCCCGACGCCCCCGAACCCGGGCCGGCCATGTTGGGTGACATCGCGCTGTGCCCGCAGTTCGCCGCCGAGCAGGCCACCGCGGCCGGCCACTCGCTGGGCCAGGAACTGGCGCTGCTCACCGTGCACGGAGTGCTGCACCTGCTGGGCTACGACCACGCCGAGCCCGCCGAGGAAAAAGAGATGTTCACGCTGCAGCGCCAACTGCTCGAAGAGTGGGTGGCCGACCAGGTCGAGGCGTACCACCTGGATCGGCAGTCGGAGAAGGAGCGCAGGCTGCTCGACAACTCCCGATACTTCGACGAACTGTGACCAGCGTCGGACAGCTGATCTTCGCGATCGTGCTCGTCGCGTTCGGCGGGCTGTTCGCGGCGATCGACGCGGCGATCAGCACCGTGTCCATCGCGCGCGTCGAGGAACTCGTGCGCGAGGAGCGGCCCGGTGCGGTGCGCTTGCACAAGATCATGGCCGAGCGGCCGCGCTACATCAATCTCGTTGTGCTGCTTCGCATCGCGTGCGAAGTCAGCGCGACGGTGCTGCTGGCCGCCTATCTGGATGACTACACCGGTGTCCGCTGGGGCTTGATCTCGGCGGCCGCGATCATGACCGTGGTGAGCTTCGTGGTGATCGGCGTCGGTCCGCGTACGGTCGGCAGGCAGAACGCCTATTCGATCTCGTTGTTCGCCGCTCTTCCGCTGCAGGCGACGTCGGTGGTGCTCACCCCGGTGAGCCGGCTCCTGGTGTTGATCGGCAACGCGCTGACGCCGGGTCGCGGCTTTCGCAACGGCCCGTTCGCCTCCGAGATCGAACTACGCGAGGTGGTCGACCTGGCGCAGCAGCGCGGTGTGGTGGCCGACGACGAACGGCGGATGATCCAGTCGGTGTTCGAACTCGGCGACACCCCGGCTCGTGAGGTGATGGTGCCGCGCACGGAAATGGTGTGGATCGAGAGCGACAAGTCGGCCGGGCAGGCGACCTCGCTGGCGGTGCGCAGTGGCCACTCCCGCATCCCGGTGATCGGAGACAACGTCGACGACGTGGTCGGCGTCGTGTATCTGAAAGACCTTGTCCAACGGACGTACTACTCCACCGACGGCGGCCGCGGCACCAAGGTCTCCGATGTCATGCGGCGCGCGGTGTTCGTGCCGGACTCCAAACCGCTAGACGCCCTGCTGCGCGAGATGCAGCGCGACCGCGTCCACATGGTCCTGCTGGTCGACGAATACGGCGCCATCGCGGGCCTGGTCACCATCGAGGATGTGCTCGAGGAGATCGTCGGCGAGATCGTCGACGAGTACGACGCCGGCGAAGTGGTGCCTGTCGAAGCGTTGGGAGACGACCGCTATCGCGTATCGGCCCGGTTGCCGATCGAGGATCTCGGCGAGCTCTACGACATCGAGTTCGACGACGATTTCGACGTGGACACCGTCGGTGGCCTCGTCGCGCTGGAACTGGGCCGGGTGCCGCTGCCGGGCGCCGAGGTGATGTGGGACGGGTTGCGGCTGCAGGCCGAAGGCGGACCGGACCACCGCGGGCGGGTGCGCATCGGCACCGTCTTGGTCAGCCGTACCCAGACTTTCGCGAAGAGCGACGATGATGAGTGACCTCGACGCCGAGGACGCCAAGCTGGTGACGCTGGCGCGCGGCGCGATGGCCAGGGTCGAGGCGGCCAGTGGCGCCGCCGTGCGCGACGCCGACGGCCGCACCTATGCCGGTGCTCCGGTGACATTGAAGTCGTTGGGCCTCACCGCGCTCCAGGCCGCCGTCGCCGCCGCGGTGTCCAGCGGTGCGACCGGTCTGGAGGCCGCCGTGCTGGTCGGTGGATCTTCCGACGACGGGGGCGTCGCCGCGGTCCGCGAACTGTCGCCGGACGCGGCGATCATCGTCACCGACCGATCCGGGCGCGCAATGTGAAACCAGGGCGGAGACTCGGGCGAAAAATCGCCAAGGATTCACATTCGACGAGGTTGCCATGACCGAATTTCGTTCGGGGTTCGTCTGCTTCGTCGGTCGGCCGAACACCGGTAAGTCCACGCTGACCAATGCGTTGGTCGGCGCGAAGGTGGCAATCACGTCGAACCGGCCGCAGACCACGCGCCACACCATCCGCGGGATCGTGCACCGAGAGAACTTCCAGATCATCCTCGTCGACACGCCGGGTCTGCACCGGCCCCGCACGTTGCTCGGGCAGCGGCTCAACGATCTGGTGAAGGACACCTACTCCGAGGTCGACGTCATCGGGTGGTGCATCCCCGCCGACGAGAAGATCGGCCCCGGCGACCGCTGGATCCACGACCAGATCCGCGCCGTGGCGCCCAACACCGCGCTGGTCGCGATCGTCACCAAGATCGACAAGGTGCCCAAGGACCGCGTCGCTGCACAACTGGTTGCGGTGAGCGAGTTGGTCGGCCCCGACGCGGAGATCGTTCCGGTGTCGGCGACGGCCGCGGACAACCTCGACGTGCTCGTCGACGTGCTGGCCGCCGAGCTGCCACCCGGGCCGGCGTTCTACCCCGACGGGGAACTCACCGACGAGCCCGAGGAAACGCTGATGGCAGAGTTGATCCGGGAGGCCGCGCTCGAAGGTGTTCGCGACGAACTACCGCACTCGCTGGCCGTCGTCATCGAGGAGGTCACCCCGCGGGAGGGCCGCTCGCCGGAACAAGGTGAGCTGATTGACGTGCACGCCATCCTCTACGTCGAACGGGAAAGCCAGAAGGGCATCGTCATCGGCAGAGGCGGCGTCAGGCTGCGTGAGGTCGGCACCGCCGCGCGCAAGCAGATCGAAAAGCTGCTGGGCACCAAGGTCTATCTCGACCTGCGGGTGAAAATCGCCAAGAACTGGCAGCGCGACCCGAAACAGCTGGGCCGGCTGGGCTTCTAGCGCGTCAGTTCTGGGCGCCCGAGCCCGGCTGCCCGAACGGCCGGTCGGGCCCGTGCGCCGGCGGGGCGCCGTCACCCTTGCCGTAGACGGCCACCACCACCGTGCGGTCCAGTGAGTTCGCCGACCAGACGCCGATGTCGACGTTGGAGCAGTCGGCCATGATCGCCTTGTAGTCAGGCCGGTGATACCACTGGTTGATCAGCTCGATGCCGCTGATCGCCAACGCCGGGTTGATCGCGACGGTCTCGGCGACCGCGCCCGCATAGCCGGCGTTGCGCGCTCGGTCGGCGGTGGTCGACCCGTCCGACCCGATGTCGGCGTTCAGCGCGCGGTTGTTGAGCACGTCGTTGGTGTGCCACTCGGCGGCCAGCCGCAACTTGGGATTGATCTTGATGTCGGTGTCGCAGCCGGCCTGCCGTTGCACGGTGTAGACGTTGGCCACCACGCCATCGTTGAGCCGCTTGTTGTCCGCGGCGGCGGCCGGAGTGCCGGCGATCGCGCCACCCACCATGGCCAGAGCCGAAACTGCACAGGCGTAGCGAAGCGCTCTCATGCCGGGAGACTTTACGCGACCTCGTCGGAGACGTCCTGGGGTTTTGGCCGGTCGGGACTCGTTACGGGTTCGCCGGAGGCCTTCGGCTCAGGGTCGGGCGCCGGTTCGGGGAGCCACCACGGCTCCGGCTGGCGCATCGTCCAGCCGTTGATCGCCTCCAACTCCGCGGCCAGCGAGACCAGCAACGGTTCACTGTGCGCCGGTCCCATCAGCTGCACGCCGATCGGCAGGCCGTCGGAGGTGAGCCCGGCGGGCACGTTGATCGAGGGCCACCCCAGCAGATTCCACGGCCAGGTGACCGGGCAGGCCTTGATCATCGTGCGATCGGTGGCCAGCCCACCGAGGTGATCGAAGTCGTGCACCTTCGGCGGCGGTTGCGCGGTCGTCGGCGCCACCACCACGTCGGCGATGTTGAAGATGTAGCCGATGCGGCGGTGCGCGCGGGCCTCGCGGGCGCGGGCTTTCCGCAGCACGTGCTCGGACAGCAGCCGTCCCGTGAGCATGTTCGCCCTGGTCCGCTTGTCGAAGGTCACGTCGTGACCGAGCCGGTCGGCCCAGTCGAGCAGTCCCGACGTCGACCGGGCCAGGAAGTTCCATGACATCTCGAGGCTGTAGTCGGGGTGGGCTGCGAAGACGCTGTGCCCGAGGTCCTCCAGTTGGGTGGCGACGACGGCCATCGCGGCTTCGATCTCGGGGTCCAGCCTGGCCCGGAACATCGTGAACGGAAACCGGTCCGACATCGCGATCCGCAGCGGGCCGGGCGCCTGCGCCACGTGCTCCGAGACCGTCACCGGCGGCGGCTGGTGGCGGTCGCCGGGGACGTTGCCGGACGCCGCGTCGAGCACCAGTGCGGCGTCGGTGACCGTGCGCGCCAGCACACCGTTGACGGTGATGCCGTTGAACGCCTCCGGCAGTGGCCACGTCGAGATGCGGCCGCGCTGCGGTTTGATTCCGACCAGATGTGTCCACGCGGCGGGGATGCGCACGCTGCCCGCACCGTCGGAACCGATCGCGGCGGTCACCAGTCCGGCCGCCACCGCCGCGGCGCTGCCTCCCGACGACCCGCCGGGGGTGTGCTCGCGTGACCACGGGTTGCGGGTGTGGCCGAACGACGGCCCGCTGGTGAACGGCCACTGACCCAGCTCGCAGGTGTTGGTCTTGCCGACGATGACAGCGCCGGCCGCCCGCAGCCGCCGCACCACCTCCGCGTCCTGGTGGGCGGGGCGGATGTTGCCGTCGGCCCCGAACCGGGTCGGCACCCCGGCGACGTCGACGTCGTCCTTGACCGCGATCGGGATACCCAAGAGCGGATATCGTGAAAGATCCTGGCCGGCCGCACGTTTGCGATCCGCGCGGGCGGCGTCGGCCAGTGCCCGCTCGGTGAACACGACCCGGAAGGCGTTCAGCGCCGGCTGGCTTGCGGCGATGGCGTCGAGCGAGCGCGCAACCAGTTCCACCGACGTGAGCGAGCCGCTCGCGAGCTGGAAGAGCTGTTGAGTCAGGGTGGGGAATCGCACGTTTTCGACCATCACGTACGAGGATATCGGCGGTGCGGATCGGAATCGACGGACGGCAGTGGGAGACTGAACCGATGCGGCTGTACAGGGACCGGGCGGTGGTGCTGCGCCAGCACAAGCTCGGCGAGGCCGACCGGATCGTGACCCTTCTCACCCGCGAGCACGGCTTGGTGCGGGCGGTGGCCAAGGGGGTGCGGCGCACCCGCAGCAAGTTCGGCGCCAGGCTGGAGCCGTTCGCGCACATCGACGTTCAGCTGCATCCGGGCCGCAACCTCGACATCGTCACCCAGGTGCAGGCCATCGACGCGTTCGCCACCGACATCGTCAGCGACTACGGCCGCTACACCTGCGCGTGCGCTGTGCTGGAGACCGCCGAACGTCTGGCCGGTGAGGAACGCGCCCCGATGCCCGCGCTGCACCGGCTGACGGTGGCCGCGTTGCGGGCGGTGGCCGACGGCGGTCGGCCCCGCGAGCTCGTGTTGGACGCGTACTTGTTGCGGGCCATGGGGATCGCCGGATGGGCCCCGGCGCTGACCGAATGCGCCCGCTGCGCTGCACCGGGTCCACACCGGGCCTTCCACGTGGCGGCCGGTGGCAGCGTATGCGTGCACTGCCGGCCGTCCGGGTCGGTGACGCCGCCTCAGGGTGTGCTGGACCTGATGACCGCCCTGCACGACGGGGACTGGGACTACGCCCAGACGTCGAACGCGTCGCACCGCAGCCAGGCCAGCGGTTTGGTGGCCGCGCATCTGCAGTGGCATCTGGAACGCCAGCTACGGACGTTGCCGCTGGTCGAGCGGGTGTACCGGGTGGACAGAACCCTGGCCGATCACCGCACCTCGGTGGCTGCCGACCAGCATGTGTCGCTGGTCGGGAATGATGTGGCACATGGCAACCGAACGGGCTGGGCGGAGGAGGAAGGCCCAGGGGACCTACCCACAGCTGCCCCCGGCGCCTGACGACTACCCGACGTTTCCCGACAAGTCGACGTGGCCCGTCGTCTTTCCCGAAATTCCCGCGGGCACCAACGGCCGGTTCGCCCGCCCGCCCCAGCACACCTCGAAGGCAGCCGCGCCGCGGATCCCGGCCGACCAGGTGCCCAAGCACGTCGCCGTCGTCATGGACGGCAACGGGCGCTGGGCCACCCAGCGTGGCCTGCACCGCACCGAGGGGCACAAGATGGGGGAGGCTGTACTCATCGACATCACTTGCGGCGCAATCGAAATCGGTATCAAGCACCTAACGGTGTACGCGTTCTCCACCGAGAACTGGAACCGCAGCAGCGAGGAGGTGCGGTTTCTGATGGGGTTCAACCGGGAAGTGGTGCGCCGTCGCCGGGAGAACCTCAACGACATGGGCGTGCGGATGCGCTGGGTCGGCTCGCGACCACGCATGTGGCGCAGCGTGACCAAGGAGTTCGATATCGCCGAGCAGATGACCGTCGGCAACGACGTCATCACGATCAACTACTGCGTCAACTACGGCGGCCGCACCGAGATCGTCGAGGCGACGCGCGAGCTCGCGCAGTTGGCCGTCGACGGCAAGATCAAGCCGAACCGCATCAGCGAAGCCACCTTCGCCAAGCATCTGCACCGCTCCGACATCCCCGACGTCGACCTGTTCATCCGGACCTCGGGGGAGCAGCGAGCCAGCAACTTCCTGCTGTGGCAGGCGGCCTACGCTGAGTTCGTGTTTCAGGACAAGTTGTGGCCGGACTACGACCGCCGCGATCTGTGGGCGGCGTGCGAGGAGTACGTCAACCGCAACCGGCGCTTCGGCAGAGCCGAATGATGTATCCGAGCGGCAGAGCGTGATGGGGCTGCAGGAGCGGCTGGGCGACATCCTCGAGGGTGTGCTCCCGGTGACCCGGGAGGACGACGGGGCGGTCACCGTCCATCATGACGAGACGTTCGCCTCCTTGCGCACGGTTCCGGTCGCCGAGGGTCTCGAGCTGGTGTCGCTCACCCAGATTCTGGCCTGGGACCTGCCGTTGGACGCCAAGCTGCGGGCCTCGGTCGCCGAACACGCGCACAACACGCTGCTGGGCACGGTGTCGCTGGCGGCCAAGAGTGGCGACAAACAGGTCGCCGCGGGGGCCAGGCGCAACTCCAAGAAGTCCGCGGATGTGCTGCTGCGCTACAACTTTCCCGCCGCGGGCCTGACCGACGATGCGCTGCGGACGCTGATACTCATGGTGCTCGCCACCGGCGCCGAGGTTCGTCGGGCGTTAGTCGGCTGAACCGTTCCCCGACGCGCAGCCGCCGCAGACACCGAAGATTTCGATCGTGTGGCTGACATCGGAGAACCCGTGTTCGTGAGCGATGTCGGCGGCCCAGGTTTCGACATCTCCACCCTGGATCTCCACGGTGGAACCGCACGCCCGGCACACCAGGTGGTGATGGTGATCCTCTGAGCAGTGCCGGTACACCGACTCGCCGGTGTCGGTGCGCAACGTGTCGACGACGCCCGCGGCCGCCATCTGCTGCAGGGTGCGGTAGACGGTGGTCAGCCCGATGCCCTCGCCGCGCCGCCGCAGCTCGTCGTGCAACTCCTGGGCCGACCGGAACTCGTCGAGGTTCTCCAGCAGTGCCGCGATCGCCGCGCGCTGACGGGTCGACCGGAGTTTCGTCACGCTCATTCGCCGGCCTCGGCAGCGTGTGTCACCGCTGCGACGACGATGTCGGCGAGGTGATGATCGACGAGGCGGTACATCACTTCGCGTCCGGACCGCTCGCCGGAAACCACGCCCGCTGCCTTGAGGATCCGCAGATGCTGGCTCACCAACGGCTGGGGCACCGCCAGCGCGTCGACGAGTTCGTGCACGCAGCGCGCCGACTCCCGCAACTGCAGGACGATCGCGATCCGCACCGGCGCGGCCAGCGCCCGCAGCAGGTCGCCGGAGGTGTCGAGCACATCGCGCGGCGGCAGCTCGGGAAACGGTGCGCCGCTGTGTGCGTGCGAGTCCTCCGCGGTGCCGGGCAGCCCGCCAGCCAAACTGGAAACGGTTTTCATTACGGCCAACGATACATGCGCTTGTACGCATGTCAACGCCGCTGAGCGGGATCGCTAGGCTGTCCAGTCGTGGCTCACTCTTCCGCGATCATCGATACCGTGGCGAACCTGGCCAAGCGGCGCGGTCTGGTCTACCAATCCGGGGAGATCTACGGCGGCACCAGGTCGGCATGGGATTACGGCCCGCTCGGGGTGGAACTCAAAGAGAACATCAAGCGCCAGTGGTGGCGGTCCGTGGTTACCAGCCGCGACGACGTCGTCGGCCTCGACTCGGCGATCATCCTGCCCCGCGAGGTGTGGGTGGCGTCGGGGCATCTCGACGTGTTCCATGATCCGCTGGTCGAGTGCCTCAACTGCCACAAGCGTCATCGGCAGGACCACATGCAGGAGGCGTATGCGGAGAAGAAGGGGATCGCCGATCCCGAGTCCGTGGCGATGACCGAGATCGCCTGCCCGGACTGCGGCACCAAGGGGCAGTGGACCGAACCGCGCGACTTCAACATGATGCTCAAGACCTACCTCGGGCCGATCGAGACCGAGGAGGGGTTGCATTACCTGCGGCCCGAGACCGCGCAGGGCATCTTCGTCAACTTCACCAATGTGGTTACCACGCAACGCAAGAAGCCGCCGTTCGGGATCGCCCAGACGGGTAAGAGCTTCCGCAACGAGATCACGCCGGGCAACTTCATCTTCCGGACGCGGGAGTTCGAGCAGATGGAGATGGAGTTCTTCGTCGAGCCGTCGACCGCCCGCGAATGGCACCAGTACTGGATCGACGAGCGGTTGCAGTGGTACGTCGAACTCGGCATCGACCGCGACAACCTCCGGCTCTACGAGCACCCGAAGGAGAAGCTGTCGCACTACTCCGAGCGCACGGTCGACATCGAGTACAAGTTCGGCTTCCAGGGAAACCCGTGGGGGGAGCTCGAGGGCATAGCCAACCGCACCGACTTCGACTTGTCCACCCACGCAAAGCATTCCGGTGTCGACCTGTCGTACTACGACCAGGCCAACGACACGCGCTACGTGCCGTTCGTCATCGAGCCGGCGGCCGGGCTGACGCGGTCGTTCATGGCGTTTCTGGTCGATGCCTACGCCGAGGACGAGGCACCCAATGCCAAGGGCGGCGTCGACAAGCGCACGGTGCTGCGGTTGGATCCGCGCCTCGCGCCGGTCAAAGCCGCGGTGCTGCCGCTTTCGCGCAACGAGGCGCTGTCGCCGAAGGCTCGCGACCTCGCGGCGGAACTGCGCAAGTACTGGAATGTCGACTTCGACGACGCCGGCGCGATCGGTCGGCGCTACCGTCGCCAGGACGAGATCGGCACCCCGTTCTGCGTGACGGTCGATTTCGACTCACTCGAGGACCAGGCCGTCACGATCCGCGAGCGCGACGCGATGACCCAGGACCGGGTCGCCCTCGACAATGTGAGCGAATACCTGGCCGCCCGGTTGCCGGGTTGCTGATCTCTAACACGGATTGAGAACCGGATCGCACTGCAGGCTGCCACCCGGGTCGCCACCGCTGTCGGAAGCACCGGGCAGGCTGCCGTAGTCGGGCGATGTGTAACCGCCGGAATCTTGCGGAAGCTCGGCCGGGGCGTCCTGGATGGGCGCGGTTTCATGCCCGCCCGAATCCGGTGCCAGGGGCTGCTGATATCCGGGATCGTCATACGAGCCGGTGTCCTGCGGGATCTCGGCTGGGGCGTCCTGGATCGGCGCCGTATCGTGCCCGCCCGAACTCGGCGCCGGCAACTCCGGATAGTCGGGATTGGTGTTCGAGCCGTCCACGGGCGGTACGTATACGCCCGGGTCCTCCGAGACGTGGCCGGGTGCGTAGCCGCCATCGGACGGCGTGCTGTCGGCGATCTGCGGTTGGTGCTCGGGCATGTCGCCGGCGGGCATCGGCTGTTGCGGAACTATCCCTTCGGGATGCCCACCGGAGATCCCCGGGTCCGCGACCGGCGGTTCATCCCAGCTGTCGACGAGCGGAGGCGGAACCGATACCGGACCGTCGTCGACGAATACCGGGGGTGGAGCGACCGGTGGCGCTGCAGGCTGCTGCACCGGTGCGGGTGCTTGCGGGGCCTGGGGCGCGGGCGCGGGTCCCTGCGGCGCCGCCGGTGCCTGACCCGGAGCCGGCGCGGCCGGTGCCTGACCCGGAGCCGGCGCGGCCGGTGCCTGACCCGGAGCCGGCACGGCCGGGGCTGGTGCGCCTGGGGCCGGTGCGGCCGGGGCTGGTGCGCCTGGGGCCTGGCGCGCGGGACCTCGTGGCAAAGGCGGTTGCAGCGGTGGCGGAACCAGCGCCGGCCTGCCGGCCCGCAGGTTCGCGAGAAGGTTCGCCGGAACAATCCTTGCGAGGCGCGGGTCGAAGAGGTTGGCGATGTCGCGGATCAGGTTGCCGATCCGGCGGGCGAACAACGTCCCCCGGCGGAAATCCCACAGCAGGAACCACTCGATGGCTCTGGCGACTCGCCTGATCACCACGATCGTCAGCGGGTCGAAGCGGGGCCACCGCGGACCGACGAAAACGACCCGGGCACGTGCAGGCGCGGCCACTGGCTGAACTGCCACGGGCGCCCCGGGCCGGGCCGGAGGCGGAACGGCCGCGTTCCAGGCGGGCCGAGCCGGGGGCGGAACGGGCGCGTTGCCCGCGCGCCGGGGCGCAGGGGTTGTTACCGCTATCGGGTCCAGCAACGGGCTGCCGGAGATACAGCGCGCGCGCGGCGAGCCGTACTTGTCGACGAGCACCGCGGTTCCGGCCTGCAGCACCGCTTGCCGCGGAATCGCCTGTGCCACCTCGATGTATCCGTGGTCGGTGACGCGAGTGTCGGTTCGCAGCAGCACGGGCGTGAGCTCGGTGACGTAGGCCCTGATCTGGTTCGGTGCGACGCGGTGCACGCTTGCCCATGCCTTGGCCTTGTTCTGATTCGCATCGAGATAGTTGATCATCAGCTCGACGTCACACGTCGTCGTGTCGAGCGTGCCGCCGTATAGGCCCGGCAGGTCGCCGTTGGCCGTGCGCAGTGTCATCGGCGCGGCCTGGCCGTCCGGCGCAGGGGGCGGCGCTGCCGGAGGCGGCCCGAGCGGGTCAGTGCCGGGAGTGGTCGGGTCGGGCTGCGCTGTCGCGAATGATGTCGGAGCGAAGGGGCTGTCACCGGCTGAGTCGGCCGGTTCCAGGAACACCTCGGCCGCAGCGGTCTCCTCGACCACAGGTGGCGCATCCTTCCGAATGATCTGGGTGAGGCCGAAGGCCAAGGTCGCGACGAGGACGACGGCGGCGGAGACCATGAGCACCCGCCTGGTGGTGCGGTCGCGGAGCCCAGGACCGGTTTTCACCCGTCCGATCATCTCGGTTGGGGCGCCACTGTCGGCTTCGTCGCGGTGCACGGTGGGCTGCGACTGTGTCGGCGACGCTTGGGTCACCTCTTGTTCAGACGTGTTCTCGGGTGTTGAGTCGTCGTGAGACGACGGGTGATCTGCCATTTGTCACACCTCATCTGCCCTGACCCAGCGGGTTTTCGCTGCAACGGAGGATTCTTGGATTGAAAATTGGTTCCTGACAACGTATTTCGATGTGCCGGCAATACCTCGCGGCTCGCCCCGGCCCGCTGAGCAGTTGATCGGCTTCGGCGATCGCATCGTCGTACCGTCCTACGGTCCGCTCGGCAGGACACGAGCTTCGATACCCGCGGTGACCCGCTCGGCCGGGAAACCCGCGCGCTCGCATGCTCGCCTGACGATGTCGGGCGAAGACGCGGCGAACACGCTGTAGAGCACCTCGTCGCCGTGCGCCGTCATCGCCACCAGCAGTCGCACCGCCGAACCCTCGTCTCGGATAGCCGAGATCCCGGTGCCGAGCCTGGCGACGGTTTCGTCGAGTGGCCGTCTGGTGACCTTCGGCCCGTACCACTCCGCGAGGTAGCACGGGGATTCGGACGCCGAGTTGACCACCCACGGGACGTTAGGTTCGGTCGGGCGTGCCGCGAAATAGGGATTTCCCTCGCGGCGTCCCTATGGCGTCTGCAGGTGAGAAGTCAGTTGGGCCCGGGACCGAATTTCGAGCTTGCGATAGATGCGAGTCAGGTTGGCCTCGACGGTCTTGGCGCTGATGAACAGAGTTGCGGCGATGTCTTGATTGCTCATGCCCGACGCGGCCAGCTCGGCGATCTGCTGTTCGGAGGGGATGAGGACGGACCCCGGGCTCGGCGCCGTGCGGGCGAGTGCGGTGCGCGCCCGCTCGGCCCAGAGCGGGGTCCCCATAGTCTCGAATGCCGTCAGCGCCTTGCGCAGGGTCGCGGCGCCGGCTTCGCGGTGGCGTTGCCGACGCTCGAGTTGGCCCAGCAGCAGTTGGGTCCGGGCCAGCTCGAAAGGCATGGGTAAGCGTCGATGGTGCTTGATCGCCTGGCGCACCGCATCGTCGGCGGCCTCCAGGTCACCTTTCGCGGCCAGCCACATTCCGCGGCAGCGGGCTCCGACCGCCAGCATCCATGGGCGATCCAAGTCGCTGCCGTTGCGTTCGAGGGCGTCGATCAGCGGTTCGGCGTCGCTGGACCGGCCCAGCGCGATCATCGCCTCGATGGCGTCGGGAAGGTAGGCCGAGGTCATGAGCTCGGTCCCCGGCGTGGTGTCGAAACTGTCGAGCAGCGGCTGCAGAGTCGACAACGCTTCGGCGTAGTTGCCAAGTGAGACCTCCAGGAACCCCAAGCTCATGATCGGCCACTCAGTCAGGTAGGTGGCATCGCATTCCCGCGCGCCTTCGATGGCCTCGCTAGCCTCTGCGCGCGCTTGCTCCTCGGCTCCGGTGTAAGCCGCGACCGCTGTCCGGACCAGCCTGGCGATGACGATCATGTTGAGACCGTCGAGTTGTTGGGCGCGTTCGATGGTGTCCTCGGCGAGCAGCGCCGCATCGGCGAAGCGGCCCAACCAGATGTCGATGAGCGTGCTGTAGCTCGCGATCCACATCATGTCGCTCTCGGCGCCGCGTTCGAGGCAGTGCCGCCGCACGCGGATCATCTGCGCGCGGGCTTCCTCGAGCCGCCCCACCCAGGCCAGCACCAGCGCGCTCGCCGCGCTCGCACGAAAGCTGATCGGCACGTCCTTGTCGAGTCTTTCCAGTGCCAGCGCGCGGTGCAGACTCGGCTCGTCGAGGCCTAGTCCGTACATACACTTCAGCGACACCCAGAAGGACAGCGTCTGGCTGATCAGTCCGGTGTGACCGCATTCTTCGGCGCGGGTGACGGCATTCTGAGCGCTGTGCACGGCCTCGTTGAACTTGCCCGTCATGGCCTGAGCCAACGACAAGGCCAGATATGTTTGGGCCAGCAGCGACGTATTGGCTTCCGCCTCGCCCAGCGCGCCCTCGAGCAACTCGGCAGCTTCGACGAAGCTGTCGTCGTAGATCCGGGTGGCGGCGAGCAGATTCAGTGCGGTGGCTCGGAGCGCGCTGGGTTCAAGCGTTGCGATGGCCGGCTCAAGGACTGCGCGGGAACGTCGGACATCGCCCGCCCGGAAGTGCAAACTGGCCGCCAGAATGCGGCGGTGCGTGGTGTCACCGCCGAGCCTGATTGCAAGATCGACCAACTCGGCCGCTGCCGCGGGTGCGCCCCGGACGCGGGTCGCCTCAGCGGCCGCGTCCAGCGCCGCCAGCGACTCGGGGTCAGCGGTCGCGGCGGACAACGCGAGATGGCGAGCGCGCAAGTCGGGCTGGGCGACGACCTCGGCCAGCCTGCGGTGCACTGCGCGGCGTGCGGCGTGACCGGCGTCGGTGTATATGCCCCTGGCCAAGAGCGGGTGGGTGAAGTGGATTCGTGAGCAGTCGACGCGGACGATGCCGCGGGCCTCGGCCTGATCGAGCAGTTCGACCACACGCGAGGCATCCATGTCGGTGGCCCGGGCCAGCAGTTGGACCGTTGGCGTCGTGGCGGTCGCCGCGGCAAGCAGCACAGCGCCGACGTCCTCCTCCAGGCCGGCCAGTCGGGCCCGCACCAGCGCGCTCAAACTACCGGGCAGCATCGGCTCGATCCCGGCCGCAGGGTCGTCGATGGTGCGCGCCAGTTCGAGAGCGTAGAACGGGTTGCCGCGGGAGATGTCGGCGATCCGCACCATTGTCGGGCGGGGCAGCGATCGACCCAGCCGGGCCGAGAACAGCGCGTGCAGACCGCCCAGAGTCAGCGGACTCACCCGAATCCGGTCGACGCCGTCGGCTCTTCTCAACTGCAACCACGAGGCTGCCTGAGGCCCGGCAGCATCCGAACGCGCCGTCAGCAGGACCCCGACCGTTCCCTTGAGCCGCCGGACCGCGAACGAAAGTGCGGCCTCGCTCGACGCGTCCAGCCACTGCACATCGTCGATTGCGATTAGCACCGGCGCATGTGTCGCGAGGCGCTCGACCACCGTCAGGAACGCCGAGCCCAGCACCCGTTCGTTGGTCGCGGGGCTTTCGCCGGCCTGCTCGATGAGTCTTTCCACCGCGACACTTTGGACCTGCGGCAACTCGGTCAGCACATCGGCCTCGACTTCGCCGAACAGGTCCGCCAACACCGCGAGAGTGAGCACCACCTCGGCCGACCCCGCGCGCGCCGACAACACCCGGAACCCTTGGTTTCGGGCCTGCTCAATGGTGGCGCCCCACAACGTCGTCTTGCCGATTCCCGGCTCGCCCTCGACCACCAGACCGGACACCTGCTGAGCGGCCGACACCAAGAAGGCGACGACGTCGGCGAACTCCGGAGACTCCAGTTTGGTCACCATGGGCCCGTCACGGCGGAGGCGTCGACCCCACTGGCCGATAGGTCCAGCAAACAACCGGGCCACGGCGTGGGCCACGGGTTCCGCTCATCGATGTGTCCTCCCGACCACGCAGAAGGTCACCACCGACGATAGGTGCACCGACTCCGGGAAGCTGTCAGTTGTCGGGGATCATAGTCCTGTTCCGGCATTCGCACCTGGCGGTCCGACGGGTTGTGTCGATACTTCCGGCTGTGCGGGGACCCCGCAGCGGCCCCTCGAAAGCAACCGCGATCACGGGGCCGCCGCTCGCTCGGTGGGACGACTTTCGCCCCCGAACGAGTTGCGTTGGCAAATAGTGCTCGTCAGAAGCGGCCGCCGCCGCCGAACATCCCGCCTCCGCCGCCGGAGCCGCCGAACGAACCCGGACCGAATCCGCCGCCGCCGAACCCACCGAAACCGCCGCGCATCCCTCCGCTGAGGATGTTGCCGATAAGGATGCCGCCGATGATCGCGCCCATGTTGCCTCCGCCGCCTCCGCCGCCGAACGGACCCATGTACGAGCGTTGTGCGTTCTGCATATCGGCGTTGGCCAGGCTCTGAGCCTGCGACGCCAGCATCGCCGCGCCGTTGGCATGCGCGATGGCCTCGGCCGGATCGGTCGACCGCTTCTCCTCGGCGGCGCCGATCTGACGGACGGCTTCGGCCAGGCGGGTGCGGGCCTCCGGACCGACGACGCCGCGGCGCGTGTCGATGAAGTCCGACACCGACCGAACCCGCGACCGCGCGGTGAACAGTGCCTCGTCCAGCGCGCGAGTGAGTCGCTCTGCTGCCTCCCGCTCCTGTTCGACGGCGGCCAGCAGCCGGTCCAGATCCGCGTCGGCCCTCGTCAGCTCGGTGAAGGAGCCCAGCGGGTCAACCGATTTCGAGCGCTGTGCTGCCGCCACCGCGGCCGCTGCGGCGTCGCGCGCCTCGGTCAGCTGGGCGGCTTGCGGCACGTTGCCCTGCTGCAACAGGGCACTGGCCTGCTTGATGCCGTTCTGAATGTCCTCGATCGCGGCGGGCAGCGTCGCGGCGGCCCGGCGGATATCGCTGGCGGCGCTGTCGACCGCGTCCAGCAGTCCGCGCGCCTGGGCCAGGGCGGACTCGGCCGCACGCACACACTCGACGAGTTCGGACTGGCGGCCCGGCACCGGATGGCCGGCCAGATCCCGTCCCCGGGCGATGTTCTGGTCGGCGAAGGTGAGCAGTTCCTTGGCCGCGTCCACATTGCCGGCCACGGAGCTCAGCGCCGCCGCGTCGAACTCGCTGTGCAGTTGCGCGAGCTTCTGCCGCGACGGGTCGAGCCGGGCGGTGATATCCACCACCTGCTGGGTCATCCCGTCCAGCCGGGACGGCGCGTTGATCACAAGGTTCCGCAGGTCGGCGAAGGCGTCTCGCTGCGCATCTAGCTCACGATCGGCCTTGGCGGCGGCGACCACCACGCGAGTCAGCAGGTCGCGCCGCTGCGCCGGGGTCTCCGGGATCGCGTCGTCGAGGATCTGCCGGACGTTGAAGGCCTGGGTCAGCGTCGTCCTCGCATTGGTGACCGCGCGTGTGAACGGTTCGGTCCGCGCCGTGCCGAATTCCTCGACGGCCAGTTCCAGTTCTTGGTCGCTGGTGCGCACCGCGTTGTCGACCTCGACCACCATCGCTTTCGATAGGTCATCGAGGGCGTCCAGGGATACCGCCGACAATGCCTGCGGATCGGCGGGATCGACTCGGCGCGCAGCGGCGAACTCGGCCTTCCGACGCTTCCGCCGGCGCCGTCGGCGCCAGATCATCAACAGCACGACCGCGAGCGCGATCGCCCCCAAGGCGACCAGCAATCCGGTCCAGCTGATGCTCGAACTCGTGGACTGGCCCAGCCCGTCGGCCGCCGCCACCGCCGCTCCGGCCCAATCGTTCTGACGCAGTGCGGGTTCGATGCTGTTGCGGCGCACGCTTTCCACCCGGCTGGAACTCAGCTCGGTGGCGCTGTCGGGCACCAGGAAGGCATACGAGCGGTCGACGGTGGCGACCGCGAGCAGCGCGTCGAAAGAGCCGAGGTCGCTCGTCCGCATCGTGTTGCGCGCCCAGGTTTCGGCCTGCTGGCCGGAGAACGAATCGACGTAGACGACCCACAACCGGGTCTTGCGGCTGTTGTAGAGGGAATCGATCGCCGAGGTCACCTCGGCACGGCCGGCGTCGCTGAGGACGCCCGCATTGTCGGTGACGTAACCGGGGAGCCGGAATGGAGGCTCGGCAGCCGCCACCGGCGCCAGGAGTGCACCGGCGGTGATCATCGCGAGCAGGACGGTCAGCAAGCGGACGAAGCGCATGCTCGCCAATCTAGTGTGCGACGCGGTCGGGCCGGTTGCTGCTGGCAGACTATCCGTCGGTGAGAGCGACCGGAGATGCCTACGACGAGTTCGACCGCGAGCGACTGGTGGTCGAGCCGCCGAAGGGTGCCGCGCTGCCGGGCACCGACACCGAGCACCGCACCGATTTCTCCCGTGACCGGGCGCGGGTGCTGCACTGTGCGGCGCTGCGGCGGTTGGCCGACAAGACGCAGGTGGTCGGGCCGCGCCAGGGCGAGACGCCGCGCACCCGACTCACCCACTCGCTGGAGGTCGCCCAGATCGGCCGCGGCATGGCGATCGGGCTGGGCTGTGACCCCGACCTGGTGGACCTCGCCGGGTTGGCACACGACATCGGCCATCCGCCCTACGGCCACAACGGAGAGCGAGCGCTGAACGAGATCGCCGCCGACTGCGGCGGCTTCGAGGGCAACGCCCAGAACTTCCGCATCCTGACCCGCCTCGAGCCGAAAGTCCTTGACCCCGGCGGTGAGAGCGCCGGTTTGAACCTCACCCGCGCGGCGCTCGATGCCGTCACCAAGTACCCGTGGCGGCGCGGCGCACGGCAAGCCAAGTTCGGCTTCTACTCGGACGACGGCCCCGCCGCCCAGTGGATGCGCACCGGCGCACCCGGCGAAAAGCCCTGCCTGGAGGCGCAGGTGATGGACTGGGCCGACGACGTCGCCTATTCGGTACACGACGTCGAGGACGGTGTGGTGTCCGGTCGCATCGACATGCGGGTGCTCGCCGACGGAGACGCGGCCGCCGTGCTGGGCCGGCTCGGGGAGTCGAGCGGGATGGGCGCGGGGCTGCGATCCGACGATCTGGTCGCCGCGGCGTCGCGGCTGTCTGGCCTTCCGGTCGTCGCCGCGGTCGGAAAGTACGACGCCACCCTGGCCGCCTCCGTCGCACTCAAGCAGTTGACCAGCGAGTTGGTCGGCCGGTTCGCCTCCGCGGCCATCGCGGCGACTCGCGAGGAAGCCGGCCGGGGACCGTTGGTCCGCTATCAGACCGACTTGCGGGTTCCCGAACTGGTGCGGGCCGAGGTCGCGGTGCTCAAGATCCTGGCGCTGCAGTTCATCATGTCGGACCCGCGGCATCTGGATCTGCAGTCACAACAGCGCGAACGTGTCCGCCGGGTGGTCGCCTGGGTGGCCGCGGGCGCCCCGGCGACACTCGACCCGATCTTCGTGCCGGCCTTCAACGCCGCAGGCGACGACGGCGCCCGCTTGCGGGTGGTCATCGACCAGGTGGCGTCGTTCACTGAGGGTCGTCTCGAGCGGTTGGAACCCGCCTAGACGGGGGTGCGGGGCGCTCTAGACTGGCCCGGTGGCCGGCCGGATTCCTGATCGCGACATCGCGGCCATCCGTGACCAGGTTCGCATCGAGGATGTCGTCGGCGACTATGTGCAGTTACGCCGCGCGGGCGCGGACTCGATGAAGGGGCTGTGTCCCTTTCACGACGAGAAGTCGCCGTCCTTCCATGTCCGGCCCAACCACGGCCACTTCCACTGTTTCGGGTGCGGGGAGGGCGGCGACGTCTACGCCTTCGTCCAGAAGATCGAACACGTCAGCTTCGTCGAATCGGTCGAACTGCTTGCCGACCGCGTCGGCTACACGATCACCTACACCGGCGCCTCCTCCACCAACGTGCAGCGCGACCGCGGCAGCCGCAGCAGGTTGCTGGCCGCCAACGCGGCCGCGCAGGAGTTCTACGCGGCGGCGCTCGACTCCGACGAGGCCTCGCCCGCTCGGCAGTACCTGATCGAGCGCAACTTCGACGCCCAGGCGGCCAAGCGTTTCGGCTGCGGTTTCGCACCATCCGGGTGGGACACGCTGACAAAGCATCTGCTGCGCAAGGGTTTTGAGTTCAAAGAACTCGAGGCGGCAGGTCTGTCAAGGGAGGGAAAACGCGGCCCGATGGACCGCTTCCACCGCCGGCTGCTGTGGCCGATCCGGGCCAGCGGCGGCGAGGTGATCGGCTTCGGCGCGCGGCGGATCTTCGACGACGACCCGATGGAGGCCAAGTACGTCAACACGCCCGAAACCGTGCTGTACAAGAAATCCTCGGTGCTGTTCGGGCTGGACCTGGCCAAGCGCGACATCGCCAAGGGGCATCAGGCCGTCGTCGTCGAGGGCTACACCGACGTGATGGCCATGCACCTGTCCGGGGTGACGACGGCGGTCGCGTCCTGCGGCACCGCGTTCGGCGAGGAGCACCTGTCGATGCTGCGTCGGCTGATGATGGACGACAACTTCTTTCGCGGTGAGCTGATCTACGTCTTCGACGGTGACGCCGCCGGACGCGCGGCGGCGATCAAGGCGTTCGAAGGCGAGCAGAACCTGGCCGGGCAGTCGTTCGTCGCGGTGGCCTCAGAAGAGAAATTGGCGGGCATGGACCCGTGCGACATCCGGCTCCATTTCGGCGACGGCGCGCTTCGCGACCTGGTGGCGCGTCGAACACCGTTGTTCGAGTTCGCTATTCGCACCGCGCTGGCCGAACATGACCTCGACACCGCCGAAGGACGGGTCACGGCACTGCGCCGGTGCGTGCCGATGGTGGCGCGCATCAAGGAGCCGATGCTGCGCGACGAGTACGCGCGCCGCCTGTCGGGCTGGGTCGGCTGGGCCGACGAGACGCAGGTGTTGACGCGGGTTCGCGAGGAGGCCCAGAAGCGCGGGATGCCCGAGCGCGGTGGTCGCCGACGTGCCCCGGCCGAGCCGGCGCAGCCACGCAGGCCCCGCTCCCCGGACCAGGGCTCGCGGCCGGATCCGGCCGACCCGACGCTGTGGCCGCAGCGCGAGGCGCTCAAGTCCGCGCTGCAGTACCCGGCGCTGGCGGGGCCGGTCTTCGATTCGCTGACGGTCGAGAGCTTCACGCATCCGGGTTATGCCGCGGTGCGTTCGGCCATCGACGCCGCCGGTGGGACGTCGACCGGCCAGTCCGGCGCCGAATGGATCGAGACGGTCCGGTCGCAGACCGAGACGCCCGCAGCGGCGAATCTGGTCAACGAACTCGGTGTGGAGGCCATCAACGTCGACGACGACGAGAGGTTGCCCCGCTACATCGGCGGGGTGCTGGCCCGGCTGCAGGAAGTGTGGGTGGGACGGCAGATCGCCGAGGTGAAATCCAAGCTGCAGCGCATGTCGCCGGTCGAGCAGGGCGATGAGTACCACGCGCTGTTCGGTGACCTGGTCGCGATGGAGGCATATCGGCGCAGCCTGCTCGAACAGGCGAGCGGCGACGACATCTCTGCGTAGGAATCGGTAACGCGATATGGTTGGCGCGCTATAAAACCGTGGGAACGGTTCAGGAAGGCGTGCACGTGACATCGACCAACAACCGGGCGCGGCGGTTCGTCGCCGCGGGCGCATTCGCGGTGGCCGCGGTCGCCGCGCCGTTCGCGGCGTCCGCGCTGAGCGCCTCCGATGCCGGCCAGCCGCTCGGCCAGTGCTTGGCGTGGTTCGGCAACAAAGAAGACGGCCATTGCCTGGGGGTCTCCAACGGTAACGGCATCAACGTCGGCACGCCGGAGTTCGGGCTGGAGCAAGGTGGCGCGGCCGTCAACACCGGGCCGCTGTTCCCGGGGCGGATCTACGGCGGCGGGACCGGCTTCCAGCCCTAACGGACCCTTCTCACCGGCACTTCGGGACCGATCACCGCGGTTCCGTTATCGATCTCGGACAATGTGACCATCGGCGGATCGGGCGACACCCGGTCGGCGATCTTGCGTCGACCGGCGTCGATCACGGCCTTGGCCGCAGGGCTCTCGGTGACCGCCTTGTACGTCCCGGCGATCTGCTCATATCGGCGGCGCCCGGCCTTGGAGCCGAGTACATAGCCGACACCCAACACGACGAAATACCCGATCACGGGGTCCCTTCCAGACGACGGTGCGTTCGCTCCATCCTGCCTCACTTACCTGAGAGCGCGAGCGGTGGCGGCGTATTGGCGGCCCCTGCGACACGTAGGCTAGAGTCAACCCCCGGCCCGCACGGTAGCGTGATCGCGGGTGAGCAGTCCCCTGTAGCTCAATTGGCAGAGCATTCGGCTGTTAACCGAAGGGTTGCTGGTTCGAGTCCAGCCGGGGGAGCAGCAATCGGCCGCGCGTTCCGTGACGGCTACCGATCCCCCAGAATCGCGGCTACTTCGGTTCGATCGTGCCCGCGCTGATCGCATTCTGCTCGGCGTGCTCGTCGGCGTCGGGAATGTGCTCGGGGTGCAGCATCTCGGCGTAGCGCAACTGCTCGGGGATGCCGAACCCGTCGACAAGCAACTCGGCATACGGGCGAAGCGACCGGCAGCGTTCGTTGATGCCTCGGGTGACGGCCTTGGCGCGCTCGGTGGAGATGTACCGGTGCTCGATGAACCAGGCCCGGTCCTGTTCGATCACCGACAGCGCGTAGAGGTCACACACCATGTTCAGGATTTTGCGCGCCTCTTCGTCCTGGCATGAGTCGATGCCCGCGACGAACGCTTCCAGAATCACCCGGTCGATGTGGGCCGCCGCGCTGTGCAACACGTGATCCTGCACCGCGTTGAACGCGTCGAACTCGCCCATCTCCTTGGACTTACCCTGCAGTCGCCGGGCCACCGTGGAGATCATGTATTCCTCGCGGTCCTCGAACATCTTGACCTGGGTGCCGCGGTTGAACAGGCTGCCTTCCTCTTCGTTGTCCTGCCGCGTGTCGAGGATGGTCTGCATGATCGTCTCGGCCGCAGTGCGTTTGAGCACCCGCTCGCCGGCGAAGTTCGCAGCGAACCGGACCCATTCGACCGGGCTCATGCTCTTGATGTCGTCGGCGTAGGCCGTGAGCAACTCCTTGGCCACCAGTTGAGTCAGCACGTGGTTGTCACCCTCGAAGGTGGTGAACACGTCGGTGTCGGCCTTCAACGCGATCAGGCGGTTCTCGGCCATATAGCCTGCGCCGCCGCACGCCTCGCGGGCTTCCTGTATCGCGCGGGTGGCGTGCCAGGTGTTGACCGCCTTCAGCCCGGCCGCCCGCGCCTCGAGTTCGCGTTGCTCCTCCGGGTCGGGTTCCTCGGCGCTCTGCAGGTCGTGGCATCTGGCCACCAGCTCGTTCTGCGCGAACTGCAGCGCATACGACTTGGCGATCAGGGGAAGCAGGCGACGCTGGTGCACGAGGTAGTCCATGATGAGCACCTCGTTGTCCTCGCCGGGTGCTTCGAACTGCCTGCGCTGCAACGCATATCGAGTCGCGATGTCGAGTGCGACCCGCGCGGCGGCCGCCGCGCTGCCGCCGACGGTGACCCGTCCTCGGACCAGGGTGCCCAGCATCGTGAAGAACCGGCGGCCGGGATTTTCGATCGGCGAGCTGTAGGTGCCGTCTGCAGCCACGTCGCCATACTTGTTGAGCAGGTTCTCGCGCGGGACGCGGACCTTGTCGAACTGGATGCGGCCGTTGTCGACGCCCGGCAGGCCGCCCTTGTAGTGGCAGTCCGAGGTGGTGACGCCGGGAAGGTCGTTGCCCTCGTCGTCGCGAATCGGCACCAGCACACAGTGCACGCCGTGGCCGGTGCCGTCGGGGGTGATGAGCTGAGCGAATACCGCTGCCATGCGGGCGGTTTCGGCGGCACCGCCGATGTAGTCCTTGCGCGACGTCGGCGTGGGGGAGTTGATGACGAATTCCTGGGTGGCCGGGTCGTAGGTCGCGGTGGTCTCCAGCGACTGCACGTCGCTGCCGTGACCGGTTTCGGTCATCGCGAAGCAGCCGAGCAGGTCGCAGTCGATGATCCTCTTGACGTATTTCTCGTGGTGGCGCTCGGTGCCGAGGTTCTCGATCGCACCGCCGAACAGTCCCCACTGCACACCGGCTTTGACCATCAGCGACAGATCCGACATCGCGAGCATCTCGATCTGGGTGACCGCTGCGCCGACGTCGCCGTTGCCGCCGTGCTCCTTCCTGAACCCGTCCTCGGCTGAACCCGCAGCCGCCATGATCTTCAACTGCTCGGCGACCTTGGTCCTGGCGATGACGGTGTTGGGGGTGTAGTGCGGACGGAAGACCTCGGTGGACAGTTCCTCGCGCATCCGGTTCTTCACATCGCGCCAACGACCGTCGAGCGCATTGCGCAGATGTTCGGCAGTGGTGGTCATGACTCGACGGTAGCCCTCCGCGCGCTGGCCCAAACTGTGATGTCGCAAACCAAGGTCTACCTGAGTGAACGCACACCCAGGCGCCGGAGTTCAATCAGGCCATGACGAACCCGAACGGGGAAAGTGGGCTGACGCGTCCGCACGATTTCGACCACCGCCACGGCGATGTCAGCGGCGGGTGGTTGCGGGCGGCGACATTCGGCGCGATGGACGGTCTGGTCTCCAACACCGCGCTGATCGCCGGTGTGGGTGCGGCGGCCGACGCACATACCGTCGTCCTCAGCGGATTCGCCGGTCTCGCTGCCGGCGCCTTTTCGATGGCGCTGGGCGAGTACACCTCGGTCAAGACCGCCAACGAGCAGATCGAGTCCGAAGTCCATCTCGAGCGCCGCGCGTTTCGTACACATCCGCAGGCCGAGAAGGACGAACTCGCCGACATGTTGATGCAGATGGGCGTCTCGGGGCACACCGCAGCAGTCGCGACAGAGGAGATACACCGCGACGAGAACCGCGCGATCAACTTCCACCTGGTGCAGGAGATCGGCATCGACCCGAGTGAGAAACCGTCGCCCCTCGTTGCGGCGGTGTCGTCGTTCATCACGTTCGCGATCGGGGCGGTGACCCCGCTGATCCCTTACTTCCTCGGGTTCGAGAGCCTGTGGATGGGGCTGCTCTTCGGCGGTCTCGGGCTCATGATTGCGGGTGGAGTCGCCTCGCGGTTCACCAGGAAGCCGCTGTGGTTCGCATCGATGCGACAACTTTTCTTCGGAATGGTGGCCATTGCCGCGACGTATGTCGTCGGGCTGCTGGTCGGATCGGTGGTCACGTGACGCTTTTTTGAGCTCTAGCGTGAAACCGCCGGCGACATCTCGCGCACAAGCGCACGTTCGGCGCCGTGATCAGCTGTCGCTGCCGACGGTGATCGCGGTCGCCTCGCTCACCTCGTCGAGTTCGGCCTCGTCGGCGTCGATGCCCTCCAGGTGGGACCGGGTGAGCGCCAGGACGCCCGCGCCCAACAACACCGCACCCGCGCCGACCCAGTACGGCATGTGCACGCTCACCTGCTCACCGAGCACGCCGGCCAGCCATGGCGCGAGCGCGGCGCCGGAGAACCGTACGAAGCTGTAGGCCGCCGAGGCCACGCCGCGTTCGACGGGGGTGGCTTTCATCACGGTTTCGGTGATCAGCGTGTTGTTGATGCCGATGAACAGCCCAGCCACCACCACGCACGTCGCGAGCACTGCCCTGGTCTCGGTCGCAATGGCCATCACGACCAGCGTCGCCGTCATCGCCACCAGGTTGACGAGCAGCACGGGCACGGTGCCGAACCGGTGCGCAAGCCGCGGCGCGACCACCACCGAGGTGAAGGCCAGCGCGACGCCCCAGCCGAAGAAGACCAGCCCGATTTCGTGTGCGCCCATGTCGAGCGGAAACGGCGTGAA
The DNA here is from genome assembly GCF_035918395.1 of Mycolicibacterium sp. ND9-15. NCBI lineage: Bacteria > Bacillati > Actinomycetota > Actinomycetes > Mycobacteriales > Mycobacteriaceae > Mycobacterium > Mycobacterium jinjuense. The sequence goes on from NZ_CP142362.1 coordinate 4,379,016, forward strand.
CGCCAGCAGGGTGAAAAAGCCGAAGTTGTACAGCAGCGCGGTGATCGCCACCCCCAGCAGCCCGCGGTGCCGCAACGCGCGGAACGGATCGGCCAGTGTGGTGACGCGCTGGGCGCGCGGGGTCGACGGCAGCAGCACGGCGGTCACCACAAGCGCGAGCGTCATCAATGCCGACACGCCGAAGAACGGCCCACGCCACGAGATCGACCCGAGCGCACCGCCGATGAGCGGGCCCACCGCGATGCCCAGGCCCAGCGCCGCCTCGTAGAGGATGATGGCCTGCGCCACCGAGCCGCGGGCCGAGCTGACGATCGTGGCCAGCGCGGTGGCGATGAACAGTGCATTGCCCAGACCCCAAAGTGCCCGCCAGCCAACGATTTCCATCACGCTTTCAGAGAGTCCGGCCAGGCCGGCGCCGGCGATGATGACGGCCAGGCCGACCAGCAGCGTGCGCTTGGGGCCGATCCGGCTCGCCACCACACCCGTGATGAGCATGGCCACGCCCATGACCGCCATGTAGCTGGTGAACAACAGCGACACCTGCGACGGCGACGCGTCGAGGTTCTCGGCGATCGGCTTGAGAATCGGGTCGACGAGGCCGATGCCCATGAACGCGACGACGCACGCGAAGGCAACGGCCCACACAGCTTTGGGTTGACGCCACATGGGGGCGATCTCTCCTTTGATGGTCACTTGGTGATGGTGTCGGGAGTGGCCGCGTCGGTCAGCAGCCGACGCAGCACGCGCACCGCGTCGGTGAGCGTCTCCCGATCGGCGGCGTCGAGCCGCTCGAGGTACGGATCGATTGCCGCACCGCGGTCCGACCTGACTTGTCGTAGCGTGTCGACACCCTTGGGCGTGATGCGGATCAGCACCGCGCGCGCGTCGTCGGGGTCGATGGTGCGCGACACCATGCCCGCGTCCTCGAGCCGGCGAACCTGGGTCGTCATCGTCGGCTGTGAGCAGTGGTCGAGCGCGGCCAGATCGGAGATGCGGGCCTGGCCTTGGTCTTCGATCGTGGACAACAACCGGGCCTGGGCATAACCGAGGGGAAGACGGACCCGCTGGGTAGCCAGTCGGTTGATCCGGGCGACCACGGACAGCAGATCGGCTCCGAGGGTCTGGGTCATCCCACCACTATTGCATAGTTTCTCTATGTGTTTCAAAACGTCGCCGGTCACAGCACCGTGGCGGGCCGACCGATCCCGGCTGGCAGAATCGGGCAATGACCGCGACCGGGGACCGAACTCGCCGCACCGGTCGCATGCGTCCCGTCGAACTGGCACAGGCCTCCGTCATCGCGGCACTGTGCGCGGCCACGGCCATCATCGCGGTGGTGGTCCCGTTCGCGGCCGGTTTGTCTCTGCTCGGCACGGTTCCGATGGGTCTGCTGGCGTACCGCTACCGGTTGCGGGTCCTGCTCACGGCGACGGTCGCGGGGGGCATCATCGCGTTTTTGATCGCGGGCATGGGCGGCTTCATGACCGTCGTCAACTGCGCCTACATCGGCGGGCTGACCGGCACCGTGCGGCGGCGTGGCCGCGGCACGCCGACCGTCTTGTTCGCCGCGGTGATCGCCGGGGCCGTGTTCGGCGCGGCCGTCGTGGTGGCGCTGGTCATCCTGGCGCGGCTGCGTCACCTGATCTTCGAGTCGGTCACCGCGAACGTCGACGGGGCTGCCGCGGTGATCGCCCGCATCCCGGGAATGGAGAGTTTCGCCGAGCAACTCAAACGTGACTTCGCGACCGCGCTGGAGTACTGGCCGGTGCTGTTCTTCGGTTTCGGGGTGCTGTCGATCACGTTCGTCAGCCTCGTCGGCTGGTGGGCGCTGTCGCGCGTGATGGAACGGCTGGCCGGCATCCCCGATGTGCACAAGCTCGAGTTCTGCCCCGATGACACCGCCCCGATTGGCCCGGTTCCCGCGCGGCTGCGCGACGTCCGATTCCGCTACCCAAGCGCCGACCACGACGCGCTGGGCCCGGTCTCGCTCAACGTCGAGCCGGGGGAGCACCTCGCCGTCACGGGCGCCAACGGATCGGGTAAGACGACGCTGATGCTGATACTGGCCGGGCGCGAGCCGACAGCGGGCAGGATCGAACGGCCGGGCGCCGTCGGACTGGGCCGCATCGGCGGCACAGCGGTGATCATGCAGCACCCCGAGAGCCAGGTGCTGGGCACCCGTGTCGCCGACGACGTGGTCTGGGGGTTACCGCCCGGCAAGGCCACCGACGTAGATCAGTTGCTCGCCGAGGTCGGCCTGGACGGGCTGGCCGAACGCGACACCGGCGGGCTGTCCGGCGGCGAACTGCAGCGGCTCGCCGTGGCGGCCGCGCTCGCGCGCGAGCCGTCCCTGATGATCGCCGACGAGGTGACCAGCATGGTCGACCAGCAGGGTCGCGATGGGCTGATGTCGGTACTGTCCGGGTTGACCCGTCGCCACCAGATGTCGCTGGTGCACATCACCCACTACAACGACGAGGCCGACGCGGCCGATCGCACGGTCGACCTGACGGGGAACGGCGGCGCCGCGGACAACACCGACATGGTGGAATCCGCCGACGCTCCGGCCGCGACTGTCACCCCGGGCGCTGACACCGCTCCGGTGCTGGAAGTAAAAGACGTCAGCCACGAGTACGGCAGCGGTACCCCATGGGCGGCGACGGCATTGCGCGACATCACCTTCACCGTGCACGAGGGTGACGGCGTGTTGATCCACGGGCTCAACGGGTCGGGCAAGTCGACCCTGGCCTGGATCATGGCGGGACTGACCGAGCCGACCGCGGGAGCATGCCTGCTCGACGGTAAGCCGGCATCGGATCAGGTTGGCGCCGTGGCGATCTCGTTCCAGGCCGCGCGGCTGCAGCTGATGCGCGGTCGCGTCGACCGCGAGATCGCCTCGGCCGCCGGTTTCTCCCCGCGTGACCGCGCCCGGGTTCTCGACGCATTGTCCACCGTCGGCTTGGATCCGACGTTGGCGACCCGGCGCATCGACCAGCTCAGCGGCGGCCAGATGCGGCGGGTGGTCCTCGCCGGGCTGCTCGCCCGCTCGCCGCGTGCCCTCATCCTCGACGAGCCGCTGGCCGGTCTGGATGCCACGAGTCAGCGCGGGCTGCTGCGTCTGCTGGAGGACCTTCGCCGCCGCGCCGGGCTGACTGTCGTCGTGATCTCCCACGACTTCGCGGGGCTGGAGCAACTGTGCCCGCGCACACTGCATCTAGAAGGCGGCGCGCTGGTACCCGCCCCGACGGCAGCGGGAGGTCTCCCGTGACGGCGGCACCGACGAGGCGGCGTCAGCGCAGGGCGGTCGTGCTGCTGCGGCCGGTGCCCGGCAACAGCGTCGTCCATCAACTCTGGGCCGGCACAAAACTTGTGGTGGTCGCCGCCATCGGCGTCCTGATGACCTTTTATCCAGGATGGGTGCCGATCGGCGCGGTCGCGGCGCTGGTGCTCATCGCGGCGCGACTGGCCGACATCCCGCGCGGCGCGCTCCCGTCGGTGCCGCGCTGGTTGTGGATCCTGCTGTTTTTCGGCGGCTTGACGGCGACGTTCGCCGGCGGCAGCCCGATCATCTCCATGGGCTCGGTCGACGTGGGGCTGGGCGGCCTGCTGAACTTCCTGCGCATCACCGCTTTGTCGATCGTGCTGCTTGGACTAGGCGCGATGGTGTCGTGGACCACCAACGTCGCCGAGATCGCCCCCGCCGTCGCCACATTGGGCCGGCCACTGCGGGTGCTACGGATCCCCGTCGACGGCTGGGCGGTGGCACTGGCGTTGGCGCTGCGGGCCTTCCCGATGCTGATCGACGAGTTCCGGGTGCTCTACGCCGCCCGCAATCTGCGGCCGAAGCAGCTACCCGTGCGCCGTCGGGGACGGTGGCGGCGGTGGTGGCTCGAAGCGATCGACCTGCTGGCGGCGGCGATCACCGTCGCGCTGCGGCGCGCCGACGAGATGGGGGATGCGATCACCGCGCGGGGCGGCGCCGGACAGATCTCGGCCGCACCGTCACGCCCGAAAGCCATTGACTGGTGGGCGTTTCTCATCGTCGCGGTGGTATGCGGGGTGGCGCTTGCGCTGGAGTTGACGGTGCTCGGAACCAGCGCCGCGACCCGTTGATCACCGCCGCGCAGCGGTGTTGGCGGCGTCCTGCGCCTCGGTCAAAGTCACCGGCACGTCGCGACGGCCGAGGAACATCTCGTCGAAGTAGGGTTTGAGCGCATCGAATCCCGCGGCGAAGCCGGCGCCACCGGGGGCCGCGATGCGCGGGCCGCCGAGTACCTCGAAGAACGCGCTCACATCGACGCCGCGGGATCGCCAGTAGTCGTGGTAGACCGGTTGGGCCGCAAGCACCGCCGGAATCGCCGCGCCGCCGGCACCGAGATACGTGTTGCCGCGGGCACTGCCCATCCAGGCCAGCACCTTTCGCACCGCCTCCGGATGCTCGCTGGCCGAATTACCCGCAGCCGCAATCCCGTTCGTCACGCTGACCCGGCCCGCCGGGCCCTCGGGCAGCAGCGCGACCCCCCACCGGAACGGGGCTGCGTCGGCGACCGCCGCCAGGTTGTAGGTCCCCGACTGGAACAGCGCCATCCTGCCCTGCAGGAACTGGTTACGGGAGAAGTCACCGTTGTCGTTGGTGGCCGACGCCGGCGGAGCGACGTGATCGCTGTTGATCAGCCCCACCAGGTACTCGAAGGCTTGCGCGGCCTCGGGGTTGTCGAACGCGAACCGGTCGCCGACGGAGAACACTCCGCCCGCCGAACCGATGTAGTTCAGGTAGATGCCCTGCAGATCGTTGGCGGCGTTGTACCCCCACTGCCGGATCCGCTGGGCGTCGAAGCCCGGCGTGCCGGCAGCGCGGCCGCCGCGATCCACGGTGAGCCGGGCCAGCAGTGGCCGCAGCGTGTCGGCGGCCGAGTCCGGCGACCAGCGCAGCGTGGAAAGCGCGCTCGGGTCGACCCCCGCCGCGTCGAGCAGGTCGGCGTTGAAGTACAGCCCGATGCCGGCGTCGGTCAGCTGCGGCACCCCCCACAGCGCACCACTGCGGGTGAACTGGCCGACCACTGACGGATCCCACGCCCGAGACGCGTCCTCGCCCAGCAGGCGGCCGATGTTCAGCAACCGCCCGCTGTCGGCGTACTCGGCGAAATAGGCGTTGCTGATCCAGAAGATGTCGTCCGCGCCACCACCCGCGACGTCCGTGCGCAGCGTGTCGAAATACGTAGAGTAGGCAACGACGTTCAACCGCACCTCGATGTCTGGGTGCTCACGACTGAACTCGGCGAACGACTTTCGGTAGGCCTCGGCGACCTGCTCGTCCCACAGGCGCACGGTCACCACGGTGCGCCCGCCCGAATCGGTCGACTGCCCAAGCAGCACGGCCGCGACGAGCAACACGGCAGCGGTTACCGCCACACCTGCCGCGAAAAGTGTCGAAAACCTCATTTCAGTCCCGTCACCACGATCGAGCGCACGATGTGGCGGCCCAGCGCGACGAACAGCACGAGCAGCGGCACGATCGCAACCGTCGTCGCCGCCATCACCAAGGTCCACTGCGCGTTGTACCGCGACTGCAGGCCGGCGGTCGCGACCGTCAGCACCTGCCACCGGCCGCCGCTCGTGATCACCAGCGGCCACATGAAGCTGTTCCACTGCGAGACAACGGTGATCAGGGCCAGCGTCACCAGGATCGGCCTGCTCGCCGGCAGCACGACGTGAACGATCACATCCAGCGTGTTGGCGCCGTCGATACGCGCAGCGTCGATGAGATCGCCTGGGATGGTGCGGAAGTACTCACGCAGCAGAAAGATCGCGTACGGCGAGCCGAACATGAACGGGAGCACCAACGCCCAGAACGTGTTACGCAGGCCGGCTTCGGCCATCATCAGGTACAGCGGCACGACCGTCACGGTCGCCGGCACCATGAGCGTCGCGACGTACACCCAGAACAACGCGTCACGGCCGGGAAACCGCAGACGCGCGAACGCGTATGCCGCCAGCACGGAGAAGGTCAGCTGGCCGAGCAGGATGACCGCGGTCATCAGCGCAGTCACCGCAAGCGCCCGGCCGAACCCAGCGTCGGCGAGATCCGCGTAGTTCTGCAGGGTCGGTGTGGTGGGCAGCGACAACGGCGACTCGGTGTCGAACCGACTCGGGTCTCGCAGCGAGGTCAGCACACCGAGCACGAAGGGAGCCAACGTGATCAGCGCCCCGGCCAGCAAGACGGGATAGATGAGGACCGCGGATGCGGCCCGGCTAGGCGACGTCATAGCTGGTCCGTCGCCGGAAGTAGAGCTGCTGGACGATCGTCACACCGACCAGCAGCACGAACAGCACCACCGCCATGACCGCGGCCCGTCCCACCGCAGCCGCGCCGAACGCCTCGGCGTAGATGCGATGCGCCAGCAGGTCGGTCCGGTTCTGCGGTCCGCCGCCGGTCAACGCGTACACGGTGTCGAAAACCTGTGCCGCGCTGATGATCCCCGTCACCAGAACGAAGAACAGCGTCGGCCGCAGCATCGGCAGCGTGATGTGCCGGAATCGCTGCCATGTCGTCGCCCCGTCAGTGCGTGCCGCGTTGTGGATGTCCTCGGGAATGTTGAGGATCCCGGCCAGGAAAAACAGCGTCACGTATCCCGCGTTGGTCCACACCACCACCGCCGAGACGACCGGCAGCGCCAGCGTCGGGTCGGTGAGCCATCCGATCTGGCGGCCGAGGAGGGCGCTGACCGCGCCGTCGGTGGGGGCGAGGATCCAGCGCCAGAGCACCGCGATCGCCAGCGGCGCGCAGATCCACGGCAGCACGTAGAGCGTCCGGAAGATCCCGCTGCCGGGCAGTCCGCGGGACAACAGTGCGGCCGCGGCCAATCCCAACAGCGTCTGCGTCGGCACCACCAACGCGACGAACGACACCGTGACCACCAGCGACGTGCCGAAGGACGGATCCGTCAGCACCGACTGCCAATTGTGCAGTCCCACATACTCCATCGGCCTCAACAGGTCCCACCGGTGCAACGACAGCCATAGCACCACGAGCATGGGCAGCAACATGAACGCGACGACTCCGAACAGGCTCGGCGCCAGGAGCGCGTACCCGGTTGCGGTCATGCGGCGATGCTGTGCCATCCGAGTCATTAAAGCGGGCCGAGGGCGCCACCACTACGGTGGTGACGTGAGCGCCACCCGACGAGTCGACGCCGACTTCCTCGATTTGCCTCGCCATGCGCTGGCCGACGCGGCGCTGTCGGCGGCGTCGGCCGCCGGCGCCGGCTACGCAGATCTTCGCATTCACGCGATCACTTCGGAGCTCGTGCAGTTGCGAGACGGTGAACTGCAGACCGCGGTCGTCGATCGGGAGATCGGCCTGGCGGTGCGGGTGATCGTCGACGGCACCTGGGGGTTCGCTTCGCATGCCGAGCTCCGCCCGGTGGTCGCCGCCGACACCGCACGCCGCGCCGTGGGAGTGGCCAGGACGCTGGCGCAGCTGAACGCCGAGCGGATCGAGCTGGCCGACGAACCCGTCTACACCGAGGCCACTTGGCTTTCGGACTACCGGATCGACCCGTTCAGTGTCGGCACCACCGAGAAGCTGGCCGTGCTCGGCGAGTACTCCGGTCGGCTGCTGGCCGCTGACGGCGTCGACCACGTCTCGACGGGATTGCACACGGCCAAGGAGCAGACGTTCTACGCCGACACGTTCGGCTCGACGATCACCCAGCAGCGGGTGCGGGTGCAGCCGTCGCTGGAGGCAGTCACCGTCGACGCCGCGGCGGGCACCTTCGAGACGATGCGCACGCTGGCCCCCCCGACTGCCCGGGGCTGGGAGTACGTCGCCGGCGACGAAGCGTGGAACTGGACCGAGGAACTGGCCGCGCTGCCGACCTGGCTGGCCGAGAAGGTCAAGGCCCCCAGTGTCAGCGCCGGGCCGACGGACCTCGTGATCGACCCGTCGAACCTGTGGCTGACCATTCACGAATCCGTCGGGCACGCCACCGAGTACGACCGGGCGATCGGCTACGAGGCGGCGTATGCGGGCACCTCGTTCGCCACGCCCGACAAGCTCGGCACGATGCGCTACGGCTCGCCGGTGATGAACGTGACCGCCGACCGGACCGTCGAACATGGCCTGGCGACCATCGGTTTCGACGACGACGGGGTGCGGGCGCAGAAGTGGGACCTGGTGCGCGACGGTGTTTTCGTCGGGTACCAGCTGGACCGGGTGTTCGCACCGCGCCTGGGTGTGGCCCGGTCGAACGGCTGCGCGTACGCCGACTCGCCGCATCACGTGCCGATCCAGCGGATGGCCAACGTCTCGCTGGAGCCGGCGGCCGAGGACGTCAGCACCGACGATCTCATCGCCCGCGTGGACGACGGTATCTACATCGTCGGCGACAAGAGTTGGTCGATCGACATGCAGCGCTACAACTTCCAGTTCACGGGTCAGCGGTTCTTCCGCATCCGCGACGGCCGGCTCGACGGCCAGCTGCGCGACGTGGCCTATCAGGCGACGACGACGGACTTCTGGGGGGCGCTGGAGGCCGTCGGCGGGCCGTCGACATGGCGGCTCGGCGGGGCGTTCAACTGCGGCAAGGCGCAGCCGGGGCAGGTGGCCGCGGTCAGCCACGGATGCCCGTCGGCGTTGTTCCGCGGGGTGAACGTGCTCAACACCCGCGAAGAGGCAGGGCGGTCATGATCGGCGCACAGCGGGTCGTGGAGATCGCGCTGACCGAAGCTGTTCGGTTGGGCGGGGCCGACGAGACGATCGTGTTGGTGACCGACCGCTCCGACGCGGCGCTGCGGTGGGCGGGCAACTCGATGACCACCAACGGGGAGTCGACGACGCGCTACACGACGGTGGTCTCGGTGGTGCACAGGGGCGGCAAGTCGCATGTCGGGTCGGTGCGGTCCAGCGAGGTCGACCCATCGACGATCGCGGCGCTGGTGGCATCGTCGCAGGAGGCGGCGCGCTCGGCGCCCGAGGCTCGCGACAGCGCGCCGTTGCTCGCCGGCGGTGACGTACCCCCGGATTGGGATGCCCCGGTGCCGGGCACCGGCGCGGAGGTGTTCTTGGCGATGGCGGACGGACTCGCCCGTGGCTTCCACCGCGGCGACAGGTTGTACGGGTATGCGCGGCACATTGTGGAGACCACGTTCCTGGCGACCTCGGGTGGGTTGCGGCGGCGGTACACGCAGCCGACCGGTTCAGTGGAGATCAACGCCAAGCGTGCCGACGCCAGCGCGTGGGTCGGCGTCAGCACGAGCGACTTTGCCGACGTACCAACGGATTCGATGCTTGACGAGTTGTCGACTCGGCTGGGCTGGGCGCAACGCACCGTGGAGTTGCCGGCCGGGCGCTACGAAACGATCCTGCCGCCATCGACGGTGGCCGACCTGATGATCTACCTGACATGGGCGATGGACGGCCGCGGCGCGCAGGAGGGTCGCACCGCGTTCTCCGCGCCCGGCGGCGGCACGCGGGTGGGGGAGAAGCTCACCGAGTTGCCGTTGACGCTGTACTCCGATCCGCTCGCCGCAGGGCTGGCGTGCACCCCGTTTGTCGCGACATCCACCTCGTCGGAACGGATTTCGGTTTTCGACAACGGCATGGACATCAGCCGGGTGGACTGGGTCCGCGACGGCGCGATCAACGCGTTGGCGTATTCACGGGCGTCGGCCGCGGAGTTCGGCGCGACCCCGGCCGCGCCTGCGGACAACCTGCTGATGACCGGGGGGCAAGGCGGTCTGGCGGACATGATCGCGGGCACGGAGCGGGGACTGCTGCTGAGCACGCTGTGGTATATCCGCGCGGTCGATCCGGCGGTGCTGCTGCTGACGGGACTCACCCGCGACGGTGTCTACCTGATCGAGGACGGCGAGGTGACGGCTGCCGTCAACAATTTCCGGTTCAACGAGAGCCCGTTGGACCTGTTGCGCCGGACGACGGAGGCGGGTGCCAGCGAGGTCACTTTGCCGCGGGAGTGGGGCGACTGGGCCACGCGGGCGGCGATGCCGACACTGCGGATTCCCGACTTTCACATGTCGTCGGTCAGTCAGGCGCAATAATCCGTGGGTGGGCACTGACGAGCTTGCCGATCGGATCGCCGGGTTGGTGGCGATGTCGTCGGGTGACGGCCGACTGGACACGTTGATCCGGCTGACGTGCGGCAGGGCGCTGGCGTTACCGCCGCTGACCGTGGAGGGCGACCTGCTCGACGAGGCCACCGAAGCGGATCGGGTGGTGGCCGCGTTCGCCGAGCAGTTCGCGATCGACGTCTCGGGCATCGGCGAAAATCAGCGCAAGCGACTGTCGGTGACGCTGGGCGACAACGCTTTTCGAACGGTGGTCGCGATCTTCATCGCCGACTTCGTGCCGCGAGTGTGGGCGGGCTGCGAGGCACTGGGTCTGGGCCGACCCGGCCACTGCAGCGTCGTCGAGTGGGACCACGAGGCCGATCCGGTCGATGCCCTGCTCAACGGCTTCGCGCCCGCCGTGGCGCGGTTACGGGAACTCGATCCGGTGACGACGGAGATCGTCCGGCTGCGCGGGGCGATTCAGCACAACTGCCGGCTGTGCAAGTCGTTACGGGATGACAACGCGCTGGACGCGGGTGGGTCCGAGGAGCTGTACGGGCAGATCGAGCGCTATGAGTCCGCCGAGGGATTGACCGACGCGCAGAAGGCGGCACTGCGATACGTCGACGCGCTGATCTGGTCGCCGGCACGGATCGAGGCGGATGTGGCCGCGGGCGTCCGGAGGCACTTCTCGGAGAAGCAGGTGTGGGAGCTGACGCTGGACGTCATGCGCAACGCGTGCAACAAAATCGCGGTGTCGCTGGGGGCCGACGCCCCGCGAGTGGCGTCGGGCACCGAGCGCTACTCGATCGGCCACGACGGGCAGCCGGTGTACGCCGACATCGCGTGACGATTTCCGGCTTGGAGCGTGGTTGGCCGGCTGAAGCGATATGGGACCATGGTGCCGCACGTCGCGCTGGGGCGGTAGCTCAGTTGGTTAGAGCCGCGGACTCATAATCCGTTGGTCGCGGGTTCGAGTCCCGCCCGCCCCACCAAAAAGCCCAGCTAAGACCAGCTATCGCGGCCTCCGGTCGTCAGGTAGTGCCCGTCTCGGGTGTCACGAGTTGTCACAACTCGCCCGAAACTGCTCGCCGCCGCCTTCAACGCATCGTCCTGGCTATGCGCGTAGGTGGCCATCGTGAACGCCGCTCGCGTGCCCCAGCCACGACGCAATCACCGCTATCGGCACCCCCTGCAGGTGCATCAACGTGGCGCACGAATGACGGGCGTCGTGCAATCGCACGGCCGGGATGCCGAGCTTCGTGAGCATCTTCTCCCCCCGCGACGTGATGGCGTCAGGATGCAACGCTCGCCGAGCTCTGTTCTGTTCGGGGACATCGCTGACAGTTGTATGTCTCGGGACATCGCTGACACTTGAGTAGGGCCTGGGCCAGGATGGCTCATGGCTCAGAAGGTGACGGCGATGGACATTCGGATGGCTTCGGCGTTGGCCGGCCAGGTCGACAACGTGGCGCAGTTCTGCCGGGACAGCGCGATCAGTCGACAGACGTATTACAAGTTCCGCAAGCGTTTCCGTGACGGTGGGATCGAGCGCTTCTGTGGCTGCGGGACGATCGCCCCGCGACGGGTCAAGATCTGCCACACCGTCGACACTGACGGCACCGCGATACCCTCGCGCTGCAACGACCACACGATCGACTGTGCACCGTGATCGCGGCCATCCTCGATCAACTGCTTACGCCGCAACACGATCAGGTCTTCCACCTCGACCGGGGTCTGCCCCGGCGAAGTCACGGGTCTGCAGGATCGGTCGCGGCGTCCGCGGCCGAAGTCGGCGACCAAACGGTTTTGCTTCGATCGGCCCAACGAGTGTTGGCAGTCCGATTGGACCGGATGGACGCTGGCCGACGGCAGCGCGGTGGGCATCGCGGGCAGTCTCGACGACCACTCCCGGTATGTGGTGGGTTTGCGCGCGGGTGCCGATGACGCGGACGCCGAGCTTGTCTGGGAGGTGATGCTGGCAGGCATCGACGAGTGCGGGATACCATCGATGTCGTTGTCGGACAACGGAATCGTCTACACTGGCCGCTTCCACGCGCATGAATCAGCTTTCGAGGTCAATCTGCGCGCTCTCGGGGTGCGGACCATCAACTCGACGCCGTTTCACCCGCAGACCTGCGGCAAGATCGAGCGGTTCTGGCAGACGCTGAAGAAGTGGCTGTCTGCCCGCGATCCGGCGGCTACTGTCGAGGAACTCAACGCCCTGCTCGAGCAGTTCCGCACCTATTACAACCACCAACGGCCGCACCGCGCGCTACGTGGCGCCACCCCGGCCGAGGCATTCAGCGCCACCGTCATGGCCCGCCCCGCCGAGCGTCCACTGCCCGCACCGGTGTTCGTCAGCCGCCGCACCGTCGGAGAGAAGTCGGGACAGGTGTTCGTCGCGCCCTACAAGGTCAACGTCGGGCTGCGCTGGGCCGGCCACGACTGCGATGTCATCCGCGACGGCGAGCACATCACCATCTTCAGCGGCAACCGACTCGTGCGCACTCTCACTGCCGATCCCACACGCAACTACCAGTCCATCGACAAGACCACCCGCACCTATCGCACCCGCGAGCCCAAACCGGCATCATGAGTGTCAGCGATGTCCCGAGACATAAGTGTCAGCGATGTCCCGAGACACCACAACGCTCGCCGAGCTCGTTGCTCGCCATATATTCGCCGCGATACTGCGAACCCGCGGCAAGGCGGTCCTCGAGCTGCAGCCGCTAGCCGACACCAGCGCCAACCCCACCACCTACACTCGCACAACAACATTCAGCACCGTCCGGAGATACGAAATATGTTGTAACACAAGGGCATACAGGGGAGCGGACGCCACCGCGAACCGCACTGCTGGACACGCGCCTGTCGCCGGAAGGTGTCCTTCATGCGTGCGGGTTCCATTTTTTTTGGGAGGTTGCGGTGTTGTGCTGCGACAACTTTCGCGTGTCGAATGGTGTTGTGTTGCGGTTGGATCATAGTGATTTGCAACAGATTTGGAGGTGCTGATGACTGGTGGGCAATCGCTTGGTCTATGTGGTCAGGCAACCGCTCAGGCTGTCGGTTCAGCGAAAAGTAGGCCGGTCCCGGCGGGTTTGAAGACGCGGGGCCGCTCGATGTGGCGGGAAGTTACATCGGGTTAAGTGCTGGACCCGGCTGAGCTGGCGTTGTTGGCGGCGTTGTGCCGCACGGTTGACGAGTTGGATCGGTTGACGGCGGCGATGAAGGATGCGGAGCCGGTGGTGGAGGGTTCGACTGGTCAACCGAAGTCGCATCCGTTGCTGGGTGAGATTCGGTTGCATCGGAAGTTGGCTGAGAGCCTAAGCGCGGCGTTGGCGTTGCCGGTGGTGGGTGAGTCGGTGGGGCGCAAGCGGTCGGCGGGGGCGAGGATCGCGGCGCAGGCCCGCTGGCGCAACGGGAAGGGCGCATAGGTGGCGACACTCAGAAGCGAACGCGTGGACTGCGACTATCCGCCCGAGTTGGCCTCAACAGCAGCCGCCAGGACATGGGCATCCGCATCGTGCAGATTTCCTGAAAACTGGGCTGCTTACGGCCGCTCGTGCATCTGGGCGTCGAGATGCACGGCGGCGCGCTTGAGCATCAGCACCGCGTCGGCCGCGGTGGTGTGTACGTCATCGTTGAAGGCGTCCAGGTTCGGCCAGTTCATTGCGTCGGCGGAGTTGGCGAGCCGCACCAGTAGTAACTCCAGCCGATCGACCTGCATTTGCGCCGCGTAAGGCTGCCCGCTGTGCCAATAGCCAGCCGCCGTACGTAGCGCCCCTCCCAGGCAGAAGCTGCATGGGGCGGCGACAGGCTCGGTGCGTACCCGGTAGCCTCCCGCGCCGACGTGCTCGGTGCGCACCCGCACCCAGTCGCCCGGCGAGTCGACTGATGGCTGCACCTCGTTGTCTTCGGCGTCGCGGCAGTAGGTGCCTTGCGTCCACCCGCCGTCAGCCTCGATGAGCGCCAGGGCGCCCTCGATTACGTCGCGGTCGGTATTCATGTCAGCCATGCCTTCAAAGTACGAAGTGTCGCCACGCGACACCACGAGGTTGACCTCCAAGTTGATGGGGGGTTTACCCCCCTTGGCACGGGTTCAGCCTTAAGCGTCGTCAGCAACCCTGTGTCTAACTGGACTATGGTCCAATTGGGAGTAGCGTTCCGGTTTGGTGACCGAGAACCTGGAGGTGCGCTGCCGTTGGCGCGGCGCCGACGCGATGACGCGGTGCACAGAGGAGTGTCGATGCCTCGGACTACCGCGTGGCCGGAAGCTTTGTGGGCGATCGCAACAGGCCCGAGCAGCGCTGAGCGTCCTCTCTGGACGGCAGCCCCCAGATGCTCATCGCGGTAAGTTTGCCACCGTGAGCGAAGAGAGAGTTCGGGTGCAGATCGGCGAGACCGGCGTTGCGACGGTGACGATGGTTCGCGCCGACAAGCACAACGCGCTGGACCGAGCCATGTTCGAAGGCCTAGTGAACGCCGCCGAGCAACTGGCCGATGCCACATCTGTTCGAGCGGTGGTGCTACACGGTGAGGGCAAGAGCTTCTGCTCCGGTCTTGACGTGGCAAGTTTCATGGCCGGGTCCGGCGGCACGGGTGTGCTCCTGGAGCGAGGCGACGACCATCTGGCCAATTTCGCACAGCGGGTGACCTATGACTGGTCGTTGGTGCCGGCACCGGTAATCGCCGCGATTCACGGCAACTGCTTCGGGGGCGGTCTGCAAATCGCGCTCGGCGCCGACATCCGCATCGCTGCCCCGGACGCGAAACTGTCCGTCATGGAGGTCAAATGGGGCCTTGTCCCCGACATGGGCATCACGCAGACACTGCCGCGGCTGGTATCCGTCGACGTCGCAAAGGAGTTGACGTTCACTGGCCGCATAGTTTCCGGGAGCGACGGCTGTGCGCTCGGCCTGGTCACTCGCACTGCTGACGACCCGCTCTCGTCGGCGTTGGCGCTCGCCGAGGAGATCGCACGGAAATCGCCGGATGCCGTGCGGGCCGCCAAGCGTCTCTACAACCAGACCTGGACCAGCAACGACGCGGGGACTGCCCTGTCGCTCGAATCCGAGTTGCAGACCGGGTTGATCGGCAAGCCCAATCAGATCGCCGCCGTGGTGGCCGGCATGTCGGGCGAGCGGCCGGTCTTCTCCGACCCCGATTCCTGATCCGGCGAAACACGTTGCCCGGCAAGCGTTACTGTAGCTAACCATGGGTGCGCTAGACGGTCGGGTCGCCTTCATCACCGGGGGAGCGCGTGGGCAGGGCCGGTCCCATGCCTTGGCGCTGGCCGCGGAGGGGGCGAACATCGTCATCGCTGACGTGCCCCGCCCGATGAACCTGACGTATCCCCTCGGCACCGAGGACGATCTGCGCCGCACGGCCAAGCGTGTCGAGGAGCTCGGCGGCATCTGCATTCCCATCGCGCTGGATGTGCGCGACGCAGCGGCGGTGGACGCAGCCGTCGCGGAAACCGTGAACCGGTTGGGCAGCCTCGACATCGTGGTGGTCAACGCCGGAATCGTGAGCACCGGGCCGTTGGAAGAAGTGACAGACGAGACCTGGCACCAACTCGTCGACACCAATCTGACGGGCGCATTCCACACGCTGCGAGCAGCGATACCGGTGATGCGACGGCAGCGCTTCGGCCGGATCCTGGTGACGTCGTCCATGGGTGGCCGCATGGGCATCCCAGAGTTGGCGGCATACAACGCCACCAAATGGGGCGTCATCGGACTCGCGAAGTCCGTCGCCCTGGAGGTCGCAAAGGACGGCATCACGGTCAACGTCATCTGCCCGACCACGGTGCAGACACCGATGGTGCAACCCGAGGGCGGCGACGACGTCCCCGACGACCTGGTCCGTCGGATGATGAAGGCGAATCCGATTCCCCAGCCGTGGATTTCGCCCCAGGACGTCAGCCGCGGACTTCTGTATCTGGTCACCGACCCGGGCGTCATCACCGGTAGCGTCCTCGAGATCGGCCTTGGCGGCAGCGCCCGAATGCATTGACAGTCCGCGCATCGCGTCAGCCGCGTCCAGCCACCAACAAGCCGGCCGACGCGACTTCAGACAGTTCTCGGCGTGTCTTCGCTAACCACCCCGACGTTTCACCCCGGCGTCCGGGGCGTTCTGAGGGAGCACCCCGAGACGTACCGCGCCCGTACCGGCAACGCGCGAATACGAAGGCATTCCCTCTATGAAGGGGATGAGCGTGGCCGAGCAGCGGTATCAGCGGGTGTGGCGAGAACTGACATCTCCTGTTGGATGCCGAAAGCTCGGCCGTGGGTCACCCGTGTCAATCCACCTTCGGGAACCGGTTGACCTTGGCTTCCGCCTCGAGCCGAAGTTGGGTTGCTCGCGCGCGGGCCTCGGTAGCGCGGGCCTGAGCTTCGGCGGCTTTAGCCGCCGCCCACACCTCGGCGGCGCGAGCTTGGCCTTCGGCCGCTTCCGCCCGCTTTCTCGCCTCTGCGGCGCGTGCTTCGGTTTCGGCGGCTTCTGATTGCGCCTGCAAACAAGCGCGCACCGCGGCGGCGCGGGCTTGGGCTTCGGCGACTTCGGCTTGTGCCCATGCCTCGGCGGCGCGGGCTTGGGCTTCGGCGGCTTCTGCCTGCTTTCTCGTCTCGGCGGCGCGGGCTTGGGCTTCGGCGGCTTGTGCTTGTGCCCATACCTCGGCGGCGCGGAGTTCGGCCTCGGCGGCTTCTGCCTGCTTTCTCGTCTCGGCGGCGCGGGCTTCGGTTTCGGCGGCTTCCGCCTTCGCCCGCGAGCACGCGCTGCTCTCGGCGGCGCGAGCTTCGGCTTCGGCCAGGTCCACCTTCGCCCTGGCCTCGGCGGCCAGCGCTTCAGTTTCTGCGGCCAGGGCCCGGACTTGGGTGGCCTTGTCCTGCGCCAGCGCCTCGGCGGCCAGCGCTTCGGCCTCCGCCGCCAGGGCTTGGGCTTCGGCGGCGAAGGCTTGAGCTTCGGCGGCTTCTGCCCGCGCCCGCGTCTCGGCGGCGAGCGTCTTGGCTTCCGCGGCTTCTGCGCGCGCCCGCGCTTCCAACTCCGGTTGCGGCGGAGTCGGCTTGGGCCGGTCTTTTCGTCGGTCGATCTGCGGTGCGCGGTTTCGCTTCTGGATACCGGCGTGGACCACCACGTTCTTACCCGCGCTCTGCTGGTCGACGAGGGTTTCGACGCCGACTAAAGTCACCGCGGTCAGCATCAGCAACGGAATGAAGACCACCGGCTGGGTGGCCACCCCGCCTAGGCAGAAGATCGTGAGCGGCACCGCCAACATCGCCACGGCCCATGGATACCGGTCGCCGAATTGGAGGACCGTCGCCCGCATCGTGATCGCCCGCGTGATCCACAACTGGCGATCCGACCTGCTAATGACCATTTCTCGAGGACCCCACGATCCGTCCCTTCGCGGAGGCGTTGCCATATGCATTGTGACCGACACCGGGACCGCGGGGCGGATAATCGGGTGTTTGTCGCAGTCGTGTCGCGGCGAACTCGAATCGGAAGCAGTGGACGTCAAGCGCTGAACGGAAGGACGCCGACCGCGCCGAAAGGATGAAATCTTCAAAGCGCACCCGCGTTTCTTTACGACAAGTGCACGATGACGCCGGCACCCGCAGGGGGCCCGAACCCGGTGGGCGGTCCGCCCCGGCAAGGAGTTGCTCTTGTGGCTTGTCGCGCTTGGGGAGCCGGCCGGATAGGAGGTCGCCGTCAACGGTCGTCGTCGGCGCACAACAGCGAGTGCGTGACGCAAGTGCCCTCGAAACGGAATTCGTGCGCCGGACGCCGCAGCGGCTCGATGCTGGTATCCGGGTGGACAACGACTCCGCCGCCGGAAGGGATGCCCAGTCCGGTGGCCGCTCCCTCCAGTGACTGAATCGTCCGCGTAAGCCGAGCCCACTCGGCTCGCTCGTCATGCGTGTCGATGATCGAGGGGACGAGCTGGAACACTTCGAGCAGCTCAGTCGAGGAGGGCTCGGGCGTCTCGACGATGCCGTAGCGGCCGAGCTGGACTGCGCCGGCTGAGACGCCCACCAGGATCGCGCCTTGCGCGTATCTGTCCAGGATCACATCCTTCATGCCGGTACTTTCGAACGTGTTCCAGCCGAGACGCACGTTGCCGCCCGCGAGAACGATCAACTGGGCGCGGTCGAGCCAAGAGCGGTCGTCTGCACCGAATGACGACGCGATCATGCGACGGTCAATGATTCCAATGGCATCCATCGCCGCCTCGAAGATCTCGTAATACTCCGGACGATCCCCGTTAGAGGCACCGATGTAGGCCGCGCTCACTGGGATGCCCGATGAGAGTTCTTCGAGGGCTGTCTCGAGCAGCAGCCGATCCTGGCGCTTCCAGAACAGCAGTTGACTGTCCGCCAGCAGATAAAGCGGTTGAAGTTGCGGCGCCCTCTCAGTCACCGCCGGCAGTGCCGAGTCTCGCGCCGATTTCTCATTCGTCGGTTCTCGGGACGTTCGCGGTCGCTCCCCATTCGTGATCCATCCCCGATCGGCGTCGGACATAGAGGCACTCTATCGGCGAGAGCGCCGGCGCTCCTCACGTGCCGGCGTTCGTCTTCTAGATCGGCGTGAACTCGAGGTGCAACTCATTGAGGCGTCTGAACAGAAAGGTGCGGTCCCATTTGAGGCGGCGATCACCCGCGGGGCCGTGCTTGGCTTCTGAAACCCGAATCTCGGCCATCCGGTCAAGGATGCGTGCCAAGCTCACTCGCGCTTCGGCCCGTGCGATCGGGGCACCCGGACAGGTGTGGATGCCGCGACCGAATGCGATGTGCTGCAATATGTTTGGACGCGTAAGGCGGAATTCGTCGGGCTCGTCGAAGCGTTGTGGATCACGGTTTGCCGCACCGTTCATCACCAGTACGCTGGTACCGGCCTGCACATCGACGTCGCCGATCTTGGTGGTGCGTCGCACCATTCGAAAGTTCGACTTGATCGGGCTTTCGAAGCGAAGCATCTCCTCGACGAAGGCGGGAATCTTCGACCGGTCGCAGCGCAGCTGCTCTTGCAGTTCCGGCCGCTCCGCGAGCATCAGCATCGCGAGACTCAGCAGATCGATCGTCGTGCCGTGGCCGGCGGCGAACATGAATGTGGCGACCCTGGCGACGTCAATTGCCTCGGGTGTCGTGCCGTCGGGGAACTTCGCCAGCGCAAGCTCGGTCAGGACGTCGTCGCGCGGTTCGCGCCGGCGTTCCTCGATGTACTCGACGAACCACTCCTCTTTTACGCCGACGAACCCGCTGCGTTCGCCTTCGAGCCTGCTGGCTGTGGCCGCGCGTCGGAATTTCTCACGGTCGGCCTCGGGTACGTCCAGCAGGTTGGTGATGGCATCCAGCGTGAACGGGAAGTTGTAGTCGACGACGATCTCGCACTTGCCCTCCTCGGCGAAGCGGTTGATTTGTTCGTCGGCCAGATGCCAGAGGAAGTCCTCGCTGTACCTCAGCCGCTTGGGCGTGAACAACCGGCTCAACAGGGAGCGGTGCGCGGTGTGCCTGGGAGGGTCAAATGTGATGAAGTAGTCGCCGAACGTAACCCTGTGGCGGTGTTGCTCGATCAGATCTGAGATGTCGTCACGGTCGGCGTCGACCGGAATCCCCGACCACGGTCCGCTGACGATATTGCAGACCGACAGGTTCTCGTCGGGGTCGCGTTGCACGGCGACGGCCTCGTCGTAGCCCGACACCAGCACCACACCATGCGCCGGCTCACGCCAAACCGGGCATCGGCGGATCGCGTCGTAATACCCGTAGGGGTCATCGACAAGTGACTTGTCGGTGAAGAAGTCCAGGTTCTCAACCCCGCCCAATTGCCGCGCCTCCCTCGCGTAGCTACGCGCATGCTATGCGCTCACCTGATGTCCGGACATTGCCTTTCGAAACCGTGAGCGACGCGATTGAGGCCAAGATTTCGGCCACTGGTGACTCGCGGCCATCGGGGCCGATGTGCAACGTCGAGATCACCGACTGTTGATTCAGCAAGTTCGGGACCGTCCCGGTGTCGCCGCTGGCTGCTGACGTCGAACCCGTCGTCCACCACCACCTGTCCACGAGCTCCTCGTGGGCTTGTCGGGATTGTGCGCGAGCGGAAAGGCGCCGCAGCGGGTGAGGAAACCTTTGCCAAGCGCGGCCGATCGGCGACTGGGAGCGCGACACGTGGCTCCCACGGCCCCATTGCGTCTAGCTCAGGCCTGCAGCTCGGTGATGCGCCGAACTGGTGACTGTGAGGCGTCGTTCACTTCGGCGTACAGATCATTGGCCCGAGCCTGTTCTGCCGCAAGTCTTTCCAACGCTGCGACGCCCCGCTTGAGGAGGTCGAGGGATTCCTCGGCAGTCTCTTTCAATTCGTAGAAATTCGGTATGAAACCCATCGGAATTACCTCCCGTTGCGAGCCGGAACTTCAAGCCGTTCTTTTCGATACCGTTTGCTGACTCGGATCAGCGTTGGCCAGCGGATCGGCGTTTCGATCACCAGCTTGCCCCCGCGCCCCACTATCGATACGCGGGATCAACCAAAATGGTAACGTTTCCGGCCTCGTCGGGCGAGGGGAATTGCAGCCGACGGCAGCAAAGAATGGGCGAGGTCACGGATCGCACGGCGCCGAGTCCCCGACGTCGTGTCTCTTGCCTAAGTTGCGGCATCGCGCTTGACGTAACCCCACACTCCGATCGCGCTCAGCATCGCGCTGATCAGCAGGAAAATGATGATCGCCGTCCAGTGTGGCGGTGCGTCGGGTACCGCGGCGAGGTGCGCCCACGGCGAGAGGTTGGCCACCCAGGCCGGCGCGTTCGTCGCCTGCATGATCGCGTTCACCAAGAATCCGCCCACAAGCGGCAGTGCGCCGATTAGGCCGGCGGCGGATGGGAGCCATCCGACCCCCACTGCCGCGGCGCCGGTCGCGAGTAACGCCACAGGGAGTGAATTCATTGCACCCGCAAGTGCATCGGGGAACTGCAGCGGTGCGCCGGTGATCTTCGCACCGCCCCACATCGCGACTCCGGCAGCGCAATGCAAAGCAAACATCGCAGTAACGGTGACCGCGAGTTCAGCCGACATCAGGCGTATACGTGTGATCGGCTGGGCGAAAAGCAGGGTCCAGCGACCGGCCTTCTCGTCGGCGACCATCGTGGCGAGACGCATTGCGGCGTAGAGACCGGTGGCCACTGGGAGCATGCTGAACAGCGGCGCAGCGAAGACGTTCACAGAGTCGAAGGTGCTGATCCCTGCGCCGGCGGCCAATTCAGCGACGTCCGGGTTAGTCTGAAAGAACTCGAGAACTGAGTCGAGCAATGCGCCGATCAGACAGAAGAATGCGGCAACGCCGACCGCCCACCCGAAGGTGATCCGGCCGGTTCGGCGAAGAGCGAACCCGCCGATACTGTGCAACAGGCGCTTTCGTGGACGACGACTCGTCGGCACCACCACAACCCCGTCACCGAGATCGCGGTGGCGCGCCGCAAGGATGGTCGCACCAGCCAGCGCGATCGGAAGCAGACTCAGCACGATCAGCGGAAGGATGCGATTGTCCGCGTATGGCGCTGAGCGTGCCGCCAGCCCGAACGGGGTCGCCCATGCCAACCATGCCAGTTGAGGCGAACTATCGGCGATCATGCGCAGCGTCAAGCCCACACCCAGAGCCGCGACGGACAATGCCGTCGCACCGGATCTTCCCGGCATGATTTGCGCCGCGAGCAGAGCGCTTGTCGCGAAAGTCGATGTGACGAGGACGATTCCGGCTGCATGCAGGACGGCCCCGACCGGTTCAGTGCGCGCCGCCAAGAGGCCCGCCGCGACGGCCGCGCCGATCAGCATCGCGGATGTGGCGAGGGCAGCCAAGCAGCGGATGACGACGTCTTCGATCCGCAGACGTCCCGCGAGCAGCAGACTCCATCGGCCGGCGTCCTCCTCCCCGCGGGTGATTCGTGTGGTGGCGAGGATGATCCAGAGGCTCACGAGCACCAAGATGAGGGTGCCGGTGCGCCACACGGTAAAACCGCCGGGATTGTCGATAGCGACCGGTGGACCCAACAAGATCTTCTCGGCCGGATTTCCAGCCATTGCGCGCAATGCCGATTCATCCAGCAGGCTGCGGATTGTCCGGTACTGGCTGGCAACCAATGTCGACATGACCCCGCAGACCAACGCGACGACCACGGCATCGCGTCGAACTTGACGCATGGCCAGTCGGCTCACCGCCCGCCCGGCAGCGGGTGATGGCGCAGCGCTCAGCGGCGACCCGGGCAGCGTGGCGGTTCTCATCGCTGCGCCTCTCCGTAGTAATCGAGGAAGATCTCTTCGAGTGTCGGTTCGTGCATCACGAGCGCGGTGATGTCGGCTCTGGCGAGCGCTCCAAGAGCAGCCACGGGCGGCCCAGTCACGTTGAACCGCAACCGTCCGCCACCCAGTTCCTCGACATTCGACACCCCCGCGACATCAGCGAGGGAGGGCGGAACGCCGCTGTAGGACACCTGGACGACGGTCCGGCGCAACCGGCGTAACTCGGTGATGCTGTCCACTTCGAGGAGTCGCCCGGCGCGCAGAATCGCTACGCGGTCGCAGACGGCTTCTACCTCGTCCAGCTGATGAGAGCTGAGGAACACCGCCTGGCCCCGCTCGCGTGCTTCTGCGACACAGCCGCGAAACACCCTCTCCATCAATGGATCCATACCGCTTGTCGGCTCGTCAAGCACGAGAAGCGGAGCCCGTGTCGCGAACGCGGCGACAAGGGCCACCTTCTGCCTGTTGCCAGTCGAATAGGTCCGGGCCGGCTTGTTGAGATCGAGATCGAATCGGTCGACCAACTCATTGCGGTATGCCGCGTCGACACCCGGGCCGACGCAGCCAAGCAGTTCGAGAATTTCGGCACCAGTCAGTCTCGGCCACAAGGAAACATCGGCCGGCACGTATGCGAGGTGGCCATGGGAGCGACGGACATCACCGGCAGCGCAACCGAATATCTTTGCACTGCCCGAGGTCGGGCGACTCAATCCGAGCAGCAGGCGGATCGTCGTCGACTTGCCGGCGCCGTTGGGGCCCAAGAACCCGAACACCTCGCCGGGAGCGACGGTGATACTCAGGTCCTCGACGGCCACCACATGACCGAACCGTTTGGTCAGACCCTCGGCGAGGATCGCGAGGCCAATAGCAGCGCGCGCCGGGGCTTCCACGTCTGAAGAGTAAGTCACCTGCGGTCGAGATACCCCGGCTAGTGAGAACGCAGTTCGGGCAGATTCGGCAAGAACTTAGCCAGTCGTTTCGAAATCAACAGTGAGGCAGGGACGCCCGGCGTTCGACACTCACTGCGCATTGCCGATCCATGTTTGCCTTGGGAACCGATTATTCGCTACTACCTCTAGCGAGCGGGCAAACGTCATCGTGAGATAGTCCGGCCTGGGTCAACAGTAATGGCCCGTAACCGGCAGATAAGTCACCGCAGTCTCAGCAGGAAGCCGCGATTGGCGACCGCTCCTGCAACTCGCGCAGGCGTTACTGAGTCGCTTCGAGAGCCGAATGAAAAACTTTGCCCAAACACCTAGCCGGGAGGGCTGAAGCAGAAGTAGGGTTTGGAAGTTGCGGCACCACATGTTGGTTGGCTGGGGGAAGCCACCCTTCGATACCTGGTGCCCTTCGGGTTTGGGGTGGTCGGATGGAACTCGGGGACCGGACCCTTCCGCTGACGCGGGGACAGTTCGACATCTGGCTTGCGCAGAAAACGGGCAGCTTCGGCGCGGAATGGCAGCTGGGCGAGCTCTTGCGGGCCGAGGGAGCAGTAGACGCCGCGTTGCTCGACTGGTCGATCGTTCAAGCGGTGCGCGAGGCCGAGCCACTGAGAGCCGCCTTCTTCGAGGTGGATGGCCAGGTCTTCCAAAAGCTGATCGATTACCCGTGTGTCGAGCTGGCTCGCTTTGATCTCCTCGACTCGAAGCGCCCCGCCCAGGACGCCTATCGGCTGGCGTCATCGATCCAACGCACGTTGATGCCGCTTAGTGGCCCACTGTTCAAATTTGCGTTGTTCCAGACCAGGGTGGATGAATTCTATTTCTTCGCGTGCTGCCATCACATCGTCACAGACGGAATCGGCCTCACCCTGGTTTGTCACCGCATTGCGGAAATCTACTCTGCAGTCGCTGTGGGCGAGCCCGTTCCGCCGGCTTTCTTCGGCTCGCTGAGTGATCTCATTGAATGCGAGTCAGCATACGAAGCGTCCACCGATTATCTCGACGATCACGCGTATTGGGCGAACAATTTGCCATCGGAAAGCGAATCGCGTTATCGGTTGGCGCCGCGGAAAGACGACCGTTGTGAGAAAGTGTCCTCCGCGCCGATCCAATTGAACCCCAGCGCTATTCGCCGGGTTCGGGCGCTGTCCCAGAATCTGGGAGTGCGCCAAACGTCAGTGATCACCGCGGCGTGCGCGCTTTTGGCCCGTGCTTTCGACACTGAAAGTCCTGACGTCGTTCTCGATTTTCCGGTGAGCCGGCGGGTGCGTGCAGAGATGCAGTCGATGCCGGGAATGATTTCCGGATTCGTGCCGCTGGTGTTGAAAACTTCGCCCAGATCCACAGTTGCGGAGTTTTGTCGGCATGTCGACACGAAAATGCGAGAGGCGCTAAAGCATCAGCGATTCCCAGTCCACACCATTGACCACAGTGCGGGTCTGCGCGGCTCGGGGCAGGCATCGAATCGAGTAGTGGTCAACTTCATTCCGTTTACTCATACAGCGGAGCTTGCCGGTGCTCCGACGACGGGAACCCTGACCCATGCTGGGCCCATCGAATTCGGGCTGGTGTTTTTCCCAGACGGTGATCAGCTTTTTCTCAGCACGGTCGGCTCTGGCCAGTTCTTCTCGAACTGCGATGTCCGCGATCTGGTGCGGCGGTTGGAGCGGGTGTTGGTGGTGATGACGGCTGAGCCTGCGCGGCGGTTGTCGTCGGTGGATTTGCTCGATGAGGCGGAGCGTGTCGGTCTGGATGGGTTCGGTAACCGGGCGGGGTTGGCTGTGCCGGTGCCGGGGGTGTCGATTCCGGAGTTGTTCGGTGTGTGGGTGGAGCGGGTTCCGGATGCGGTGGCGGTGTCGGGTGCGGGTCGGGTGATGACGTATCGGGAGCTCGATGAGGCGTCTAATCGGTTGGCGCACTTGCTGATTGATCGTGGCGTGGGTGTGGGTGGGTTGGTGGCGCTGTTGGTGGGGCGGTCGGCTGAGGCGGTTGTGGCGATGCTGGGGGTGCTCAAGGCGGGGGCGGCTTATCTGCCGATCGATGCGGGGCTGCCGGGGGCGCGTATCGAGTTCATGATCGCTGATGCCGCACCGGTGTTGGTGCTGACGACCGCTGATTTGGCGGGGCGGGTGGCCGGGTTGGATGTGGCCGTCATCGACGTCGGCGATTCGCGGATCGGGGCCTGTGCGCAGAAGGGGTTGCCCGCCCCGGGTGCTGATGACATCGCTTATCTGATTTACACCTCGGGCACGACGGGGGTGCCCAAGGGGGTGGCGCTCACTCATCGCAACGTGACGCAGTTGTTGGGGTCGTTGGATGCCGGGTTGCCGGCGGCGGGGGTGTGGGCGCTGTGTCATTCGTTGGCGTTTGACGTCTCGGTGTGGGAGATCTTCGCTGCGTTGCTGCGCGGTGGGCGGCTGGTGGTGGTCTCAGAAGCGGTGACCGGTTCGCCGCAGGAGTTGCATGAGGTGCTGGTGGGTGAAGGGGTCACTGTGTTGACTCAGACGCCTTCGGCGCTGGGGTTGCTTTGGCCGCAGGGGTTGGAGTCGGCGGCGTTGGTGATGGCGGGGGAGCCCTGTCCGGTCGAGGTGGTGGATCGGTGGGCGCCGGGGCGGGTGATGGTCAACGCGTACGGGCCGACCGAGACCACGATGTGTGTGGCGATCAGTGCGCCGTTGACCGCGGGGGCCGCGGTGGTGCCGATCGGGGTGCCGGTGGCCGGGGCGGTGTTGTTGGTCCTTGATGGGTGGTTGCGTCTGGTGCCGGCCGGGGTGGTGGGGGAGTTGTATGTGGCCGGTTCCGGGGTGGGGGTGGGATATGTGCACCGCCCCGGGTTGACGGGGTCGCGGTTTGTGGCCTGTCCGTTTGGCGGCGCGGGCGCGCCTGGTCAGCGGATGTATCGCACCGGGGATTTGGTGCGCTGGGGCGCCGATGGGCAGTTGCAGTATCTGGGTCGCGCTGATGAGCAGGTCAAGATCCGCGGGTATCGCATCGAGTTGGGTGAGGTGGCGGCCGCGTTGGCCGGGTTGGACGGGGTCGAGCAGGCGGTGGTGATCGCGCGTGAGGACCGTCCCGGTGACAAGCGCCTGGTCGGTTACCTCACCGGTACCGCCGAGCCGGCCCAGATACGCGCCGCTTTGGCCGAGCGGCTGCCGGGCTACCTGGTCCCGGCCGCGGTGGTGGTGCTCGAGGCGCTGCCGCTGACCCCCAACGGCAAACTCGACACCCACGCCCTGCCACCACCGGAGACCCAGGGCGCTGACGGTTACCGCGCCCCGGAGACCGCGGTCGAGGAGATCCTCGCGACCATCTACGCCGACGTCCTGGGACTCGAGTGCGTCGGTGTCGACGACTCGTTTTTCGACCTGGGTGGGGACTCGCTGCTGGCGATGCGACTATTCGCGGCGATCAACGTTTCGCTGGACGCCGATCTCTCGGTACCCGCCGTGTTCGAGGCGCCCACGGTCGCCCAGTTGGCGCGTCGCATCGGTTCGGGTTCACGTCGGCTTCAGCCCTTGATACCAGTGGAACGTCCTGCGGTGGTGCCGTTGTCGTTCGCTCAGCAGCGGTTGTGGTTCATCGACCAGCTGCAGGGACCGTCGCCGGTCTACAACATGGCAGCCGCGTTGCGGCTGGGCGGATGCCTTGATCTCGAGGAACTGCGCGCGGCGCTTGCTGATGTGGTGGAGCGCCATGAGAGCCTGCGTACGCTGTTCGTCGCGCCCGACGGGATTCCCCAGCAGCTGGTCGTGTCGCCCGAGCGGGCCGACTTCGGTTGGGACGTCGTCGACACCAAGGGCTGGCCGCAAGATCGGCTGGATGAGGCGATCGGCGCGGCCGCGCGTCACAGTTTCGACCTGGCATCTGAAATCCCGATCCGGGCAACACTTTTCCGGCTCAGCCATGACGACCATGTGCTGGTCGCCGTCATGCACCATATCGCTGCCGACGGCTGGTCGATCGCCCCGCTGATCAGGGATCTGGGCGTGGCCTATGCCAGCCGGTGCGCCGGGCGCGCCCCCGATTGGGCGCCGCTGGCAGTGCAGTACGTCGACTACACGCTGTGGCAGCGCGAACTGCTGGGCGATCTCGACGACAGCGACAGCCCCATCGCCGCGCAGCTGGCCTACTGGGAGCAGGCGTTGGCCGGGCTGCCCGAGCGGCTGGCGCTGCCCACCGACCGGCCCTATCCTTCGGTGGCCGGCCACCGCGGCGCCAGCGTGGCCGTGGACTGGCCGGCTGAATTGCAGCAGCAGGTGGCGCGGGTTGCCCGTGAGCACAACGCGACCAGTTTCATGGTGGTGCAGACCGCCTTGGCGATACTGCTGGCCAAGCTCAGCTCCAGCACCGAGGTGGCCGTCGGGTTCCCGATCGCCGGGCGGCGCGACCCCGCGCTCGACGACTTGGTGGGCTTCTTCATCAACACCTTGGTGTTACGTGTCGATCTGGCCGCAAACCCCACCGGCGCCGAACTATTGAGCCAGGTGCGCCACCGCAGCCTGGCCGCCTACGAGCACCAAGACGTGCCGTTCGAGGTGCTGGTGGAGCGGCTCAACCCGGTCAGGTCGTTGGCTCATCATCCCCTCGTTCAGGTGATGGTCGGATGGCAGTTCGCCGCGAACAGCGATCCCGCCGCGCAACTGGTGTTGGAGGATCTCGAGGTCACCTCGCTTCCCGTGGAAACCCGAACCGCCCGAATGGATTTGGTGTTCTCGCTGGCCGAGCGATTCACCGAGGCCGGTCAGCCGGCGGGGATCGGCGGCACGGTGGAGTATCGCACCGACGTGTTCGACGCCGCCAGCATCGAAATGCTGATCGGGCGGCTGGAGCGGGTGTTGGCGGCGATGACCGCCGACCCGACCGACCGCCTCTCATCAATCGATGTGCTGGACGCACCCGAGCACGCCCGGTTGGATGACGTCGGCAACCGCGCGGTGCTGACCCGACCCGTCACGCCGGTGTCGATTCCGGTGGTGTTCGCCGAACAGGTGGCCCGCACCCCCGCGGCGGTTGCGGTGACGTTCGAGGGGCACTCGATGACCTACCTCCAGTTGGACGAGGCGTCTAATCGGTTGGCCCATCTGTTGGCCGACCACGGGGCAGGACCGGGACAGTGTGTGGCGCTGCTGTTTTCGCGTTCGGCCGAGGCGATCGTAGCGATACTGGCGATCCTCAAGACCGGGGCGGCATATCTGCCGATCGATCCGGCGCTACCCGATGCCCGCATCGAGTTCATGATCGCCGATTCCGCGCCGATCACCGCGGTCACCACGGCCGGCCTGCGCGCGAGATTGGCCGACTGCACGTTGTCGGTGATCGAGATGAACGACCCCCGCATATCCGCTCAACCCGGTACCCCCATACCGAGTACGGCCGCCCCAGATGACCTCGCGCACATCATCTACACGTCGGGCACAACCGGTGTCCCCAAGGGGGTGACCGTCACCCATCACAATGTCACCCAGATGTTCGACATGCTCGACATCGGCGTGGCTCTGGCCCCCGACCAGGTATGGACGCAGTTTCACTCCTACGCCTTCGACTTTTCAGCGTGGGAGATCTGGGGTGCGCTGTTGTTCGGCGGCCGGCTGGTGGTGGTGCCCGACTCGGTGGCGCGCTCACCGGAGGACTTTCACGCGTTGGTGGTCAACGAACACGTCACCGTCTTGACCCAGACCCCCTCGGCGGTAGGGGTGCTTTCTCCTGAGGGTCTGGACTCGGCGGCGTTGGTGATCGGTGCTGAGCCCTGCCCAGCCGAACTGGTGGATCGGTGGGCACCAAAGCGGGTGATGGTCAACGTCTACGGCCCCACCGAAACGACGATGTGGCTGTCCAAGAGCGCGCCGCTGGCGGCGGGTTCTGGGTCGCCGCCGATCGGCTCGCCGATTGCGTGGGCGGCGTTCTTTGTACTCGATGCGTGGTTGCGCCCGGTACCGGTCGGGGTGGTCGGTGAGTTGTATCTGGCCGGTGCCGGGGTGGCCGTTGGGTATGTGCGCCGAGCCGGGCTGACCGCATCGCGATTCACGGCCTGCCCGTTCGGTGGGCCGGGCACCCGCATGTATCGCACCGGGGATCTTGTGCGTTGGGGGGCCGACAGTCAGCTGCGGTATCTGGGGCGCGCCGATGAGCAGGTCAAGATCCGCGGCTACCGCATCGAACTCGGCGAAGTGCAGGCCGCGATGGCCGGATTGGACGGTGTCGAGCAGGCAGCGGTGATCGCCCGCGAGGACCGCCGTGGCGACAAGCGCCTCGTCGGTTACATCACCGGAAGTGCGAACCCGGCCGAGATGCGCGCGCTACTTGGCGAGCGGCTACCGGCATACATGATCCCCGCGGCTGTGATGCTGCTGGAAGCGCTGCCGCTCACCCCCAACGGCAAACTCGACAAACGCGCCCTGCCGGCGCCGAGATACACCGCCGGCGCGTACCGGGCCCCGGTCACCGCCATCGAGAAGACCCTCGCCGGCATCTACGCAGACGTCTTGGGACTCGAACGCGTCGGCGTCGACGAGTCGTTCTTCGATCTGGGTGGCGACAGCATCCTGTCGATGCAGGTGGTCGCCAGGGCCAGGATGTCCGGACTGGCATGTAGGCCTCGCGACGTTTTCGTCGAGCAGACCGTCGCCCGGCTCGCGCGGGTGGCGGTGGCCGCCGACACCGACAGCGGCGACCTCGACGAGGGCATCGGGCCGGTGATCGCGACACCGATCATGCGCTGGCTGGCCACCGTGAACGGCCCGGTGGAACAGCTCAATCAGACCATCGCGGTCTCGGCGCCCACGCGGGTGACAGAGGCCGACGTGGTGGTGGTGCTGCAGGCACTGCTGGATCGGCACGCCATGTTGCGGCTGCGGGTTGACGACGGTCCCGACGGTTGGTCGTTGACGGCGCCCGAGGTAGGCGCGGCGGATGCGGCGTGCTGCCTGGAGGTGGTCGACGAGCTGTCCGATGAGGTGCTGGTGACCGCGCGGTCGCGGTTGAACCCGGCCGCGGGGTCGATGCTGCGCGCGCTGTGGGTGACATCGACGAACCAGCTGGTGCTGATCATCCACCACCTCGCAATCGACGGGGTGTCATGGCGAATCCTGTTGGAGGACATCAACATCGCCTGGGCCCAGCACCGGGCCGGCCAGCCGGTCACGCTGCCGGCGACGGGGACGTCGTTCGCCCGCTGGTCCTCGCTGCTAGCTCAGCACGCACACCGCCGGGAGGTGGTGAAGCAGGCAGACGCGTGGAAGCAGGTGGCGGCGGCACCGGCGCTGTTGGGGCCGGTGCGGCCGGAGCGGGATACCTATGCCAGTGCCGGGCAGTTGTCGGTCACGCTGGACAGCGAACTCACCTCCATGCTGCTGGGAGAGGTGCCCGGGGCGTTTCACGCAGGGATACAAGAAATCTTGTTGATCGCGTTCGGGTTGGCGTGGGCGCAGTTCGTGGGCAATGGCTCGGTGCCCGTCGGTATCGACGTGGAGGGCCACGGGCGCCACGAGGAGATTGCCTCCGATGTCGATCTGTCCCGCACGGTGGGTTGGTTCACCACCAAGTACCCGGTGGCTTTGAGGGTCGGGAAACTGTCCTGGCCGCAGGTCGTCACCGGCGACGCGGCCCTGGGGGCGGTGATCAAAGCCGCCAAGGAGCAACTACGCGCCCTGCCCGATCCTCTGACCTACGGTCTGCTGCGCTATCTGAACCCCGACGTGGAGCTGCCCGCATCAGACCCGCCGATCGGATTCAACTACCTAGGGCGGCTGGGTGCCCCACCGCAGACTGCCTCCGCTGATGACATGTGGCGGATCGGCTCGGACGGGGTGTCGCTGACCAGCGCCGCGTCGGCGGTGCCCACGCCGTTGGCGCACACACTGGAACTCAACGCGGGCACCGTAGACAGCGAGGTCGGCCCGCGACTGCAAGCCACTTGGACGTGGGCGCGCTCCGGGATCAGCGGCGACGAGATCGGCCGGCTCAGTGGATTGTGGTTCGAGGCGCTGGCCGGAATCTGCGCGCATGTACGCAGTGGCGGGGGCGGGCTGACGCCGTCGGACATCGCCCCGGCCCGGCTGAGCCAGCGCCAGATCGACGAGCTCCACCAGCGCTACGAGATCGCCGACATCTTGCCGTTGACCCCCCTTCAGCGGGGTCTGCTCTTTCATGCCAGCGCCCCGCAGTGCGACGACGACGTATACGCGGTGCAGCTGGATATCGCCTTGTGCGGCATGGTGGACCGGAATCGGCTGCGTGATGCGGTGCGCGCGGTGGTTGACCGGCACCCCAACCTGACGGCGCGATTCTGCGGGCAGTTCGACGACCCGGTGCAGATCATCCCGGCTGATCCGGTAGCGGCGTGGCACTGCGTCGACCTCGATCCCGGCGTCGCTGCCGACGAGCAGATCCAGCGGGTGTGCGCCCACGAGCGGGCCGCAGTGTGCGACCTGGGCGACGAGCCGGCCTTTCGGGTCGCGTTGATCTGCATCGCTGAAGACCGGCATCGGTTGGTGCTGACCAGTCACCACATCGTGGTGGACGGCTGGTCGATGCCGATCCTGGTGACCGAGATATTCGCCAGCTATCGGGGTCAGCCTCTGCCCGCTGCCGTTCCGTATCGCAGGTTCGTCAGCTGGTTGGCCGATCGCGATCTCGAGGCCGCCCACTCCGCGTGGTGCGAGGTGCTGGCCGGCTTCGACACCCCGACACTGGTGGCTCCGCCGAATGCGCAGCCGGGACCGCGAGCAGTGCTCTGGTCACGGGTGCCAGAACCGATCACCCGCGCCGTCGGCGAGCTGGCCCGCTCGTCTCACACCACTGTCAATACCGTGTTGCAGTGCGCCTATGCGCAGTTGCTGATGTGGTCGACCGGCCGCCACGATGTCGCGTTCGGCACCGTGGTCTCGGGGCGGCCGGCCGAGGTCGGCGGCGCGGACTCGATGGTGGGCTTGCTCATCAACACGGTGCCAGTACGGGCGCGGATCACCGCGGCAACCACCACCGCAGACCTGCTCGAGCAGATGCAGCGCTCCCACAACGACACCCTCGACCACCAGCACCTGGCGCTCAGCGAGATCCATCGCCTCACCGGTCATGAACTGCTCTTCGACACACTGTTCGGCTACGAGAACTACCCGATCGACACTGCCGCGTTGTCGGGCGGGCACGAATTGGCCGTCACCGGCTTCACGGCGACCGAGCGCAACCACTACCCACTGACGATCCAGGTCCAGCCGGGCGCTGAGTTGGGCCTTCGCGTCGAATTCGGCACCGACGTCTTCGATCCCGCGAACATCGAGGCGATGGTCGCGCGGTTGGAGCGGGTGTTGGTGGTGATGACGGCTGAGCCTGCGCGGCGGTTGTCGTCGGTGGATTTGCTCGATGAGGCGGAGCGTGTCGGTCTGGATGGGTTCGGTAACCGGGCGGGGTTGGCTGTGCCGGTGCCGGGGGTGTCGATTCCGGAGTTGTTCGGTGTGTGGGTGGAGCGGGTTCCGGATGCGGTGGCGGTGTCGGGTGCGGGTCGGGTGATGACGTATCGGGAGCTCGATGAGGCGTCTAATCGGTTGGCGCACTTGCTGATTGATCGTGGCGTGGGTGTGGGTGGGTTGGTGGCGCTGTTGGTGGGGCGGTCGGCTGAGGCGGTTGTGGCGATGCTGGGGGTGCTCAAGGCGGGGGCGGCTTATCTGCCGATCGATGCGGGGCTGCCGGGGGCGCGTATCGAGTTCATGATCGCTGATGCCGCACCGGTGTTGGTGCTGACGACCGCTGATTTGGCGGGGCGGGTGGCCGGGTTGGATGTGGCCGTCATCGACGTCGGCGATTCGCGGATCGGGGCCTGTGCGCAGAAGGGGTTGCCCGCCCCGGGTGCTGATGACATCGCTTATCTGATTTACACCTCGGGCACGACGGGGGTGCCCAAGGGGGTGGCGCTCACTCATCGCAACGTGACGCAGTTGTTGGGGTCGTTGGATGCCGGGTTGCCGGCGGCGGGGGTGTGGGCGCTGTGTCATTCGTTGGCGTTTGACGTCTCGGTGTGGGAGATCTTCGCTGCGTTGCTGCGCGGTGGGCGGCTGGTGGTGGTCTCAGAAGCGGTGACCGGTTCGCCGCAGGAGTTGCATGAGGTGCTGGTGGGTGAAGGGGTCACTGTGTTGACTCAGACGCCTTCGGCGCTGGGGTTGCTTTGGCCGCAGGGGTTGGAGTCGGCGGCGTTGGTGATGGCGGGGGAGCCCTGTCCGGTCGAGGTGGTGGATCGGTGGGCGCCGGGGCGGGTGATGGTCAACGCGTACGGGCCGACCGAGACCACGATGTGTGTGGCGATCAGTGCGCCGTTGACCGCGGGGGCCGCGGTGGTGCCGATCGGGGTGCCGGTGGCCGGGGCGGTGTTGTTGGTCCTTGATGGGTGGTTGCGTCTGGTGCCGGCCGGGGTGGTGGGGGAGTTGTATGTGGCCGGTTCCGGGGTGGGGGTGGGATATGTGCACCGCCCCGGGTTGACGGGGTCGCGGTTTGTGGCCTGTCCGTTTGGCGGCGCGGGCGCGCCTGGTCAGCGGATGTATCGCACCGGGGATTTGGTGCGCTGGGGCGCCGATGGGCAGTTGCAGTATCTGGGTCGCGCTGATGAGCAGGTCAAGATCCGCGGGTATCGCATCGAGTTGGGTGAGGTGGCGGCCGCGTTGGCCGGGTTGGACGGGGTCGAGCAGGCGGTGGTGATCGCGCGTGAGGACCGTCCCGGTGACAAGCGCCTGGTCGGTTACCTCACCGGTACCGCCGAGCCGGCCCAGATACGCGCCGCTTTGGCCGAGCGGCTGCCGGGCTACCTGGTCCCGGCCGCGGTGGTGGTGCTCGAGGCGCTGCCGCTGACCCCCAACGGCAAACTCGACACCCACGCCCTGCCACCACCCGAATACACCCGCACCAACGGTGCATATCGCGCCCCCGGCAGCGCGATCGAAGAAATCCTGGCGACCACCTACGCCCGAGTGCTGGGACTCGGACGCGTCGGCGTCGACGACTCGTTCTTCGAGCTCGGCGGCGACAGCATCTCGGCGATGCGCCTGATCGCGGCGATCAACGTTTCACTGAACTCCGATCTCTCGGTGCGCGCCGTGTTCGAGGCGCCCACAGTCGCCCAGTTGGCGCCGCGTGTCGGTGCGGGTTCGGGTGCGCGCAAACAGCTGGCGGCGGTGGAGCGTCCTGCGGTGGTGCCGTTGTCGTTCGCTCAGCAGCGGTTGTGGTTCATCGACCAGCTGCAGGGACCGTCGCCGGTCTACAACATGCCGGTGGCGTTGCGGTTAAGTGGTGGGCTCGATGTTGAGGCGTTGGGTGCGGCGCTGGCTGATGTGGTGGAGCGCCATGAGAGCCTGCGTACGCTGTTCGTTGCGCCCGACGGGATTCCCCAGCAGCTGGTCGTGTCGCCCGAGCGGGCCGACTTCGGTTGGGACGTCGTCGACACCAAGGGCTGGCCGCAAGATCGGCTGGATGAGGCGATCGGCGCGGCCGCGCGTCACAGTTTCGACCTGGCATCTGAAATCCCGATCCGGGCAACGCTTTTCCGGCTCGCGGAGAACGACCATGTGTTGGCGGCGGTGGTGCACCACATCGCAGCCGACGGCTGGTCGATCGCCCCGCTGATCAGGGATCTGGGCGTGGCCTATGCCAGCCGGTGCGCCGGGCGCGCCCCCGATTGGGCGCCGCTGGCAGTGCAGTACGTCGATTACACGCTGTGGCAGCGCGAACTGCTGGGCGATCTTGACGACAGCGACAGCCCCATCGCCGCGCAGCTGGCCTACTGGGAGCAGGCGTTGGCCGGGCTGCCCGAGCGGGTGGCGCTGCCCACCGACCGGCCTTATCCGCCGGTGGCCGGCCACCGCGGCGCCAGCGTGGCCGTGGACTGGCCGGCTGAATTGCAGCAGCAGGTGGCGCGGGTTGCCCGTGAGCACAACGCGACCAGTTTCATGGTGGTGCAGACCGCCTTGGCGATGCTGCTGGCCAAGCTCAGCTCCAGCACCGAGGTGGCCGTCGGGTTCCCGATCGCCGGGCGGCGCGACCCCGCGCTCGACGACTTGGTGGGCTTCTTCATCAACACCTTGGTGTTACGTGTCGATCTGGCCGCAAACCCCACCGGCGCCGAACTATTGAGCCAGGTGCGCCACCGCAGCCTGGCCGCCTACGAGCACCAAGACGTGCCGTTCGAGGTGCTGGTGGAGCGGCTCAACCCGACCCGGCTCCTAGCCCATCACCCGCTGGTGCAGGTGGTGTTGGCCTGGCAGAACCGGCAGGACAACGACGCTGCCGCCGGGCTGCCTTTGGGTGATGTGCAGGCGACCCCGTTGCCCGTGGAAACCCGAACCGCCCGAATGGATTTGGTGTTCTCGCTGGCCGAGCGATTCACCGAGGCCGGTCAGCCGGCGGGGATCGGCGGCACGGTGGAGTATCGCACCGACGTGTTCGACGCCGCCAGCATCGAAATGCTGATCGGGCGGCTGGAGCGGGTGTTGGCGGCGATGACCGCCGACCCGACCGACCGCCTCTCATCAATCGATGTGCTGGACGCACCCGAGCACGCCCGGTTGGATGACGTCGGCAACCGCGCGGTGCTGACCCGACCCGTCACGCCGGTGTCGATTCCGGTGGTGTTCGCCGAACAGGTGGCCCGCACCCCCGCGGCGGTTGCGGTGACGTTCGAGGGGCACTCGATGACCTACCTCCAGTTGGACGAGGCGTCTAATCGGTTGGCCCATCTGTTGGCCGACCACGGGGCAGGACCGGGACAGTGTGTGGCGCTGCTGTTTTCGCGTTCGGCCGAGGCGATCGTAGCGATACTGGCGATCCTCAAGACCGGGGCGGCATATCTGCCGATCGATCCGGCGCTACCCGATGCCCGCATCGAGTTCATGATCGCCGATTCCGCGCCGATCACCGCGATCACCACGGCCGGGCAAGCCGGGCGGCTGGCCGGGTGGGATCTGGCGGTTGTCGATGTCGACGATCCCCGCATCGGCGCCCAGCCCGACACCGCGCTGCCGGCGCCGGCGCCGGAGGATATCGCTTACCTGATTTACACCTCGGGCACCACCGGTGTGCCCAAGGGAGTGGCGGTGACTCACCACAACGTGACCCAGCTGCTGGCGTCGCCGGATCCGGGCTTGGCAGCGTTCGGGCAGGTGTGGGCACAGTGGCATTCCTTGGCTTTCGACGCCTCGGTTGAAGAGATCTTCGGCGCGCTGTTGGGTGGGGGGCGCCTGGTGGTGGTGCCTGAGTCGGTGGCGGGCTCTCCGCAGGATTTCCACGCGCTGCTGGTCCGCGAACGAGTCAGCTTCATGAGTCAAACCCCGTCTGCGGCGGCAATGCTCCCGCACGAAGGGTTGGAGTCGGTGGCGCTGCTGGTGGCCGGCGAGGTCTGCCCGGGTGAGGTGGTGGATCGGTGGGCGCCGGGGCGGGTGATGATCAACGGTTACGGCCCCACCGAGACGACGATATGTGCGTCCAGGACCGGGCCGCTGGCAGCGGGGTCGGGAGCGGCACCGATCGGTGCGCCGGTGCCGGGGGCGGCGTTGTTTGTGCTGGACGGCTGGTTGCGCTCGGTGCCGGCAGGTGTGGTCGGTGAGTTGTATGTGGCCGGTGCCGGTGTGGGCGTTGGGTATCGGGGACGTGCCGGGTTGACGGGATCGCGGTTTGTGGCCTGCCCGTTCGCAGGCGCGGGAGCGCCCGGACAGAGGATGTATCGCACCGGGGATCTGGTGCGTTGGGGGGCCGACGGTCAGCTGCGGTATCTGGGGCGTGCCGATGAGCAGGTCAAGATCCGCGGCTACCGCATCGAACTCGGCGAAATCCAGGCCGCACTGGCCGGATTGGACGGTGTCGAGCAAGCAGCGGTGATCGCCCGCGAGGACCGCCCCGGTGATAGGCGCCTGGTGGGCTACCTCACCGGCACCGCAGATCCGGCCCGGACACGCGCGCAGCTGGCTGAGCGGCTGCCGGCTTACATGGTTCCGGCCACGGTGGTGGCGATCGACGCGCTACCGCTGACGGTCAACGGCAAGCTGGACACCCGCGCTCTGCCGGCACCCGAATACGCCGGCACCAGCGGCGAATACCGCGCCCCGGCCGGCGCGATCGAGGAGATCCTGGCCGATATCTATGCGCAGGTGCTCGGTCTGGAGCAGGTCGGGGTCGACGACTCATTCTTCGACCTTGGCGGAGACAGCATCCTGTCCATGCAAGTAGTGGCTCGCGCCCGCGCAGCCGGGGTGCAATGTCGGCCGCGCGACATCTTCGTCGAGCAGACCGTCGCCCGACTCGCGCGAGTGGCGGTGGTGGCGCAGGGTGCGGTCGCGACCGATGAAGGTGTCGGGCCGGTGGCGACGACACCGATCATGCATTGGCTGGCAAGCGTTGACGGGCCGGTCGACGAGTTCAACCAGACGATGGTGGTGTCGGCGCCGGCCGGGGCGACCGACGCCGACGTGGTGGTGGTGCTGCAGGCCGTGCTGGATCGGCACGCCATGCTGCGGTTGCGTGTCGACGACGACGGTGCCGGCGGATGGTCCTTGCAGGTGCCCGAGGCTGGTTCGGTCGACGCGCGCGAATGCCTGCACGCGGTGGAGGTGCTCTCCGAAGAGGCGGTGGTGACCGCGCGGTCGCGGTTGAACCCGGCCGCGGGCTCGATGCTGCGTGCCTTGTGGGTGACGTCCACGAACCAGCTGGTACTGATCATCCACCACCTCGCAATCGACGGAGTGTCATGGCGAATCCTGTTGGAGGACATCAACATCGCCTGGACTCAGCACCGAGCCGGCCAACCCGTGACACTGCCGCTGGCGGGGACGTCGTTTGCCCGGTGGGCGTCGCTACTGGCAGAACATGCGCATGCCGCGGCGGTGGTGGAGCAGGCCGATGCCTGGAAGCAGGTGGCGGCGGCCCCAGCGGTGGTGCAGGCGGTTCGGCCCGAGCGCGATACCTACGCCAATGCGGGCCAGTTGTCGGTGTCGCTGGATGTCGAGACCACCCGGGTGCTGTTGGGCGAAGTGCCGGCCGCATTCCGCGCAGGCATCCACGAGATCTTGTTGATCGCCTTCGCGCTGGCGTGGTCGGAGTTCCTGGGCAACGGTGCGACACCGATCGGCGTCGATGTCGAAGGCCACGGCCGAGCCGAAGAACTGGCCGGCGACGTCGATCTGTCCCGCACGGTGGGGTGGTTCACCACCAAGTACCCGGTCTCGATCACCGTCGGTAAGTTGCGCTGGGCGCAGGTGATCGCGGGCGAGTCCG
Organism: Mycolicibacterium sp. ND9-15; assembly: GCF_035918395.1. NCBI lineage: Bacteria > Bacillati > Actinomycetota > Actinomycetes > Mycobacteriales > Mycobacteriaceae > Mycobacterium > Mycobacterium jinjuense. The sequence continues at coordinate 4,417,565 of NZ_CP142362.1, forward strand.
CGCTTGGAGCCTTGATCAAAAACGCCAAGGAACAGTTGCGCGCCTTGCCTGACCCCCTGACATACGGTCTGCTGCGCTACCTCAACGCCGAGGTCGACCTGCCCGAGTCGGATCCGTCGATCGGATTCAACTATCTGGGCCGGCTGGGCGCGGCCCCGGCCGTGGCACCCGAGGGCATCTGGTGGATGGACCCAGAGGGCCTGTCGGTCGCCGCCCCCGCCGCGGCGGCGGTGCCCATGCCCCTCGCGCACACCGTGGAGCTCAACGCCGCTACCGCGGACACCGACACGGGGCCGCAGTTGCACGCCAACTGGACCTGGGCGCCCTCGGCCCTAAGTCGCGCAGAGGTCAGTCGGCTCGGCCAGTTGTGGTTCGAGGCGCTGGCCGGCATCTGCGCGCACGTGCAAGGCGGCGGAGGCGGGCTGACGCCCTCCGATATCGCTGTCGCCCTCAGCCAACAGCAAATCGACGAACTCCAGCGGCAATATGCGGATCGCTGACGTTCTCCCGCTGACGCCCCTCCAGCAGGGGCTGCTCTTTCATGCCAGCACCGCGAACGCCGGCGGCGACGTGTACGCGGTGCAGCTCGATATCTCCGTGGCGGGTCCGCTCGACGCGCAACGGGTGCACAACGCGGTGGACGCGGTGATCAACCGTCATCCCCACCTGGCCGCCCGCTTCCATGGCGGGCTCGACCAGCCGGTGCAGATCATTCCGGCCGATCCCTCAATTCAGTGGCGGTACGTCGAACTGCAACCCGACGCGGACGTCGACGAGCAAACCCAGCGCGTCTGCGCCGACGAACGCACCGCGGTATGCGACCTGGGCGACCGACCGGCCTTCCGGGCCGCCTTGATCCGCACCGCGCCGAATTCGCATCGCTTTGTGCTGACGAGTCACCACATCGTGATGGACGGCTGGTCGATGCCGGTCCTGCTACGCGAAATCTTCGCTAGCTATTACGAGCAGCGGCTGCCTCCGCCCGCACCGTACCGCAGCTTCGTCACCTGGCTGGCCGGTCGCGATCACGCTGCCGCACACACTGCGTGGCGAGAGGCATTGGCAGGCTTCGATACTCCCACATTGGTGGCCCCGTCGGACCGGTTGGAGCCGGGGCGTCGAGGCGTTGGATCGTTTCGGGTTTCGGAAGAGATCACGAAGGCGCTTGGCGAGTTGGCGCGCTCGCGCCGCACCACCGTCAACGTCGTGTTACAGGCTGCGTTCGCGCAGGTGCTGATGTGGCTGACCGGCCACCACGATGTCGCGTTCGGCGCCGTCGTCTCGGCTCGGCCCGCCGAGGTGGTGGGCGCGGACTCGATGGTGGGGCTGTTGATCAACACGGTACCGGTGCGGGTGCGAATCACCGCCGCCACCACCGCCGTCGACCTGCTGGGCCAGCTGCAAGGCGCTCACAACGACCTGCTCGAGCATCAGCATCTGGCGCTCAGCGAGATCCACCGAATCACCGGACACCAGCGGCTGTTCGACACCCTCTTCGTGTACGAGAACTACCCGATCGATGCCGCTGCGGCGTTGGGCACCCACGAGTTGGCCGTGACCGGGTTCAACGCCCGCGAACACAACCACTATCCGCTGACGGTGCAAGCTCAACCGGGCCGCGAGATGGGCCTCCGCGTCGAATTCGACACCGACGTCTTCGATCCCGCGAACATCGAGGCGATCATTGCGCGGTTGACGCGCGTGCTGGCGGCGATGACCGCCGAGCCTGCCCGGCCGTTGTCGTCGATGGACTTGCTCGATGCGCCGGAGCGTGCCCGCCTGGATGAGATCGGTAACCGGGCGGCGTTGGCTCTGCCGGCGCCGGCGGTGTCGATTCCGGAGTTGTTCGCTGCGTGGGTGGCGCAGACACCGGATGCGGTGGCGCTGGTGTGCACGGGGTATTCGTGGACCTACCGGGAGGTTGACGAGGCGGCAAATCGTCTGGCGCACTTGCTGATTACGCATGGTGCGGGCAGCGGACAGTGTGTTGCGCTGCTGTTGGAGCGTTCGGCTGAGGCGGTTGTGGCGATGCTGGCGGTGCTCAAGACCGGGGCGACGTATCTGGCGATCGATCCGGCCCTCCCGGCGGCGCGCGTCGAGTTCATGCTCACCGACGCCGCGCCGGCAGCGGTGATCACCACGGCTGATTTGGGTGCGCGACTGGACGGGTTCGACGTGGTCGTCGTCGACGTCAACGACCCCCGGATCGACACCTATCCGGAGACGGGGTTGCCCGCGCCGAGCGCCGATGACATCGCCTACCTCATCTACACGTCGGGCACCACCGGGGCGCCCAAAGGTGTGGCGATCACCCAGCGCAACGTGACCCACCTGGCGGATTCAATGCCGAGACACCTACCGGCGCAACAGGTCTGGACACAGTGCCATTCGTATGCCTTCGACTTCTCGGTGTGGGAAATCTGGGCTGCGCTGCTCAGTGGGGGCCGGCTGGTGGTGGCGCCCGAATCGGTGACGGCCTCACCGAAGGACTTCCACGACCTATTGGTCGCCGAACGGGTCAGTGTGCTGACCCAGACGCCGTCGGCGGTGGGAACGCTGTCGCCCCAGGGGCTGGAGTCGACCGCGTTGCTGCTCGGCGGCGAGCCGTGCCCGGCCGACGTGGTGGATCGATGGGCATCCGGGCGAGTGCTGATCAACGCCTACGGCCCGACCGAAGTCACGGTGTACGCGGCGATCAGTGCGCCGCTGACACCAGGCCTGCGGGTGGTGCCGATCGGTGCGCCCGTGTCGACCGCGGCGTTGTTCGTGCTGGACGGATGGTTGCGACCAGTGCCGGCGGGGATGGTCGGTGAGTTGTACGTGGCCGGTCGCGGCGTGGGCGTGGGATATGTGCACCGCCCCGCGTTGACGGGATCGCGGTTTGTGGCCTGTCCGTTTGCCGGCGAGAAAGCGCCCGGACAGCGGATGTATCGCACCGGGGACCTGGTGCGCTGGGACACCGATGGGCAGCTGCAGTATCTGGGTCGCGCTGACGAGCAGGTCAAGATCCGCGGCTATCGCATCGAACTGGGTGAGGTGCAGGCGGCTCTCGCCGAAATGGGTGGGGTGGACCAGGCGGTGGTGATCGCCCGCGAGGACCGCCCCGGCGACAAGCGCCTGGTCGGCTATGTCACCGAGACCGCGACCGGGGCGGCAGACCCGGCTGGGATACGCGCGAAGCTGATCGAGCGGCTCCCGGCCTACATGGTCCCGACAGCGGTGGTGGTGTTGCCGGCACTGCCGCTGACGGTCAACGGCAAACTGGATATCCGTGCGCTCCCGGCACCGGAATACACCGCCGGTGAGTATCGCGCCCCGGCCGGTGCCGTGGAGGAGATCCTCGCCGGCATCTACGCTCAGGTCCTCGGAATCGAGCGCGTCGGGGTGGACGACTCGTTCTTCGATCTGGGTGGCGACAGTATCTTGTCGATGCGGCTGATCGCGGCCATCAATTCCGCATTGGACAGCGAACTCTCGGTGCGCACAGTGTTCGAGGCGCCCACGGTCGCTCAGTTGGCGCAGCGTGTCGCTGTCGGTTCGCGTCGGCTTGAGCCGTTGGTGGCGGTCGAGCGGCCCGCGGTGGTGCCGTTGTCGTATGCCCAACAGCGGTTGTGGTTCATCGACCAGTTGCAGGGGCCGTCGCCTGTGTACAACATGGCCACCGCGTTGCGGTTGACCGGCGGGCTGGACGTCGAGGCGTTGCATGCGGCGCTGGCCGACGTGGTGGGCCGTCATGAGACCCTGCGGACGTTGTACGTCGCGCCCGACGGGATACCGCAGCAACTGGTGATGCCGCCCGAACGTGCCGACCTCGGTTGGGAGGTCGTCGACGCCGGCGGGTGGTCCCCGGCCCGACTCGATGAGGCAATCGGCGTGGCGGTGCGTCACAGTTTCGACCTGACCACCGAAATGCCGTTGCGGACAATCCTTTTCCGGCTCACCGACGATGAGCACGTGCTGGTGGCCGTCGTGCACCACATCGCCGCAGATGGATCGTCGGTCACCCCGCTGATGGCCGATCTGAGCGCGGCGTATGCCAGTCGGTGTGCCGGACATGCTCCCGACTGGGCGCCGTTGCCGGTGCAGTATGTCGATTACACGTTGTGGCAGCGCACCCAATTGGGGGACTTGGGCGACAGTGGGAGCACCATCGCCGTTCAGCTGGCCTATTGGGAGCAGGCTCTGGCCGGAATGCCCGAACGGCTGCAGCTGCCCACCGATCGGCCTTATCCGACCAACGCCGATCAGCGCGGCGCCACCGTGGCCGTCGATTGGGCGGCGCAGCTGCAGCAGAGGGTGGCTCGGGTGGCCAGGCAGCACAATGCCACCAGCTTCATGGTGGTTCAGGCCGCCCTGTCGGTGCTGCTGTCGAAACTCACCGCCAGTTCTGATGTGGCGGTTGGTTTTCCGATCATCGGACGGCGCGATCCCGCGCTGGACAAGTTGATCGGATTCTTCGTGAACACCTTGGTGCTGCGGGTCGATCTGGGGGGCGATCCGGCGGTCGCTGAACTGTTGGGTCAGGTGCGTCACCGCAGTCTGGCTGCCTACGAGCACCAAGACGTGCCATTCGAAGTGCTTGTGGAGCGGCTCAACCCGACCCGGTCGCTCTCCCATCAGCCCCTGATTTCGGTGGTGTTGGCCTGGCAGGACTTCGGCGCGCAGCCCGCGGCGGGGGCGTTGAGCGATGTTCAGGTCACCCCGGTACCGGTGGACACCCGTTCCGCTCGAATGGATTTGACCTTTTCGCTGGGTGAGCGCTTCACCCCGGAAGGTGAGCCTGCCGGAATCGGCGGAGCGGTGGAGTATCGCACCGACGTGTTCGACGCGGCCAGCATCGAGGCGCTGATCGAGCGGTTGGCGCGGGTGTTGGACGCCATGACCGCCGATCCGGCGCGGCGGTTGTCGTCGATTGATCTGATCGACGCGGCCGAGCATGTCCGCCTGGACGAGATCGGCAACCGCGCCGTGCTGACCCAACCCGCCACACCGGTATCGATACCGGCGATGTTCACCGAACAGGCATCGCGCACCCCCGAGGCGGTCGCGATCAGCTGTGAAAACCGCTGCCTGACGTACCGCGAGCTGGACGAGGTCTCTAACCGGTTGGCGCATCTGCTGATTGGGCGAGGTGTCGGCGCGGGTCAATGTGTCGCGCTGGTGTTGGACCGCTCCGTCGAGGCGGTCGTGGCGATTCTCGCGGTTCTGAAGACTGGCGCGGCGTATCTGCCGATCGATTCGGTTCAGCCGGCGGCGCGGATACAGTTCGTCATCGGCGATGCCCGACCGCTCGTCGCGATCACCACCGCGGGGCTGGCCGAGCGGCTAAAGGATTGCGAGGTCTCGGTCCTCGATGTCGACGACCCAGGGATCAACAGCCAACCGAACACGGCGCTACCGCCGCCGGCTCCTGACGATCTGGCCCATATCATCTACACCTCGGGCACCACCGGTGTGCCCAAAGGCGTTGCCGTCACCCATCACAACGTCACGCGGCTGTTCGACGCCCTGGATGTCGGCGTGCCGTTGGCGCCGGGACAGGTGTGGACCCAGTTTCATTCCCTGGCTTTCGACTTCTCGGTGTGGGAGATGTGGGGCGCCTTGTTGTTCGGCGGGCGGCTGGTGGTGGTGCCCGATTCGGTGGCACGCTCACCGGAGGACTTCCAGGCCTTGCTGGCGACCGAGGAAGTCAGCGTGCTGAGCCAGACCCCCTCTGCGGTGGGGATGCTCTCAGCGTCGGAGGTGGATGCGTCGGCCTTGGTCATCGCTGCTGAGCCGTGTCCCGCCGAGGTGGTGGACCGGTGGGCACCGGGCCGGGTGATGATCAACGGGTACGGCCCCACGGAGACCACGGTGTACGCCACGTTCAGCGCACCGCTACAGCCGGGGTCGGGGCCGGTTCCGATCGGGAGGCCGGTGCCCGGGGCGGCACTCTTCGTGCTGGACCAATGGTTGCGTGCGGTACCGACCGGGGTGGTCGGTGAGTTGTATGTGGCCGGTCGCGGTGTGGGGTGCGGGTATTGGCGCCGGGCGGGGCTGACCGGTTCGCGGTTCGTGGCGTGCCCGTTCGCAGGTGCGCAAGCGCCGGGACAGCGGATGTATCGCACCGGCGATCTGGTGCGCTGGGGTCCCGATGAGCAGTTGCAGTACCTGGGCCGCGCCGACGAGCAGGTCAAGATCCGTGGCTACCGAATCGAACTCGGTGAGGTGCAGGCGGTGTTGGCCGGGCTGGCCGGGGTGGAGCAGGCCGCCGTCATCGCCCGCGAGGACCGCCCCGGCGACAAACGCCTCGTCGGCTACCTCACCGGGACGGCGGACCCGGCCGGTATTCGCGCGGCGATGGCCGAGCGGCTACCCGCCTACATGGTGCCAGCCGCGATCGTGGCGATCGAGGCACTGCCACTGACGGTCAACGGAAAACTCGACAAACGGGCCCTGCCCGCCCCCGAATACGTCGACCTGGATCGATACCGTGCACCCGGCAATGCGGTCGAGGAGATCTTGGCCGGCATCTATGCCCAGGTCCTCGGACTGGAGCGCGTCGGAGTCGACGACTCCTTCTTCGATCTGGGCGGTGACAGCATCTTGTCGATGCAGGTGGTGGCCCGCGCCCGCGCCGCCGGATTGCACTGTCGGCCGCGCGATGTCTTCGTCGAGCAGACCGTGGCCCGGCTCGCCGGCGTGGCCGCGGTGGGGGCCGGCGACGCCGGCGTGGTCGACGAGGGCATCGGCCCGGTCGTGGCGACCCCGATCATGCGCTGGCTGGCCAGTGTGGACGGCCCTATCGACGAGTTCAACCAAACGGTGGTGGTGTCGGCTCCGGCCGGGGTGTCTGACGCCGACGTGCTGGTGCTGCTGCAGGCCCTGCTGGATCGGCATGCCATGTTGCGGCTGCGGGCTGCGGGCGATGCCGCCGGCGACTGGTCGTTGACGGTGCCCGAAGCCGGTGCGGTGGATGCCGCGACGTGTCTGCAGACCGTCGACGTGTTGTCCGACGAGGCGCTGGTGGCCGCGCGCTCGCGGTTGAACCCGGCCGCAGGAGTGATGCTCAGCGCGTTGTGGGTAACCTCGGCGCGTGCGCTGGTATTGATCATCCACCACCTGGCCATCGACGGAGTGTCATGGCGAATTCTGTTGGAGGACTTGAACATCGCCTGGGCCCAGTACCGGGCCGGTCAGGCGGTGGCGCTGCCCGCAGGCGGCACGTCGTTCGCCCGGTGGGCGTCGCTGCTCACCGAGCATGCTCGTGCCGAAAAGGTGGTGGACCAAGCGGCGGCGTGGAAGCAGGTGGCGGCGGCACCGGCGGCGTTGCCGGCCATACGTCCCGACGCCGATACGTACGCCACCGCCGGTCAGTTGTCGGTGTCGCTGGACGCCGCGACCACCAGGCTGCTCCTGGGTGAGGTGACGGCGGCGTTTCATGCGGGCATCCAGGAGATCTTGTTGATCGGCTTGGGGTTGGCGTGGTCGGAGTTCGTAGGCAACGGGGTAGTGCCGATCGGCATCGACGTGGAAGGCCACGGGCGAGACGAGGAGTTGGCCCCAGGCGTCGACCTGTCGCGCACGGTGGGGTGGTTCACCGCCAAGTACCCGGTGTCGATGACCGTCGGCGGACTGCGCTGGGCGCAGGTCACCGACGGCGAGGCGGCGCTGGGGGCACTGGTCAAGGACGCCAAAGAGCAGTTGCGCGCCTTGCCCGACCCGCTGACCTACGGTCTGCTGCGCTATCTGAACCCCGACGTGGACCTGCCCGAGTCCGACCCGTCAATCGGATTCAACTATCTGGGGCGGCTCGGTGGCGCGGCCGGCGAAGCCTCCGGTGACCTTTGGCGGGTCGACCAGGACGACATGTCACTGGCCGCCGCCACGGCGGTGCCCATCCCCATGGCGCACACCGTAGAACTCAGCGCCGGCACCCTCGATGCCGAGGCCGGCCCGCAACTGCACGCGAATTGGACGTGGGCGCCCTCGGTGCTGGATCACACCCGAGTCAGTCGCCTGAGCCGGTTGTGGTTCGACGCGCTGGCCGGCATCTGCGCCCACGTGCGGCGGGGCGGTGGCGGCCTGACCCCGTCGGACATCACGCCTGCCCGTCTGAGTCAACACCAAATCGACTACCTTGCACGGCAATACGATCTCGCCGACATCTTGCCGTTGACTCCCTTACAGCAGGGCCTGCTCTTCCACGCCAGCACCGCGCAAGACAACGACGACGATGTGTATGCCGTGCAGGTGGATATCGCGTTGAGCGGCCCTCTCGACCCCGACCGGCTGCACGATGCGGTGCGTACGGTGGTTCACCGTCATCCGAACCTGGTGTCCCGCTTCTACGGCCAATTCGACGAGCCGGTGCAGATCATCCCCGCCGATCCCGTGACGGCGTGGCGCTATGTCGAGCTGACGACCCACGATGCCGACGGGGAAATGCAGCAGCTGTGCGCTGCCGAACGTGCCGCGGCATGCGATCTCGCCGCCGGACCGGTATTCCGTGCAGCGTTGGCCCGCAGCGCCCCCGATCGGCACCGGTTGGTGCTGACCAATCACCACATCGTGCTCGATGGCTGGTCGCTGCCGATCCTGCTGGGCGAGATTTTCGCCGGCTATCACGGTCATCGCCTCCCCGCGGCTGCGCCGTACCGCAGGTTCTTCACCTGGCTGGCCGATCGAGACGTTGACGCCGCCCACCGCGCCTGGCGCGAGGTGCTCGCCGGCTTTGACACCCCCACCCTCGTGGGATCCGCTCAAAGGTTGGGCCTGGGCGCCCGCGGCATTGCATCGTCTCGGCTGCCCGAAGAAACGACGCGGGCCGTCAACGAGCTCGCGCGCAAGCGTCACACCACGGTCAACACCGTGTTGCAGTGCGCCTACGCGCAATTGCTGATGTGGCTGACCGGACAGCACGACGTCGCTTTCGGTACCGCGGTCTCGGGTAGGCCGGTCGACGTCGTCGGCGCGGAATCCATGGTCGGACTGTTCATCAACACGGTGCCGGTGCGGGCGACGATGACGCCGGCGACGACGGCGGTCGACCTGCTGGACCAACTGCAGCGCGCTCACAACGACACCATCGACCATCAGCATTTGGCGCTCAGCGAAATTCACCGGATCATCGGTTGCGAACAGCTGTTCGACACGCTGTTCGTCTACGAGAACTACCCGATCGACACCGCCGCCATGTCCGGTGACCACGATGTGGCCGTCACCGAGTTCACCAGCCGCGAGTTCAACCACTACCCGCTTACGGTCCAAGTCACGCCCGGCGCCCGACTGGGCATTCGCGTCGAATACGACACCGAGGTATTCACCGCGGCCGACATCGGCGCGCTGATCGAGCGGTTGGAGCGAGTGCTGGTGGCGATGACCGCTGAGCCCACTCGGCGGCTGTCATCGGTGGACCTGCTCGACGGATACGAACACGCCCGCTTGGACAGCTGGGGCAATCGGGCCGTGCTGACCCAGCCCGCACCCACATCGGTGTCCCTTCCGGTGGCGTTCGCCGCGCAGGCGGCCAAGACACCGGATGCGGTGGCGGTGAGCTTCGACGGCGACGCTACGACGTATCGACAGCTCGACGAGGCAGCCAACCGGCTGGCCCACCTGTTGGCCGGCCGCGGGGCCGGGGCGGGCGAGTTTGTGGCGCTTATGGTTTCGCGGTCGGCCGAAGCGATTGTGGCGATTCTGGCCGTGCTCAAGACCGGGGCGGCGTACCTGCCGATCGACCCGGCGCTGCCGCCGGCCCGGATCGATTTCATGATCGCCGATGCCGCGCCGATGGCGGCGGTCACCACGGCGGGCCTGGCCGAGCGGCTGAACGGGCATGACCTGCCGGTCATCGACGTCGCCGATCCCGCTGTGGGGGGCCAACCGTGTACGGCGCCACCGCCGCCGACCGCCGACGACGTCGCGTACCTCACCTACACCTCGGGCACCACCGGTGTGCCCAAAGGAGTTGCGATCACACACCGCAGCGTGACCGGGCTGCTGGCGTCGCTGGACGCCGACGTGCGACGCGCGGGCGTGTGGTCGCAGTGGCATTCCTACGCCTTCGATGTCTCGGTGTGTGAGATCTGGGGTGCGCTGCTGGCCGGTGGCCGGCTGGTCGTGGTGCCCGAGCCGGTGACGCGGTCCGCCGACGATTTCCACGCCTTGCTGGTCGGCGAATCGGTCAGCGTGTTGAGCCAGACGCCGTCGGCGTTCTATGCGCTGCAAACCGCCGACGCCACGCAGCAGGAGCGGGGGCAGCGGCTGGCACTCGAAACCGTGCTGTTCGCCGGTGAAGCGCTTGAGCCGCAACGCCTTCGGACGTGGCTGGACCACCATCCGAAATCACCGCGTCTGCTCAACCTGTACGGCACCACCGAGACGACGGTGCACGCCTCGATTCGGCAGATCGTCGACGGCGACGCCGCCGGCAATGCCAGCCCCATCGGGGTGCCGTTGGCCCATCTCGGCTTCTTTGTGCTCGACGGATGGTTGCGTCCGGTGCCGGCGGGTGTTGTCGGTGAGTTGTATGTGGCCGGTTCCGGCCTCGGGATGGGGTATTGGCGTCGAGCCGGATTGACCTCGGCGCGGTTTGTGGCGTGCCCGTTCGCAGGAGCCGGGGCGCGGATGTACCGCACCGGGGATCTGGTCGGCTGGAACGCTGACGGCGAGCTGCGGTATCTCGGGCGCTCCGATGAGCAGGTCAAGATCCGCGGATATCGTATCGAGCTCGGGGAAATCCAGACCGCGCTGACGGCGATGGACGGAGTCGAGCAGGCGGTGGTGATCGCCCGCGAAGACCGCCCCCGCGACAAACGTCTGGTGGGTTATGTCACAGGCACTGCCGATCCGGCCGACGTGCGTAGCGCGTTGACCGACCGGCTGCCGGCTTACATGGTGCCTGCCGCCGTGGTGGTGGTGGACAAGCTTCCTGTGACCGTCAACGGCAAACTCGACAAGCGCGCCCTGCCGGCACCGGAGTACGCCGCCGGCGGATACCGCGGCCCGACGAACGCCGTCGAGGAAATCCTGGCCGGCATCTACGCCCAGGTGCTCGGGCTCGAGCGGGTCGGAGTCGACGACTCGTTCTTCGACCTGGGCGGGGATTCGCTGTTGGCGATGAGGGTGATCAACGCGGTCAACACCGGCCTGGACGCGAACCTTGAGGTGCGTACCTTGTTCGACGCACCCACGGTCGCCCAGTTGGCGCCGCGGGTCGATGAGGGCTCGCATCGGCGCAAGCCGTTGCGGGTGCGACAGCGGCCCGCAGTCGTACCGTTGTCCTTCGCCCAGCAGCGGTTGTGGTTTTTGAACCGGTTCGAGGGCGGGGTGGCGACCTACAACATGCCGTCCGCACTGCAGATCAGCGGGGCGCTGGATGTGGATGCGTTGGGCGCGGCGCTCGATGATGTGATCGCGCGGCATGAGTCGTTGCGCACGGTTTTTCCCGATGTTGATGGGGTGCCGTTCCAGAGGGTGTTGCCGGTGCGGGCGGGGATGTGGCGGCGCGGGGGTGCGGCGGTGGTGTCGCTGGCCGAGGGGGATGTGGTCGGTGAGGTGGTGGCGCTGGCGGGGTATCGGTTTGATCTGGCCAACGAGATCCCGATTCGTGCGCAGATCTTTGCGGTGGGCCCGCAGCGGTATGTGTTGGTGATTGTGGTGCACCACATCGCTTTTGACGGCTGGTCGTTGGCTCCGATGGTGCGTGATGTGGCCGAGGCGTATGGGGCGCGCCGTCAGGGCCGGGTCCCTGGTTGGGCGCCGTTGGCGGTGCAGTACGCCGATTACACGTTGTGGCAACATGATTCGTTGGGTGTGGAGTCGGATCCCGATAGTGTGATCGCTGGGCAGTTGGCCTATTGGCGTCAGGAGTTGGCCGATCTGCCCGAGGTGGTGTCGTTGCCGACGGATCGGGCGCGTCCGCCGGTGCCCAGTTACCGCGGTGATGAGGTGGGGCTGCGTATCGATGCGCCGTTGTGGGCGGGGCTCAAGCGGGTGGCGGCGGCGCATAACGCGACGGCCTCGATGGTGATGCAGGCGCTGGTGGCGGTGGTGTTGCATCGGGCTGGGGCCGGTGAGGACGTGGCGTTGGGTACCCCGATCGCCGGGCGCATGGATGCGGCCTTGGATGAGCTGGTCGGGTTTTTCGTCAACACGTGGGTGTTGCGGGTGCGGGTGGGGTCGGGGCTGCGGTTTTGCGAGGTGCTCGAGCAGGTGCGCCATAAGGCGTTGGATGCCTACAGCAATCAGGATGTGCCCTTCGAGCGGCTGGTCGAGCAACTCAACCCGGTGCGCTCGACCTCACATCATCCGCTGTTCCAAGTGGCCATGATCTTCCAGAACAACGTGCGCCCCGAGATAGCCACGTTCGACGGGATCAGCGTCGAACCGCTGTCAGCGTTGACGCGCACCGCCAAGTTCGACCTCGATTTCGACATGAGGGAGATCCCCAGCGAAGACTCCGGTGCGCCGATGGCCGTCGGCATGGTGACGTATGCCACCGATTTGTTCGAGCGTTCCACGATCGAGCGGTTGGTGGGTTGGTTGGGGCGGGTGGTCGAGGCGGTGGTGGCCGATGCCTCGGTGGTGATCGGCGAGGTGGGGTTGCTGGATCGCGGCGAGCGTGATCTGGTGCTGTCGCAGTGGTCGGGTGTGCAGGTGGCGGGCCCGGTGGGGACTGCGCCGCAGGTGCTGGCCGCGGCGGTGGCCGCCGATCCGGGTGCGGCGGCGGTCATCGATGGTGGCCGGGTGCTGTCGTATCGGGAGTTGGATGAGCTTTCGACGCGGTTGGCGCGGGTGTTGATCGAGGCGGGGGTGGGTCCGGAGCGCGCGGTGGGCGTGGGGATGGATCGGTGTGCGGAGTTGGTGGTGGCGTGGTGGGCGGTGGTCAAGGCCGGTGGGGTGTATGTGCCGGTGGATACCGCTCATCCGGTGGAGCGCATCGCCACGGTGTTGGACGCCGCGGATGCGGTGTGTGTGTTGACTGTTGGCGCTGATGCGGTTTCGGGGGCGGGGTCGCGTCCGGTGCTGCGCATCGACGGGCTGCAGTTGTCGGGGCGCAGCGCCGAGCCGATCACCGATGCTGATCGGCTGGGGCCGCTGGGGGCCGACAGCGCCGCCTATGTGATTTTCACGTCGGGTTCGACCGGCGTGCCCAAGGGGGTGGCGGTCAGCCACGCCGGCCTCCTCGGGCTGGCCGCGGCGCAGCGCCAGACATTCGGGTTGGCCGCCGGGGCACGGGTGTTGATGGTCGCCGCGCCCACCTTCGACGCCTCGGTGTTCGAAATGATCCTCGCGGCGGGCCCCGGGGCGGCGTTGGTGGTGGCCGCGCCGGATGCCTATGCCGGGCAAGCCTTGACCGCGGTGCTGGAGGGTCAGCGGGTCGACGCGGCAGTGCTGACCCCGACGGTGCTGTCGACGCTGGATCGCGGCCGCCTCGACGGGCTTGGCACGCTGATTACGGCCGGGGAGGCCTGTGCGGCGGAGGTGGTGGCCGCGTGGGCGCCGGATCGGCGGATGTACAACGCTTATGGCCCCACCGAAACCACCATCTGGGCGACATGCACCGCACCGCTGTCGGCGGGACAGCGTGTGGACATCGGTGCTCCGATCGCGGGGGTGTGTGCGTTGGTGTTGGATGCGCGGTTGCACCCGGCGCCGGTCGGGGTGGTCGGTGAGTTGTATCTGGGTGGGCCGGGGGTGGCGCGTGGTTATGTGGGGCGGGCGGGGTTGACCGCTGAGCGGTTTGTGGCCAGTCCGTACGGGGGGCCCGGGCAGCGGATGTATCGCAGCGGGGATCTGGTGCGCTGGACGGCGCAGGGCACGCTGGAGTATCTGGGCCGCGCCGACACTCAGGTCAAGCTGCGGGGCCAACGCATCGAGTTGGGCGAGATCGAGAACAGCCTGCTGGGTTGCCCCCAGGTCACCCACGCCGCAGCCACGATGCACCGCACCGAGACCGGCACTCAACTCGTTGCCTACATCGGGTTGGAGCATGCCAGTAGTGCTGGTGATGATGCTGAGATTGTTGAGCAGTGGCATCAGGTTTATGACGAGTTGTATGACGCCCGGGTGGAGGTGCCGGGTTTCGGGATGGATTTTCGGGGTTGGAACAGTAGTTATACCGGTGAGCCGATTCCGGTTGAGCAGATGCAGCAGTGGCGTTCGGCGATCGTGGATCGGATTTCGGCGTTGGGTCCGCGGCGGGTGCTGGAGATCGGGGTGGGCTCGGGGTTGGTGTTGTCCCAGATCGCTGCGCGGTGTGAGCAGTATTGGGGCACCGACTTTTCCGCGCCCACGATTGAGAGGTTGCAGGCCGAGGTGGCCGCGCAGTCGTGGGGGGATCGGGTGCGGTTGCAGGTGCAGCCCGCCGATGTCACCGAGGGTCTGCCGGCGGGGTATTTCGACACCGTCATTGTGAACTCGGTGGTGCAGTACTTCCCCAGTGCGGCCTATCTGCGTCAGGTCATCGACGACGCCGTGCAGTTGTTGGCCCCGGGTGGGGTGTTGGTCATCGGTGATGTGCGCAATCACAGTCTGTTGGGGGCGTTTCACACCGGTGTGGCATTGGCGCGCAGCCAGCGCGCCGACGCCGCCGAGATCCGCCAGCGGGTGCAGCGCGCCATCGTGGGTGAACCTGAATTGTTGTTGGCCCCTGAGTTTTTCACTACCTGGGCGGCCGGTAATGCGGCGGTGGCCGGGTTGGACATCCAGGTCAAACGGGCATCGGCGGACAACGAGCTGACCCGGTACCGCTATGACGTGGTGATCTACACCAGTCCCGGTGCGGTGTGCTCGATGGCCGAGGCGCCCACATGGGCCTGGACCCGATGCGCCGGGCTGAGCGGGTTGCACGCCGAGTTGGTTGCCCAACGTCCCGAGGTGGTGCGAGTCAGCGAGATCCCGCGCGCCGGGCTGATCGTCGACGTGGGCGTCGAACAGGGCCTGGCCGCCGGGTTGGGGCTGGCCGAGGCGCTGGCCCAACCCATCCCGGATGCGGTCGACCCCGAGCAGCTGCACGAACTGGGCGAGGCGGCCGGCTATCGCGTGGCGGTCACCTGGGGGTCTTCCCCGGGCACCCTGGATGCGGTCTTCGTCTCCGTGGCCCAGGGGCCGCGGGGCGCTTTGACCGAGCTGTACCTGCCGCGGGCCGCCGAGCGCAGCGGTGATGCCAACGACCCGCAGACCAACACCAAGATCAGCGCGGTGCGCCAGCAGTTGAGCGCACGGTTGCCCGACTACATGGTGCCCACCCAGGTCCTGGTGCTCGAGCAGTTCCCGATGACCTCCTCGGGCAAGATCGACCGCCGGGCCCTGCCCGCGCCGGTGTTCACCACCACCTCCTTCCGCGCCCCCCAGACACCGACCGAAAAGATCGTCGCCGAAATCTTTGCCGACGTCCTCGGCCTCGACCGCGCCGGACTCGACGACGACTTCTTCACCCTCGGAGGAGACTCACTGATCGCCACCCGAGTCAGCACTCGACTGCAGTTGGCGCTCGGGCGCGAAGTGCCGGTCCGGTATCTGTTCGATGCGTCCACCGTCGGGGACCTCGCGGAATATCTGCATCGCCATCGCGGCAGCCCTGCCCGCCCGCCCCTGCGGGTGATGCCGCGCCCGGACCGGATCCCGTTGTCGTTCGCGCAGAGCCGGTTGTGGTTTTTGAACCGGTTCGAGGGCGGGGTGGCGACCTACAACATCCCCATTGCGTTGCGGATCGGCGGGGCGCTGGATGTGGATGCGTTGGGCGCGGCGCTCGATGATGTGATCGCGCGGCATGAGTCGTTGCGCACGGTTTTTCCCGATGTTGATGGGGTGCCGTTCCAGAGGGTGTTGCCGGTGCGGGCGGGGATGTGGCGGCGCGGGGGTGCGGTGGTGGTGTCGCTGGCCGAGGGGGATGTGGTCGGTGAGGTGGTGGCGCTGGCGGGGTATCGGTTTGATCTGGCCAACGAGATCCCGATTCGTGCGCAGATCTTTGCGGTGGGCCCGCAGCGGTATGTGTTGGTGATTGTGGTGCACCACATCGCTTTTGACGGCTGGTCGACGGTTCCGATGGTGCGTGATGTGGCCGAGGCGTATGGGGCGCGCCGTCAGGGCCAGGTCCCTGGTTGGGCGCCGTTGGCGGTGCAGTACGCCGATTACACGTTGTGGCAACATGATTCGTTGGGTGTGGAGTCGGATCCCGATAGTGTGATCGCCGGGCAGTTGGCCTATTGGCGTCAGGAGTTGGCCGATCTGCCCGAGGTGGTGTCGTTGCCGACGGATCGGGCGCGCCCGCCGGTGCCCAGTTACCGCGGTGATGAGGTGGGGCTGCGTATCGATGCGCCGTTGTGGGCGGGGCTCAAGCGGGTGGCCGCGGCGCATAACGCGACGGCCTCGATGGTGATGCAGGCGCTGGTGGCGGTGGTGTTGCATCGGGCTGGGGCCGGTGAGGACGTGGCGTTGGGTACCCCGATCGCCGGGCGCATGGATGCGGCGTTGGATGAGCTGGTCGGGTTTTTCGTCAACACGTGGGTGTTGCGGGTGCGGGTGCGGTCGGGGCTGCGGTTTTGCGAGGTGCTCGAGCAGGTGCGCCATAAGGCGTTGGATGCCTACAGCAATCAGGATGTGCCCTTCGAGCGGCTGGTCGAGCAACTCAACCCGGTGCGCTCGACCTCACATCATCCGCTGTTCCAGGTGCTGATGGTCTTGCAGAACAACGTGCGCCCCGAGATGGTGTCCTTCGACGGGATCAGCGTCGAACCGCTGGCGGCATCGACCTGTTCGGCGAAGTTCGATTTGGACATCCAACTCGGTGAGGTGCCGGGTGAGGATCCGGACGCGCCGATGGCCGCGGGAACCGTGACGTATGCCACCGATTTGTTCGAGCGTTCCACGATCGAGCGGTTGGTGGGTTGGTTGGGTCGGGTGGTCGAGGCGGTGGTGGCCGATGCCTCGGTGGTGATCGGCGAGGTGGGGTTGCTGGATCGCGGCGAGCGTGATCTGGTGCTGTCGCAGTGGTCGGGTGTGCAGGTGGCGGGCCCGGTGGGGACTGCGCCGCAGGTGCTGGCCGCGGCGGTGGCCGCCGATCCGGGTGCGGCGGCGGTCATCGATGGTGGCCGGGTGCTGTCGTATCGGGAGTTGGATGAGCTTTCGACGCGGTTGGCGCGGGTGTTGATCGAGGCGGGGGTGGGTCCGGAGCGCGCGGTGGGCGTGGGGATGGATCGGTGTGCGGAGTTGGTGGTGGCGTGGTGGGCGGTGGTCAAGGCCGGTGGGGTGTATGTGCCGGTGGATACCGCTCATCCGGTGGAGCGCATCGCCACGGTGTTGGACGCCGCGGATGCGGTGTGTGTGTTGACTGTTGGCGCTGATGCGGTTTCGGGGGCGGGGTCGCGTCCGGTGCTGCGCATCGACGGGCTGCAGTTGTCGGGGCGCAGCGCCGAGCCGATCACCGATGCTGATCGGCTGGGGCCGCTGGGGGCCGACAGCGCCGCCTATGTGATTTTCACGTCGGGTTCGACCGGCGTGCCCAAGGGGGTGGCGGTCAGCCACGCCGGCCTGCTGGGTTGGGCCGCGGCCCAGCGCCAGACGTTCGGGTTGGCCGCCGGGGCACGGGTGTTGATGGTCGCCGCGCCCACCTTCGACGCGTCAATCGGCGAGTTGCTGTTGGCGGCGGCCTCGGGGGCGGCGTTGGTGGTGGCCGGGCCGGATGCCTATGCCGGGCAAGCCTTGACTGCGGTGCTGGAGGGTCAGCGGGTCGACGCGGCGATATTGACTCCGACGGTGCTGTCGACACTTGACCGCGCAAGGCTGGACGATTTGGGCACGTTGGTCGCCGTCGGGGAGGCCTGTGCGGGGGAGGTGGTGGCCGCGTGGGCGCCGGATCGGCGGATGTACAACGGCTATGGCCCCACCGAAACCACCATCTGGGTCACGTGCAGTGCGCTGTCCGCAGGGCAACCGGTACGCATCGGTGCTCCGATCGCGGGGGTGTGTGCGTTGGTGTTGGATGCGCGGTTGTACCCGGCGCCGGTCGGGGTGGTCGGTGAGTTGTATCTGGGTGGGCCGGCGGTGGCGCGTGGTTATGTGGGGCGGGCGGGGTTGACCGCTGAGCGGTTTGTGGCCAGTCCGTACGGGGGGCCCGGGCAGCGGATGTATCGCAGCGGGGATCTGGTGCGCTGGACGGCGCAGGGCACGCTGGAGTATCTGGGCCGCGCCGACACTCAGGTCAAGCTGCGGGGCCAACGCATCGAGTTGGGCGAGATCGAGAACAGCCTGCTGGGTTGCCCCCAGGTCACCCACGCCGCAGCCGCTCTCCATCACGGCGCTGCCGGCTCACACCTGGTGGCTTACGTGACCCTCCGGCACCGCAGTAGTGCTGGTGATGATGCTGAGATTGTTGAGCAGTGGCATCAGGTTTATGACGAGTTGTATGACGCCCGGGTGGAGGTGCCGGGTTTCGGGATGGATTTTCGGGGTTGGAACAGTAGTTATACTGGTGAGCCGATTCCGGTTGAGCAGATGCAGCAGTGGCGTTCGGCGATCGTGGATCGGATTTCGGCGTTGGGTCCGCGGCGGGTGCTGGAGATCGGGGTGGGCTCGGGGTTGGTGTTGTCCCAGATCGCTGCGCGGTGTGAGCAGTATTGGGGCACCGACTTTTCCGCGCCCACGATTGAGAGGTTGCAGGCCGAGGTGGCCGCGCAGTCGTGGGGGGATCGGGTGCGGTTGCAGGTGCAGCCCGCCGATGTCACCGAGGGTCTGCCGGCGGGGTATTTCGACACCGTCATTGTGAACTCGGTGGTGCAGTACTTCCCCAGTGCGGCCTATCTGCGTCAGGTCATCGACGACGCCGTGCAGTTGTTGGCCCCGGGTGGGGTGTTGGTCATCGGTGATGTGCGCAATCACAGTCTGTTGGGGGCGTTTCACACCGGTGTGGCATTGGCGCGCAGCCAGCGCGCCGACGCCGCCGAGATCCGCCAGCGGGTGCAGCGCGCCATCGTGGGTGAACCTGAATTGTTGTTGGCCCCTGAGTTTTTCACTACCTGGGCGGCCGGTAATGCGGCGGTGGCCGGGTTGGACATCCAGGTCAAACGGGCATCGGCGGACAACGAGCTGACCCGGTACCGCTATGACGTGGTGATCTACACCAGTCCCGGTGCGGTGTGCTCGATGGCCGAGGCGCCCACATGGGCCTGGACCCGATGCGCCGGGCTGAGCGGGTTGCACGCCGAGTTGGTTGCCCAACGTCCCGAGGTGGTGCGAGTCAGCGAGATCCCGCGCGCCGGGCTGATCGTCGACGTGGGCGTCGAACAGGGCCTGGCCGCCGGGTTGGGGCTGGCCGAGGCGCTGGCCCAACCCATCCCGGATGCGGTCGACCCCGAGCAGCTGCACGAACTGGGCGAGGCGGCCGGCTATCGCGTGGCGGTCACCTGGGGGTCTTCCCCGGGCACCCTGGATGCGGTCTTCGTCTCCGTGGCCCAGGGGCCGCGGGGCGCTTTGACCGAGCTGTACCTGCCGCGGGCCGCCGAGCGCAGCGGTGATGCCAACGACCCGCAGACCAACACCAAGATCAGCGCGGTGCGCCAGCAGTTGAGCGCACGGTTGCCCGACTACATGGTGCCCACCCAGATCCTGGTGCTCGAGCAGTTCCCGATGACCTCCTCGGGCAAGATCGACCGCCGGGCCCTGCCCGCGCCGGTGTTTACCACCACCTCCTTCCGCGCCCCCCAGACACCGACCGAAAAGATCGTCGCCGAAATCTTTGCCGACGTCCTCGGCCTCGACCGCGCCGGACTCGACGACGACTTCTTCACCCTCGGAGGAGACTCACTGTCGGCGATGCGCCTGATCGCGGCGATCAAAACCTCACTCGGGACTGATCTTTCCGTGCCCACCGTGTTCGAAGCGCCCACGGTCAAGAGCTTGAGTCAGCGGTTGGACACAAATTCGGTTTCTGTCGAAGTAGCGCCGGTTCAGACTCTGAAAGCCGGCACCGGTACTCCGCTGTTCTGCATCCACGCCGGGGGCGGGGTGAGCTGGGCGTACCACGCTCTCGGCATCTATGTGGACTGTCCGATCATCGGGATCCAACAAGTCCCGCAGAACGGAGAAACCGAACCGCGGTCAATTCGCGAGATGGCGAGAAACTACGCCGACAGAATCCAGAACACTTGTCCAACAGGGCCATACAACCTTCTCGGCTGGTCCTTCGGAGGCGTCGTCGCCCAAGAAGTCGCCATCGAACTTCAGCGTCGCGGGGGTGAAATCGCGCACCTCATCCTTCTCGACGCCCGACCAGGCATGGACGGCAGCGTCCACTTACCCGACCGTGCCTTGGGCGAGAAGGACATGTTGGAAGCTGCCTTGCGATTCTGCGGTGTCGATATTCCGGAACACGACGAGCCGCTTACCCGCGAGCAGGTGGAAGAACTCGTTCGCGATCGAGCACCCGTACAGTTTGCGCAATACCAGCAACTTCGGGATCTGGTACTCCATAACATCAATACCAATATGGAGCTGTATGGAGCTCACGAACCCGGCGTCTTCCACGGCGATATGACCGTTTTCTCTGCGGTACGGGATGAGAACGCCAGCAGTTCGTCCCCTCTGCAGAGCTGGCGGCCCTACATTGCCGGCGACATGACGGAGTACTCGGTGGACTGCACACATGAAGACATGTTGACTGCCGAGTCGGTCAGCCTGTTTGGCCAACAACTCAAACTCTCGTTAGAAGCGTAAGGTGGCACTGCCATCGGAAAGTCGCTGTCTGTCAGCGGTTTCTGCCGGCGTTCCGGATTCAGTGCAGTGATCTTGTCAGGAATGATGCCGGTGATTCCACCGGACTGGTGTCGGCTATTCGCTCTCGGTGTTTCGTGACCGATGTCGACGGATCAACTGGGACGTCGACGAAGCTACCGCCCGCTGGCACAACCAAAGTCGCCGCAATTGCTGTGACTTTCGTGAATGTCGCGCGGAGCATTGCGGCGTCCTCCATCATGGTTTACATGGACGAGGCAACTCGCGACATTGTGAGCATGCCCCGGGGCGGACCGGACGCCTCCCGGCTGTCCCGCCGGCTGCAGACCGATCGGCTGGAATACCTGGACCGCGACGACGTCGACGAGTTGAAGCGGAGAGTCGTGCGAGCACTCGACCGCAGCGGTCGGCGCCGGTGGATCGGTGGTTACGAGTTGTGCGCTCGAACCGTGCTTCGTGAGGTCGCCGATGTCCCCTCACCGAAGATCCTCGAACTCGGCTCCGGCCTCGGCGGGCTGTCGCGCCGACTGCTGGAGAGGCACTCCACTGCCCAGATGACGGTCACCGACATCGATCCCGCGTTCGTGGCCGAGATCGCCGCTAGTGACCTCGGTAGTCACCCCCGTGCCACGGTGCGGGAAATGGACGCCACCGCAATCGACGCCCCCGACGGATATTACGACCTCGCGGTGTTTGCGTTGTCATTGCATCACCTACCGCCCGAACAGGCCGCGCGAGTGTTCGCGGAAGGGACCAGGGTAGCGAACAAGTTGCTGATCATCGACCTGCGCAGGCCCTCGCCGCCGGTCCACTTGATGAAGCTGGCGGCGGCCCGGCCGTTCACCAGGCTGAGCCCGCTGTTACACGATGGGGTCATCAGCTCGCTACGCGCCTATAGCCGGTCGGCGCTGCGAGCGCTTGCCCAGCATGCCGATCCGGCGATTGCGGTCGAGTTCCGCACCCGACCGCGGGGCGCGACGGCGATGGTTGCCAGTCGAGCCCAGCAAACCGGCCAATCCGCATAGGCCTTTTGATTTCCCCGACAGCGCCGCGACGGTGGTCGAACAGCGGTCTGTCGACGACCTTGCAGTCGGCGGGCCGTGATGACGCGTTGCGTAGCACCGGGCCGTTCGGCGTATCGATGAAGATGCCGACATGCGTCACGTCGACACCGCCGTCTTCGCCATACGCAGCGATGTAGTCGCCGAAGCGCAGTGCGAGAAGTGGCCGATGTTCCCGGCCCGAAGATCCTCGAACTCGGATGCGGTCTCGGCGGGTTGTCGCGCATGCTGTTGGAGACCCACCCCACCGCTGAGATGACTGATCGGCAACCCAACCGGATCGTGGCTGTCAGGGCCGGGATGACGGGGGAGTCGCCCGTCTTCGCCGGCCCCGGATAATGCGAAAGACCTGAACAGTGCGAAAGACAGTGCACGACAACAATAGCAGCCCGAAGGCGAGGACGACGTACCCGCCGAGTTGGTTGGTCGCATGATGAAGGCCAATCCGATCCCTCGGCCGTGGATCATGCCTGAGGACGTCAGTCGCGGGCTGATGTATCTGATCACCGACCAAGGGGTCATCACCGGTAGCGTCCTCGAAATCGGACTGGGCGGCATCGCCTGAATCCACTGACGGTCACGATTCGATATCTCGGAATTTGCTGAGTCAGTTCTCAGTTCACTCTCAGCCAATGCAGGAACCCTGTGCTGAGGCCATGTGGGCTGATCGACGATTCAGAAAGAGAAGAAGAACAAATGACCAACACTCCGCGGTATTCCACGGATCAGCCCCCGAGCTTCGCTGCGGGACAGCCGTATCTGGGAGCCCAGACTCATGTCCCCTCGCATCTGCGTTATGAGTGGCGCTACGGCCATCAGCAGCCCTATGGCTCGAATCATTCTGCGGGGCAGGCTGATACGGTTCCAATCCCGAGGGTTCAACTGAAGAAGTCTCGGCGCGGCGCGATTGTCGCCGGCGCTGTCGCCGCTGCGGTGGTGGGCGGCGGGCTCGGTGTCGCCGTCGCGGGCATCGATGACCGCACGGACGACGCGACCCCCATGCAGTCACCCATCGCCGAGGCGCCCGTCACACCTCGCGCGGCCGCCGCTGCGCCCGCGGGCACGGTGGAGGAGGTCGCGGCCAGGGTGCTGCCCAGCGTCGTCCAGTTGAAGATCGACCTGGGAGGTGAGGGCCCTTCGGGTTCGGGAATCGTATTGAGCGACGACGGGCTCATCCTCACCAACAACCACGTGGTGGCTCCCGTGGCCGACAGCGGTCGCGGAACATACCCCTCCTCGCTGCGCGGCGAACCCACGGCAACCGTGGCGTTCTCCGACGGCCAAACCGCACCGTTCAGCGTTGTCGGGACTGACCCATCGGGCGACCTGGCGGTCGTTCGCGCCGAGGGTGTCTCCGGATTGACCCCCATCGCCCTGGGATCTTCGGGCGATGTGAAGGTCGGCGAGCAGGTCGTCGCGATCGGATCTCCGCTCGGTCTGCAGGGGACGGTGACCACCGGCATCGTCAGTGCGCTGAACCGGCCGGTGTTCGCCGGCGACGGGTCGGGCGGAGATGTCACCGTGCTCAACGCGATCCAGACCGACGCCGCGGTGAATCCTGGAAACTCCGGTGGCCCGCTGGTGAACATGGGCGGTGAGTTGATTGGCGTGAACTCCGCGATCGCAAGCATGGGCAGCAGCGGGCCCGGCGGTCAAAGCGGTTCGATCGGACTGGGTTTCGCGATCCCTGTCGATCAGGCCAAGCGCGTCGCCCAGGAATTGGTCACCACGGGCACCGCCAGTCATGGTGCGCTCGGGGTGAAGCTCGGCACGGCTGGCGCCAAGAGCGGTGGTGCGGTCGTCGCTGTCGTCGACGGTGGCCCCGCAGCGGAAGCCGGACTGCCGAGCGAAGCGGTGATCACCAAGGTCGACAACCAGGTGATCGACGGCCCGGAAGCGCTCGTCGCGGCGATTCGGTCGCGTGCGCCCGGTGACACCGTTTCTGTCACCTATCGCATCGCCTCGGGCGCGGCTCAGACCGCTCAGGTGACCCTGGGCGAGGCGTAATCTCCGCGGACCGATTGGGCCTTGTCGGAGAGCCGCGTCAGAAGTTACGGGCGTCCATTAGGAGCCGGATCGACCGCGGCGCCACCGCTCACAGTCGGGGCGGCTACCGAACCGGTCGGAGCACGACTACCCCGGGGACAGTCTGCAGATAGTCGAACAACGGGGTGTCGACCACCTTGCCGTCGGACTGCAATGACGACGCGTTGCGCAGCACCGGCCCGTCAGGCGTGTCGATGAAGATGCCGACATGCGTGACGTCCAGCCCGCCGTCCTCGGCATACGCTCCGATGTAGTCACCGGTGCGCAATTCGCTCAAAGCCGTGTTGTCGAAATGGTCGCTCGGAATGTGCGAGACGGTTCGAGGGACGACCGGCAGGCCGGGCAGGTACTCACCGCCGGAGTCCTTCTGGTTCAGGTTTTTCTGTACTTGGATCGCGTTGGCGCTCAGAGTCGTAGTGATATCGGTTGCGACCGCAGGCGCTGCCGCAGCCCAGTCCGTGAAGAAGTGTCTGCGGTTCGCAAAGCCCACGACACCGTCTTTATAACGCACCTCCATCAACGCGGTGATGAACTGGTCGCGGTTGCCCGCCCGCTTGAGCGCCTCGACGTAATCGGCATACGTGAAACAGTCCACCGTCGACAACTCGACCACCAGCTTCTCGGGCTGAGTCGCTGAACCGACGAGAGTGTCTGCGCCATAAGGTGTCCCGAGGAACTGCCGCGAGATCACGTCGGCCTGTTCAGGCGGTCCCGCGCCGGCCGCGCCGTTCCTGATGGTGAGCAACTTCTCCAGGATCTGCGCGCTCTGGTCGGAGATCTGCACATCGGCCGATGACTTGGAAACCGTAGCAAGGTATTTCGTGACAGGAATCACGAAGTCCTCCGAATAGCCGACCGGTAGCAGCACGTCGCCCGCCGTCGTCAGGTAGTGAACGTCCCACCGATGATAGCCGCCGAACGCGGCGGGGTCGGCGGCCATCGCGTCGGCGTAGTCGGTGATCGCTCGCACATAGTTGTTCGAGTTGTTGTACCGGTATAGGGCGTAATCGCGGTCCCTGGCGAACCCGTTGGCGGCGAGGTAGCGTCCCGCCGCCATGATGCTGTCGCGAGGCGAGTGGATATCCCCGCCGGCGCCGAACGCGGCGAATGTCGAGGGCATGAACTGCATCGGGCCCTGCGCACCCGCGGTGCTCACCCCGGCGACCCGCCCGAAGGCGGTTTCGACGAGGTTTATCGCAGCCAGAAAGTTCCAGGGGACGCCGAACTCCGATTCGGCCTGGCGGTAGTAACCCATCAATTCGGCCGCCGGTGTGGGCGCGACGATCCGCCAGGCCGGCAGCGTGTCTTTCGGCCTGCTCATCACGCCGAGTTCTCGGCGCGCGTCGACATTGTGGTCGTAGATCGTCAAGAGCTCGGACGGAATCCGCGGGCGAACGACGGGATCCCATTCGGGATGCCGTCCGATGGCGCGGTAGGCCGCCTGCTGCCGTTGCGCCGCCGCCGTCAGCACCGCCTCGGACGACGACGGGTCTCGCAACGCGCCCTCGTCGGCCACCAGATCGTTGGCGATGTGTATCGGGTCGGACGCGAGTTCGCGGCGCGGCGACTCGGGGGCGGGCGGGGACGGAAGCGCGGCAGCCGGCGCGGCGGTCGTCGTGGTCGCTGTGCCCGGCCCGTCCGGGCTTGAGCATCCGACGAGGGCGAACAAGATCATCGCGATGCCCGCGACAGCAGCAATCCTGGCGGCGTCGAGACGGGGCGCGCGGGCAATCATTGCCGTCGGAGTCTAGCGCGGCCCGCCCGCGGAGTACTCGCGTCAGCGGTTCAGGTTTGGAGCGGATCCGGACAGAGGTACAGCCGGGCACCGGCGACGATGAAGTTCGACAGCGTTTCGTCGTTCGTCGTGAGGTCCAACTTCTCGGCCGCGGCAGCCGGATCGGCACCACGCTCGAGCTGAGCGCATACGTCGCGGGCGAGCGTGGTCAAGGTTGCGCAGTCACCCGTGAAACCCACCGAGGTCATGCTGCGGCAGAGGTCGTCCTCCGGTGATGCGGTGGCGTGCGGTGCGGCCAGTAGTGAGCCCACTACTGCCGCCAACAGTGCTGTAAGTCGCGCAAGCGTGGTCATGTCAGGTCCTTCCTATCGCTCCATTACCCCGTTCGGGCCGCGGCACGCAGGATCGGATGCAGATTGAGACGGGGGCGTTACCGAGCCCGATTGCTGCGTCACGTCAGTGGCGGGATGACAGACTGCGATCATGGCGTGGGACTTCAGCACCGAACCGGAGTTTCAACAAAAGCTGGACTGG
Source organism: Mycolicibacterium sp. ND9-15 (assembly GCF_035918395.1). Lineage (NCBI taxonomy): Bacteria > Bacillati > Actinomycetota > Actinomycetes > Mycobacteriales > Mycobacteriaceae > Mycobacterium > Mycobacterium jinjuense. The sequence continues at coordinate 4,443,656 of NZ_CP142362.1, forward strand.
GTCAAGCGGTTCTGCGAGGAGAAGGTCGAGCCGCTCGACCACGTGTTCCCGCATGCTGTGCGCCTACCCGACCCGGCGGTCAAAGCCTACGTGCGCGAGTTGCAGCAGGAGGTCAAGGACCAGGGACTGTGGGCCATCTTCCTCGACGAGGAACTCGGCGGACCGGGCTTCGGGCAGCTCAAGCTCGGCCTGCTCAACGAGATCATCGGCCGCTACGCCGGTGCCCCGCACATGTTCGGCGCCTCGGCCCCGGACACCGGCAACATGGAGATGCTGGCCGCCTACGGCACCGAGGAACAGAAGGAACGCTGGCTCAAGCCGCTGCTCAACCAGGACATGTTCTCGGCGTACTCGATGACCGAACCGCAGGGCGGCAGCGATCCGAACCTGTTCAGGACCCACGCCGTCCGCGACGGCGGTGAATGGGTGATCAACGGCGAGAAGTGGTTCACCTCGGCCGGCCGCGTCGCCGACATCCTGTTCGTCATGTGCACCAACGGGATGTTCGTGGTCCCGCGCAACACGCCGGGTGTGGAGATCATGCCCGAGCCGCGCAACCACAACCACATCGTCTACCGCGATGTGCGGGTGCCCCTCGACCACCTTCTCGGGCCGGAGAACGGCGCAAAGGTGTTGGCGCAGCGGCGTCTTGGGGGCGGACGCATCCACCACGCCATGCGTACGATCGCGCAGTGCACGCTGGCCTTCGACATGATGTGCGAGCGAGCGCTGTCCCGCGAATCGCACGGCAAGGTCATCGCCGAACACCAGATGGTGCAGGAGAAGATCGCCGAGTCCTACGCGATGATCAAGATGCTGCGCCTGTTCGTCCTCGAGACGGCGTGGAAGATCGACAACAGCTCCACGCAGGAGGCCCGCACGGAGATCGCCGCCGTCAAGTTCACGATGGCGAAGGTCCTGCGCGAGGTTTCGTTCAACGCGCTGCACATCCTCGGATCGCTCGGCACCACCGATCTCACCCCGATTCAGGCGATGTATGCCGCGGCGCCGACGATGGGCATCGCCGACGGTGTCGACGAGGTGCACAAGGCCACCGTCGCTCGCCGCGTGCTGCGGGACTACACCCCGCACGACGGTGACTTCCCGACCGAGTTCCTGCCGTACAAGCGGGAGCAGGCGCGCCAGAAGATGCAGCCCGTGCTCGACGCCCGCCCTGACTTGGCGGCCGCCGCCGACGCGTACCAGAAGTATCTGTCGCGACGCCGATAGCGCACGTGCAGCGGTCCCCAGTAGTCAGTTATCGAGGCGCGTCAACGCCGCCGCGATCATCTGCGTGTCGGGTTGGATGCGCTCTTCGGGTAGCCTGCCCCAGGCTCGCGTCCCCTTGCGCACCAGCCATCCGTAAACCACCGAATGACGGTAAGTCGCGCCTAGGGTGAAGTCATGCGGATTGCCATCGCCATTTTGGGTGTGATTGTCGCGTTGTTCGGCCTGCTGTTCACGCTGCAGGGCTTCGGCGTCGTCGGCGGTAGCCCGATGAGCAACACGACCACCTGGTCGATCCTCGGGCCGATCATCGCGTTGTTCGGTCTCGCCCTGGCGGTGGGTGGTTTCCGTCGCCGCAAGCCATGACTCGCGAAACGGGGGCCCGTCTTCCGCGCCATTAGTTTTGAGTTGACTTCGCTGAACCGTGGCGGGTACGGCCGCCGGGTGTAACACCTCGGTAGTCCGCGCGATGAATTCTGTGAGACCGGAGCGTTGGGGAAGCGCCTCGTAGCGCTCGCTTCCGTCTCGGCGACGACACCCCCCCCGTCGCAGGCGCGCGATGCGCCAACCAGGCAAAGAAGGGAGTGGATGCACGATGCGTGCTCCGCTGGATTATTACCGTAAGCAAGGCGTCGCCGTGTTGGCGTCGGGAGTCGTGATTTCGCTGACCGCGCTGACGGCTGGGGTCGTGCCGGCCGTTGCGGAGCCGAATTCCGACGACGTCGTCACGACGGTTGCGCCCAAACCCCAGCCGAAATCCCAGCCGAAATCCGAAGCGAGCTCTCCCGAGCCGGAGGTAGCCACCGAGCGGCCGGCCCCGTCTCCCGAGCGCGAAGCTCCGGTCACCCAGGTCGTGCCGCGGACGCAGGCACCGCAGAGGCAGGCACCGCAGACGCAGGTCGCCGAACCTGAACCCGAGTCGCCGACCGTCGCTCCGCCGAAGACCAGCGTCGCGGTGCAGGGCACCCCGCCCCCCGGGCCCCCGATGGTAGAGCGCACCCCGGCGACATCGGCCGCGCCCTCTACCACCGGTGCTGCCCCGGCGATCACTCGCGAAACCGAGGAGTCGACCGAGGCCCCCGAGTCGGCTATGACGTCCACCGCTCGGTCCGCGGCGCTTGCGCCGGCTACGGACAGCGAAACACCGAGCTCCAGCGACAAGACCAGCGAGAAGACCGTGGCGGAGACTGCCGCCGGTGAGCAGACCGCTGTGGAGTCCGACACCCCGACGGTGTCGATCGAGCGGGCCGCCAAGGAGATTGAGACACTGGCGCCCGAAACGCTCGAGGCGCCGGCCGAAGACGTCCGGCTCGCCAAGGACGCGAAACCGGTCTTCGAACCGCAGCCCCCGCCCGCACCCGAACAGGACATCGACGCGTTCAAAGAGTCGGTCGACCTGACGGTCGGGCTGAACGGCAACGAAGCCAGCGCCAACGCGAAGGCAGAGCTGAAAGCCAAGCGCGACCGCGACTTCGAGCTGGTCAGCAATGTGCGCCAGTGGCGGCCGGAGTGGATCGATTACGACGAGTACTACCGCCCGGTGCTGACGAACCCGTTCCGGGCGCCGGTGCGCATCGTCTACGTGTACGACATGCGGCCCCGCATCGCATACATCCCGCCGCTGACGCGGCTGGTGTTGGAAGCGGCCCGATTCGGGGCCTACAGCTTCACGGCGGCCGTGCTGCGCCCGGTCGTCGCGGCGGCCGACTTCGTGCAGGCGGCGACCAACATCGCGGTCGGCAGCTTCTTCGGCGGTGGCTACTACCCGGGCGCCGGCCTTCCGTTGCCGCCGCCTCCGCCGCCGGTGCTGCGCTACGACAACGTGCCCGTGCTGGTGAACTACTCGAACGCGCGGTACGAGCCGTTCCGGGTACGCCAGATCGTCGACGTCGGCGAGGACCGTGTCTACGGCGGCCGCAAGGTGTTGCTCGACGGTGCGACGCCGGTTTGGGGCGAATGGACCCAGACCGCTAGCGGTGAGCGGCAATTCGAGGTGCGCAGGACCCAGCAGTTCCCCGGCCTGGGTGAACCGGCCGAGGGCCCGCTGCCGGGCGACTACCGGTTGCGCCTGGCGTCCGACGAGGCATCGACGGGAGGCCTCACCGGCAGGGACATCTTCCTGATGGTGGCGGCGGGTGTGATCGGCACGCTGGGCTTCGGCGCGATCGGCCTGGCGTTCTTCCTCGGACGCCGGCGGCCGGAGCACTGAGCGGCCGCCGCCGCAGCGAGAAGGGCGCGCCGCGGCCGACAAGGGTGCATGATGGGGCGATGGCCGAGGTTCGCGTGGGACCCCTGCTTCGCCACGTCGGCAAGACCGACGCGACCATCTGGGTCGAGACCGACAAACCGTGCGAGGTCCAGATCCTGGGCCATCGCGCGGATACCTTCGAGGTCGAAGGCCACCACTTCGCGATTGTCTGCGTGACGGATCTCGATCCGGAGAGCGAGCATCCTTATCGGGTCGACCTCGACGGTCAGAAGGCTTGGCCGCCAAAAGATTACGATTTTCCGGAGCCGAGGGTACGGCTGATGCCGCGCGACGGCTCGCTACGGTTGCTGTTCGGGTCGTGCCGCGCGTCGGCTCCCCATCACCCGCCCTACACCTACCAACACTGGTGGCATCCTCGGGGCAAGGGCATCGACGTGCTGCGCGCGTACGGCATGCGGATGCTGCGCCAGCCGTCGGCGCTGTGGCCCGATGCCCTGCTGATGATGGGCGATCAACTGTACGCAGACCAGGTCAACGACACCATCAAGGACCTCGTCGCCGACCGCGAGGTGCACGCCAACGGCCCGGTCGAGGTGCTCGAGGACTTCGAGGAGTACTGCATCGGCTACTGGGACGCATGGAGCGATCCGGTCGTGCGGTGGATGCTCTCGACAATCCCGACGTCGATGATGTTCGACGACCACGAGATCAACGACAAGTGGAACACCTCGCAGGCCTGGCTCGACGAGAAGCGCGAGACCGATTGGTACCAGACCCGGATCATCGGTGGGCTGATGGCCTACTGGATCTATCAGCACATTGGCAACATGTCGCCCGACGAACTGGCCAAAGATCAGACCTTCCAGAAGGTCATCGAGACCAGACAGGGCACCGGCCCTATTCGCGAACTCGCGCAGCTGGCCGAAAAGGACGACGGGGTCTCGCATTTCAGCATGTGCCGCGACCTCGGCGCGGCACGACTGATCGTCGTCGACGCCCGCACCGGCCGCCAGCTCGCCCCTGGGCGCCGCCAGATCACCACCGACGAGGAATGGGACTGGATCACCGCCAACGTCGACGGAAGCTACCAGCACCTGCTGTTCGCCAGCTCGCTGCCGATCCTGCTGCCCTACGGTATGCACCACATCGAAGCCTGGTCGGAGGCCGTCGGTGACGGCGCCTGGGGCCGATGGCTGTCGGGGCTGGGCGAGAAGGTGCGCATCACCGCGAACCTCGACCACTGGGCATGCTTCCAGGACAGCTATCGGCGCCTGGAAGATCTGGTCATCGACGTGACGAGCGGTAAGCGGGGCCCGGCGCCCGACTCGATGGTGCTCTTCGGTGGCGACGTGCACCACTGCTGGGTCTCAGAGGTCTCGCTGGAGAACGCTGTGCCCGACGACGCGGTCAATGCGGGCACGAAGATCTGGCAGGTGGTCTGTTCGGGGCTGCGCAAGGAGACGTCGGCGGTCGAACGAATCATCCTGCGGCTGGGTCACACCGGGTTCGTCGAGGCCGTCGGCAGAACGCTGGCGAAAACCGCGAAGGTGCCGATGCCGCGGCTTCGATGGCGACCCGTCACCATGCCGCACTTCCGCAATCAGATCGGGACCCTCGAGATCGCGGGCGGCGAGATGGGCGTGCGCATCGAGAAGGTCACCGGCGGCTGGCGCAAGCCGCAACTCGCCACCGTCATCGAACACAAACTGCTGTGATTTCGGTGCGCTTCCGATCGATCAGCGATTGGTAGCGCGCCGAAATCCCGTTAGCCAGCGCCCTTGCCGTTGTCCACGCGGTACACGGCGCCGTGGACCGCGGCGGCGTCGTCGCTGGCGAGAAACGCGATCGCCTTGGCGACGTCTATGGTGTCGGAGAACCCGCGCGGCGACGCGATCCGCATGATGAGGTCCCAGTCGGCGTTGTCGGGCGCGGTGAACTCGGTGGTCTGTGCGGTCGGCATCCCGCCGGGGCAGACGGCGTTCACCCGGATCTTCTCCTTGGTGTACTCGACGGCCAGCGCGCGGGTCAGGCCGACGAGACCGTGTTTGGCCGCGCAGTATCCCGCCGAGTACACCTCGCCCTCCACCCCGGCGATCGACGTCACGTTGACGATGTTGCCCGCAGTCTCCAGAAGGTGGGGCAGCGCGGCGCGGCACAGATAGAACGGGCCGTTCAGGTTCACGGCGAGGTCGCGGTCCCACTCTTCGTCGGTCACCGTCGTGGTGTGCCGCATCTGGTGGAAGCCGGCCACGTTCACCAGCACGTCGAGTCGCCCGAACGCCTCGACGCACTCCGCCACCGCGTCGCGGCACGCCTGCGGCGACGTGACGTCCACCGACACGAAGCGGCCGCCGGGAACCTCGTCGAACACCGACGCCATCCGCTCGGCGTCGCGTGCGATCCCGAACACTGTCGCACCGCGTTGCGCGAACAACTGCGCGACCGCGGCGCCGAGTCCCGCCGATGCGCCCGTCACCAATGCGACCTTGCCGCTGAGTCGTGTCATCGCTCGACTTTCTCACGCGCTGACCGGGGCCGCTCCGGTGGCACGGCCGCCAACAGGGCGCGGGTGTACTCGTCGCGCGGCGAGGCGAACAGATCGGCGGCGCGGCGGTACTCGACCGCCGCACCCTCGCGCATCACCAGCACGTCATGGCTGACCTGCTGCACGATCGCGAGGTCGTGCGCGATGAACAGGAAAGTCAGCCCGAGGTCATGCTGCAGGTCGGCGAACAGGTCGAGCACCCGGGCCTGCACCGAAACATCCAGCGCCGCGGTGGCTTCGTCGAGGATCATCAGCTCGGGTTCGCCGGCGAGAGCGCGGGCGATGCTCACCCGCTGGCGTTCGCCGCCGGACAATTCGTGCGGATACCGCGACGCGAACGACGTTGGGAGGCCGACCATTTCGAGCAGCTCGCCGACCCTGGCCGCGCGAGCGCGTCGGCCTTTCGCCAGTCGGTGCACGATCAGCGGTTCGCCGATCGCCGCGCCGACGCGGGCACGCGGGTTCACCGAGGAGTACGGGTCCTGGAACACCAGGCCGATCCGCCTGCGCAGCGCCTTCTCGGCCGTTCCGCGCACACCGAACACATCGGCATCACCGAGCGTCGCGGTGCCGGCGCCGGGCCGCAGCAGTCCCGTGAGCGCGGCCGCCACGGTGGACTTACCGGACCCGGACTCCCCGACGAGACCCAGTGTGGTGCCCCGCCGGATCTGGAACGACAGATCCGTGACGGCGTGCACGGTCGACTTGCCGGCCGGCGTGCTGACGTCGAACCGTACGTCGAGACCGTCGACGTCCAGCAGCACCGGTGCGTCGGGCACCGAGGGCGGCCCGGACCGCCCGATCAAGGGGCGAGCGGCGAGCAACTCCCGCGTGTAGTCGTGCCGAGGCCGGTCGAAAACGTCGTTGACCGGGGCCTGCTCGACGGCTTCGCCGCTGCGCAGCACCGTGACGTCCTCGGCGACCTGACCGATCACTCCGAGGTCATGACTGATCCACACCACCGCGGTGCCGAAGTCGCGCTGCAGTTCGGCCACGAGCTCGACGATCTGGGCCTGGGTGGTCACATCGAGCGCGGTCGTCGGCTCGTCGGCGATCAGCAGTGCCGGGTCGCACGCCATCGCGATCGCGATCATCACCCGCTGCTTCTGGCCGCCCGAGAGCTGGTGCGGATAAACGCGCAATCGCGACTCCGGATCTGGAAGGCCCACAGCCTCCAACAGTTCGACGGCGCGGCCGCGCGCCTGCCGCCGGGTCATGCGGCGGTGCGCCTCGAGCGATTCGGTGATCTGCCGCTCGAGCGTCAACAGCGGGTTCAGAGAGGTGCCCGGATCCTGGAACACGAAACCGATCTGACCGCCGTGCACGCTGCGCAGTACCCGTGCCGATGCGCCGACCAGTTGGGTCCGGCCAGATTCGGTTGTCAGCGTGCTGGTTCCGGAGACCGTCGCCCCAGGGGCGTCGAGCAGGCCCGTCGCAGCGAGTACGGTCATCGACTTGCCCGAGCCGGATTCGCCGACGATGCCCAGTGTCTGTTCTCGGTGCACGTCGAACGAGATCCCGTGCACGATCTCGCGCCGGCCGATACCGACCCGCAGGTCGCGCACGCTCAACACGGGTTCGGTCACCGCTCTCGCCGGGCCTCGATCATGGTGCGCTGCCTGGGATCGAGCACATCGCGCATACCGTCACCCAGCAGGTTGAAAGCCAGGACGGCGACGCAGATCGCGGCGCCGGGGAACACCGCCATCCACCACGCCATCGTCACGAAGCCCTGCGAATCGAAGATCATCCGCCCCAACGACGGCTGCGGCGGCTGAATGCCCAACCCGAGGAACGACAACGCCGCCTCCGACAGGATCGCGAACGCCAGCGAAAGCGACGTCTGCACGACCAGCGGTCCGGCGATGTTCGGCAGGATGTGCCGGCCGAGAATGTAGAGGTGCCCGGTGCCGATGCTCCGCGACACCGACACGAACGGTTCGACGCGCACGCTCATGGTGCTGGCCCGCGCCACCCGGGCGAAGACCGGCGTGTACACGATGCCGATCGCCAGGATCGTCGTCGTCACACCGGGACCCAGGATCGCCACCACGGCAAGCGCGAGCAGCAGCACCGGGAACGCGAACATCACGTCGACCGCGCGCATGAAAACGGTGTCGAGCCAACCGCCGCGGTAACCGGAGACCACGCCGACCGTCACGCCGACCACCACCGCGAACGCCACGCTGATCACGGCGACACGCATGGACGCCTGCGTCGCCACCAGCACCCGGGAGAACACGTCACGACCCAGCTCGTCGGTGCCGAGCCAGTGCGCACCGTTCGGCGGCCGCAGCGCGTTCGGCACGTCGACGTCGTTGATGCCGTACGGTGCAATCCAATTCGCGGTGACGGCGACGAAGGCGACCGCGACCAGCAGGGCCGCGCTCACCACCGTCACCGGGTTGCCCGTCAGCAGCCGCAGCGACGACGTCCTGGCAGGCGCCCTCACGACAACCGGATCCTCGGGTCGACGACCGCGTACAGCACGTCCACGATCAGGTTGACCAACAGGAACAGCGCCGCGATCAGCAGCACCGTGCCCTGGATGACCGGGTAATCGCGCGCGGCGACCGCGTTGTAGACGAGTCGACCCAGTCCGGGCCAGGCGAACACCACCTCGACGACGATCACGCCGGACAGGATCGTGGCGAGCTGGATACCGGTGATGGTCAGTATGGGGATCAGCGCGTTGCGCACGGTGTGACGCAATGTGACCACCCGGGGCGCAAGCCCTTTCGATCGCGCGGTGCGAACGTATCCCATCGTGGCGACCTCGAGCACCGCCGAGCGGACATAGCGCGTCAAGATCGCCCCCGCCACCAGGCCGACAGTCAGGGCCGGAAGCACGAGGTGGCGTAGCCAGCCAGCCGGGTCGTCGAGCAGCGGGCGGTATCCCGACGTGGGCAGCCAGCGCAGCGTCGAGGCGAACAGCGCGATGAGCAGGATGCCCATCCAGAAATCCGGGATCGAGACGCCGAACTGGCTAACCACCCGCACGATCGCATCGCTGCGCCTGCCCTCGCGCAAGGCGGCCCAGATCCCGGCGGGGACGGCGATCAGCAGCGCGATCACGATGCCGGCCGACGCCAGCGACACCGTCGCGGGCAGTCGCTCGAGCAGGACCGCCGTCACCGGGTCACCGTTGCGGAAGCTGACCCCGAGATCGCCGGTCAGCGCCGAACCGAGGTAGGCGAAGAACTGCTCGACGATCGGCTTGTCCAGGCCGCTGGCCGACCGCAGCGCGTCGTACGCCTGTGGGGTGTAGCGCGTGCCGAGCGCGATGCGCACCGGATCGCCGGGCACCAGATGCACCAGCGCGAAGCTCACGATCAGCACCCCGAGAAGCACCACCGCCGAGTACACCAACCGGCGTGCCAGGAAGCGTGCGGTCGGATGAGCGAGCAAGCCCGTCAAGGGGTTTCGTCCCCGGTGAGGCTGGCGGTGCGGAACCGCACGGCGCCGTCGCGGCGGGCTGTGTAACCGGACAGGTTGGTCACCCAAGCCTGGATCACCGACGGGTTGTACAGATAGATGTAGCTCACCTCGTCGGCGATGATCGTCGCGGCGCGGCGGTAATCCTCGAAACGCGCATGGCGGTCCGTCTCGACTCGTCCCGCGTCGAGCAGCCGGTCCACTTCGGGGTTGGAGAACCTCTGGGCGTTGCTGTTTCCGTCGGTGTGGTGCTGGGCGTAGTAGAAGTCGTCCGGGTCGATGTTGCCGAGCCACCCCATCATCAGCATGTCGAAGTTGCCGGAGTTCTGCTCGTCGAGCCAGGTGGCGAAGTCGACGGTGCGGATGTGAACCGTGATGCCCAGTGCCGCAAGGTTATCGGCGAGCACCTGGGCGGTGGTCACGGTTTCGGGGTACTCGCTGGTGACCAGCATGTCGAGGTCGACGTCACCGACCCCAGCCTCGTCGAGGAGCCGGTTGGCGGTGTCGGGGTCGTGGCGGTACCGGTCGTAGTCGGTGTACCACGGGTTGCCCTCGGGTATGGCGAGTTGGTTCGCGGCCGCTGTGCCGTAGCTGGTGGCGGCAACGATCGCGTCGCGGTCGATGCCGTAGGCGACCGCTTGGCGCGCGCGGACGTCGTCCCACGGTTCGTGGGCCTCGTTGAGCGCCAGATACCAGTAGTCGTTGCTCGTGGTCACCGCCAGGTGCAGCGAGTCGTCGTCGCGCAGCTGCGCAACCCGTTGGGTCGGGACGGAGTCGGTCCAATCGATTTCGCCGGCCTGCAACGCCGACAGCGCGGTCGACGGTTCGGAGATGAAGCGAAACGTCACACCCGGCAGCTTGGGGGCGCCGCCCCAGTACGACGGGTTCGCCGTCAACGTGATCGAGTCGCCGCCTTTCTGAGACTGGAACGCGAACGGGCCCGTGCCGACCGGGTGCCTGGCGATCTGACCGGATTCGACGTTGTGGCGCGCCACGATCGCCATACCCTTGAACCCGCCGATGTTGGTCAACAGGTTCGGCGTCGGCTGCTCGACCCGGATCGCGACGGTCAGCGGGTCGACGGCGCGCACGTCGGTGACGGCGCTGAACTTGTCGACGTTGGCCAATCGCTCGTCGATGATGCGTCGATAGGAGAACACGACGTCATCGGCGGTCAACGGGCTGCCGTCGTGAAACGTCACCCCCGGTCGGAGCCGAAACGTCCACAACAGCTGATCGGCGCTCACCTCCCAGGACTCGGCGAGCGCGGGGCGCATCTCGAGGTCGGCGTCGGGTTCGACGAGTGTGTCGAAGACGTTCTCGAGCACCTCGAACGAGAAATAGGCACTGGTCTTGTGGGGGTCCAGTTGGTCGGGCTCGCCGGCGATCGCGGCGATCAAGTTGTTCGATGCGTCACCGAGGTCGACCCGCTGCCCGGTCGAACAGGCGGTCAGCGCAATGAGGACTGCGGTGACGGCGACCCACCCAACCAGTCGCTTCATGCCCTCATCCCGCCGCTCGTGTGCATCGTCTCTACCCGTCGGTCGCGGCCACCGAAATTCGGAGCCGAGTAAACCCGTGACGATGCCAGGTGCACACTGAGATACTCGAGACCACCGTAGACGGCTGGAAGGGCACGAGGTTGAGGAAGACGATCACGCGGGTGCTCACCGCCGCCATCATGCTCGCCGCGGCCGCACTCGCCGGTGCGGCCACCGCGGCCGGCCAGGGCGACGTCAAGTCCCCGGACACCCCGGAAGGCGTCTACACCGTCAAGATCGCCGGGCAGGCCGAGACCACCTGGGAGATCTACCCGATCTGCGTGCCGACCGTAGGCGACCTGCGCGAGCCGCTGATCCTTCCCGTCGGGTGCCGGTTGAAGGTCACCCCGGCGGGCCGCGGTGGCGCCGAAGCCAACCTGGTCGGCGGCGAGTGGACCTTCCAGGCGAACACCTTCGACTCGATCCGCAACTGCCCGGACGGCAGCACCGCGCTTCAGAAAGAGATCTATTCGTTCAACGGGAGCACGCTCGTCGGTAACGCCAAGATCATCCACGGTGAGGTGTGCGGCGAGCAGCCCGGCATGGTCAACCTTCCGCTGACGCTGACGTTCAAGGAGCCGCTGTCGATCCCCGTCACGCCGTACCCGCTGATCTGCGAGCCCGGCGGTCTGCGGCGCTGCTTCTGAGTGACTGACGGTCCCTTGAGCGGCCGGGTCCGCTTGCCGCTGCGGGGCGGCAAGGCCGCCGACCTGACCGGTCCCGGCCGAACCGACCGTTGGGGCGTCACCTGCACCGATCTCGGCGCCTCGGTGATCGCGCCGAACGGCAAGCTGGTGTCGGTGTTCGGCGACACCTTCTCGGGCCGCAAGGTGGGCGAGGGCGATTGGCGCTCACCTGTCTTGCTGATCGGTACCGGTGACGCCGACCACGAGATCGTCTACGAACGCGCCGGCGGTGACGACCCCGACTACGCGCGTCAGCTGTGGCCCTACGAGCATGACGACGTGGGCACCGGGTGGCGCCGCGGCGGCATCAGCACCGTGATCCCGTCGGACCTGCTGACCGTCGGCGATTCGATGTACCTGCACGCCATCGTCAACCGGGGCTTCGGCACCGTCGTCTGGACCGAGATCTGGCGCTCGCGTGACAGTGGTGTCAGTTGGACGCACCTGGGCAGGAGGGCGAAGTTCGCCGCCCACCTGCACAGGGGTCACGCGCAGTGCTGGGCGTGGGATTACAGTCCCGAGGACGACTGGGTGTACGTGGCGGCCACCGGCTTTCAGCGCGACAAGGGCATCATCCTGATGCGGGTCCGCCCCGAACACATCGGAAACCGGACCCGTTACCTCAGTTGGGGTTTCAAGAGTGGACGGTGGTCGTGGGGTACCTCTGCGACACCCATCACCCCAGCCGGCGAGCGATGGGGCGAGCTTGCGTTCCGTCGCATCGGGCCCGGCAAGTGGGTGCTCGGCGGGTTCCTCGCGTCGAGGTACGCGCTGGGCTATCGGGTGGTGGCCTCACCCGTTGCGAACATGCACACCACACCGATCCAGACACCGATCGTCGGATCGGCATGGAATGCAGAGGATCATGGGGACAGCCGGGTTGCTCAACTGTACGGCGGCTACCTGCTGCCCGGGTCGCGCTTCGACATCGCCGGAGGTGTCGGGCTGGTGGTGTCGCAATGGAATACGGCCACCGGGTGGCCCTACCGCGCAATGCAATTCAAGTCGGCGCTCAAAGACAGCACCAAGACGGTGCCGCCGCCGGATCCGGTCAACCTGTAGCTTCCGATCCGCAGCCACCGCGAGCGCCCCTAAGGTGGAGGCCGGATCGAGTGGAAGGCGGGCTGTGACTGGCAAATCTGGCGCCAAACGAGTGGTGGTCTGGGGCACCGGTTTCGTGGGCAGGATGGTGATCCCCGAGATCGTCGAGCACCCGTTGTTCGAGTTGGTCGGCGTCGGGGTGAGCAACCCGGACAAGGCGGGCCGCGACGTGGGTGAGATCTGCGGCCTGGCCGCCCCGTTGGGGCTGACCGCGACCGACGACGTCGACGCGCTGATCGCGCTGAAGCCCGATGCGCTGGTGCACTACGGGCCCACGGCCAACCACGCCGACGACAACATCGCGTTGATCACGCGTTTCCTGCGGGCCGGTATCGACGTCTGCTCGACCGCGATGACGCCGTGGATCTGGCCGACCATGCACCTCAACCCGCCGAACTGGATCGAGCCCATCACCCAAGCTTGCGAACTCGGCGAATCGTCGTGCTTGACCACCGGTATCGACCCCGGGTTCGCCAACGACCTGTTCCCGATGACCCTGATGGGGCTGTGCTCGGAGGTGCGCACGGTTCGTGCCTGCGAACTGCTCGACTACACCAATTACGAGGGCGACTACGACCGCGAGATGGGCATCGGCAAGCCGCCCGAGTACCGGCCACTGCTGGAGAACCCGGACATTCTCGTATTCGCCTGGGGTGCAACGGTTCCGATGATCGCACATGCCGCGGGCATCATGCTCGACGAAATCACCACGACATGGGACAAGTGGGTGACCCCGACGGAACGCAAGACCGCGAAGGGTGTCATCGCCCCCGGCAACGTCGCCGCGGTGCGGTTCACCATCAACGGCGTCTACCGTGGCGAGACGCGAATCCAACTCGAGCACGTGAACCGGATCGGCGCCGACGCGGCGCCGGACTGGCCGTCCGGCAACGAGAACGACGTCTACCGCGTCGAGATCGAGGGCACGCCGAGCATCGTCCAGGAGACGGCGTTCCGGTTCACCGACGGTTCGGGCCGCGACGCCGCCGCCGCCGGATGTCTGGCGACCGGCCTGCGCGCGCTCAATGCGGTGCCCGCGGTCAACGACCTCTCGCCGGGGTGGGTGACGGCGCTGGATCTGCCATTGATTCCGGGCGCAGGAACCATCCGCTGATGGCGCACGGTGTCGGGCTGTCGGTTGGCGCCACCAATTTCGCGGCCGTCGTGCCGGGTAGATCCGCGTTGACCCGCTCGTCGGTGCTGACCCGGTTCGCGCACCGGCCGCCGGAGGTCGGCGTGCCCAGCGAGAACCGCAATCTCGACGAACGTGGTCTGATCCTCACCGATTTCGTCGACCGGGTCGGGGATCCGGTCGACATCGTCGCCGCCGACGGCTCCACGCACCGGGGCGAAGCCGTGCTCGCCGACGCGCTGCGGGCCATGCTTTACGCGGTCTGCGGCGGTCGCCCGGCCGCCGGCCCGGTGGCGGTGACGCATCCCGCGCACTGGCGGCCCGCCGCCGTCGACGCCCTGCGTCGCGCACTGGCTGCGATTCCGGAGTTCCAGCGCCCCCAGCCGGCACCGGTCGTCTCCGACGCGGTGGCCGCCCTGACCTCGCTGCAGAACGAGCCCGGGGTGCCCACCCGCGGCGTCATCGCGCTCTGCGACTTCGGCGGCACCGGCACCAGCATCACCCTGCTCGACGCGGACAGCGGCTACACGCGGGTCGGCGAGACCGTCCGCGATACAGATCTGTCCGGCGATCTGGTCGACCAGGCGCTGCTCACCCACGTCCTCGACGACCTGTCCGCGGCCGGGAGCATCGACCTGTCCAGCACCTCGGCGATGGGATCGTTGTCGCGGTTGCGCGCGCAGTGCCGCGGCGCCAAGGAGCGACTGTCCACGGCGGCGGTCACGTCGCTGGTGGCCGACCTGTCCGGGCACCGCAGCGACGTGCGCCTGACCCGCACCGAACTCGACGAAGTGTTGCGCGGTCCGCTCACCGCATTCACCGATGTGCTGCAGGAAACGTTGGAGCGCAACGGTGTCCGAGAACTGTCGGCGGTGGCATCGGTGGGCGGAGGAGCGCGGATCCCGGCCGTCACCACCACGCTGTCGGAGCGGTTGCGAGTGCCAGTCGTCACGACGGGCCACCCCGAACTGGCCGCGGCCGAGGGCGGCGGCCTGGCGGCCGTCCGAGGCACCGTCGAAGAGGGTATGACCGCCTTGTCCGCGGCTCCCGCGGCCGCGGCCGCGGTGACCGCCACGGCTCCCGAGGCCGCCCCGCAGTCGGACGCCTTCGGTGCTTTGGCGTGGTCGGACGCCGAGGAGTTACCCGAGGTCCCCGAAGTCATGGCCACCGACCCGGACCACTACCCGCCGGGCGCCGCCGACGTGCGCCCGCAGATGCAGTTCGGGGACGACTCCTGGGACGACCTGCCACCGCGACCGACGCCCTGGTACCGCAGGCCGCTGGTACCGCTCGCGGGGGGCGTCCTCGCGGTGCTGGCCGCGCTGGTGGCCGCGGTGCTGTGGGTGGTGACCGGCGACGAGTCCGCACCCGCACCCGCATCGACCACCGCGCCGCCCATGACGGCCACCCCGCGACCGGCCACGCCGACGCCGTCCCCCGCCGAGCCGCCGCCGGCGATCCAGGCCCCGCCGCAGACCGTCCAGGCCCCTCCACCGGTGACCCGGACCATCACCGAGCCGCCGCCGTCGCCCGAGCCGCCGCCTCCTTCACCGGAGCCACCGCCGCCTCCTTCACCGGAGCCGCCGCCGCCACCGACGACCCAACCGCCGCCGACCACGACGGAACCGCCGGCGTCGACCCCGCCGCCCTGGAGTCCGACCGCGCCGTACCCGACCATCCCGGGTCTGCCGTGGGTGCCGGCGCCGCAACTACCCGGGCAACCCGCTCCGTAGCGCCCGGCCGGGCCCTACGCTTGCTCAATGACGCAGACGGACGGCTTGCTGTTCAACCCGCATACCTACGATCCGCAGCAGTTCGACACCGAGACCCGCAGGCTGCTGCGCGCGACCATCGACTTCTTCGAGGACCTGGGCAAAAAGCGCATCCTCGACGACGACCTGTCCGCTCAGTGGCCCGCCGACTTCCTCGATTTCGTCAAGCGGGAGAAGTTGTTCGCCACCTTTCTGACGCCCTCGGAATTCGCCGCAGGCAACCCGGACAAGCGCTGGGACGCCGCTCGCAACGCCGCGCTGTCGGAAATCCTCGGCTTCTACGGGTTGACGTACTGGTACACCGAGCAGGTCACGATCCTCGGGCTCGGGCCAATCTGGCAGAGCGAGAACAAAGACGCCAAGCTGCGGGCCGCCGACGACCTCGAGGCGGGCGAGGTGATGGCGTTCGGGTTGTCCGAGCGCGCTCACGGGGCCGACGTCTACAACACGGACATGGTGCTCACACCCGCCGGTGACCAGGACCGCGCCGACGGAATCCTGTACCGCGCAACCGGAGAGAAGTACTACATCGGCAACGGCAACGTGGCCAGCATGGTGTCGGTGTTCGGCCGGCGCGACAACGTGCCCGGCCAGGACTCATACGTGTTCTTCGCCGCCGACAGCCGCCACGAGAACTACCACCTGATCGACAACGTCGTGCACATGCAGATCTACGTGAGCACGTTCCGCCTGGAGAACTACCCGGTGCGTGAACAGGACATCCTGCACACCGGAGTCGAAGCCTTTGCCGCAGCGCTGAATACGGTCAACGTCGGCAAGTTCAACCTGTGTACGTGCTCGATCGGGATGGCCGAGCACGCGTTCTACGAAGCGATCACCCACGCGCAGAACCGTATCCTCTACGGCAACCCGGTCACCGACTTCTCGCACGTACGGTCGAACTTCGTCGACGCGTATTCCCGACTGGTCGCGATGAAGTTGTTCAGCGGGCGCGCGGTCGACTACTTCCGCAGCGCCGGCCTCGACGACCGGCGCTATCTGTTGTTCAACCCGATGACCAAGGCGAAAGTGACGATGGAGGGTGAAACCGTGCTGCGGGCGCTGCACGACGTCGTCGCCGCCAAGGGCTACGAGAAGAACACGATGTTCCGCCAGGTTTCGCAACTCATCGGGACGCTGCCGCGACTAGAAGGCACGGTGCACGTCAACGTGGGCCTGGTGCTGAAGTTCATGCCGAACTACATGCTCAATCCCACGCAGTATCCCGAGATCCCGACGCGCGGGGACGCCGCCGACGACACGTTCTTCTGGAATCAGGGCCCGACCCGTGGAGCCGGGAAGGTGCAATTCGCGGACTGGGCGCCGGTATACGAGCGGCACCTCGAGATCGGAAACGTCGCGGTGTTCTACGACCAGGCCAAGGCGTTTCGCCAGCTGCTGCTGACCGCGGCGCCCGACGCCGAACAGCAAAAGGACCTCGACTTCCTGCTCAACGTCGGCCACCTGTTCTCACTGGTCGTCTACGGTCAGCTGATCCTCGAGCAGGCCGGAATCACCGGCCTGGATTCCGATCTTGTGGACCAGATCTTCGACTTCCAGATCCGCGACTACAACACGTATGCCGTTGCGTTGCACGGTAAGCCGACCGCCACCGCCGACCAGCAGTCATGGGCGCTCGACGCGATCCGCAAGCCGAAACACGACGCGGGGCGTTTCGACCGGGTGTGGGAACGGGTGAAGGCCTACGACGGCGCCTACGAGATGAACCCCTGAGGACGGATCAGGTGGTCTTCGGCCGTTTGGCCAATACCAGGTACGCCATCGGGATCCGCGTCTTTTCGGGTGCAGCGGCGAGCCGGGTGGCGAGTCCCGCCTCCAAACGGTCGATGACCGTCGTCGGCCGAGGGTCGCCGGCAGCGCACTCGAGCGCGCCGACCAAGGTTGGAAACACCGCTGCCCGGCAGAACGCCGCCCACTGCGCGCCGAAAACATCTGCATTGCCGTCGACTTCATACTGCTGCCAGAAGCGGTCCCCGGCATCGAAGATCTGGAGGTGCTCGATCTCGAGCTGTTCGAAGCGGCCCTTCGGCGCGAACGGTGCCAAGAAATCCGACTCACGCCTGCCGACGATCGGGATGCCCATCCGGTACACCTCGTCCGTCGTCAAGAGCCGCTCGGCGACCAGCTCGTCGATCGTGTCGATCAATGCGCCGAGCAGCGGGCGGTAACCGCTGTCGCCGTCCTCGTCGACCGCGGCCGTCACCACCAGCAGGCGACCGCCGCGACACAACTCCCGGCCACGGAATGCGATGAACTCCTGCCAGTCCTGGGCGGCCTGTCTGGCGTACGCGTCCCGCACGCGCTCGTCGCTGCTGTAGGCGACGTGGAGGTGGTCGGGGATCGGCCCGGGAACACGGCTGAGCCAGTGGATCGCCCATGAACTCCACCCCAGGTTCACGCTGCTCGACGGCATGATCTGCGAGTAAAACGACCGGCCGATCACGGAAGCGAAGGCCGCCGCGTCCTTGCTCAGATAGGTATCCGGGTCCTCGGCGAGGGTACGGAACAATGCGGTGAAGTCATTACCCGGCACGTCGGTGTGCACGACGAGAGTGGGGTGATCGGTGCGGGTACGCTTGCGCAGCACCGCGATTGCCGCACCGATGGGCAGCAGCGAGTTATGGCCGGTCGAGGCGCCGTAGTCGGCGATGACGAACGGTTGTGGAAGCCGCGGGACCGGCACGGCCGCCGCCGCCTCCTCGAAGAGCTTGATTGCGTCGCGCAATCCGGCGGCCTGCAGGCGCGAACTGGCGGTGTACGACCCGCTCTCCATCGGCTCGGGCCGCACGACGATGCTGGACTCGGGCATCGCGACCTCCGTGACGTGCGGACAACAGGTTCGGTCGCCTCCGACCGTAGTCCCCGCCCGGCATCGACGCCGACGAAGGCCGGTTTATCCGCTGCAACGGCGCGCCCAGCGCACCCGGCCGTGACAAACTCTGGCCATGAGCGGAAGGGCCGCCCCGCGAGTCGCTGTCGTCGTCTCCGTGGTGACCCTCGTGGTGGCCCTCGTCGGGTTCATCGTCACGCTGGTACTCAACGCCTTCGTCTTCGATGAGTTCGATGCCTACGGCGAGGTGCCGATTCCCGGGACCGGCAGCATCGAGTTGCCGACCGGGCGGGTGAGCGTCAGTTTTCGCACCGTGACCGCCGGCCAACCGACGAGTGGCTTTCCGATCCCGGCGATCAGCATCAACATCGAGTCGCCCGAGGGTGCGGCCGATCCGGTGGTGACCGAAAGTATCGGCGCGACAACCACGGTGAACGACGACACCCATGTGCGGGTCTGGGTGGTGCAGGTCGCCGACGCGGGCGCCTATCGCGTGACGACAGACGGCGACACGAGTGGATACATCAACCCGCGGTTGGCCTTCGGACACGGTAGTTCCTACGGCTGGCTGCCGCGGCTGTGCGGGGGAGTGGCAGGGCTCGGATTGCTCTTGTTGGTCGCCGCCCTGATCTGGTCGGCGCGCACCGCCAAGGCCGCACAACAGCAGGCGCCACACGAGGTGCCCGACGCCGATGGACCGCGGTCGCTGCACGCGGTGCCCGCACCCGCGTCGAGTCATTCGCCGGACGACCGGGGCGTGCGGTTCGAGCAGTTGAAGCAGCTGGCCGCACTTCGCGATTCGGGTGCGTTGACCGAGGCGGAGTTCCAAGCCGAGAAGCGCCGCCTTCTGGACGGCTAGCCCGGGCTAGTGGCTCGAGCCGATAGGCAGCTCAGCTGCCGCGGGCCACCCACTCGTCGTAGTGCACGATCTCGTCGCCGATGGTGGTGGAGTCACCGTGGCCGGTGTAGACGACGGTATCGCCGGGCAACTTGCCCAGCCGGCTCGATATCGACTCGAGGATGGTGGGGAAGTCCGAGAAGGACCGCCCCGTCGCACCCGGTCCGCCCTGGAAGAGGGTGTCACCGGAGAACACCGCGTTCAACTCGGGCGCATGCCAGCACACCGACCCGGGCGAATGGCCCGGGGTATGCAGGGCACGCAACTCGGTGCCGGCCACCCGCAGGGCGTCGCCGTCGGACACCGTGCGAAAGTCGCTGTCCGGGTGAGTCATCCGCCACAGCATGTCGTCAGCCGGATGCAGCAGCACGGGGGCGTCGAGTGCCTGGCCGAGTTCGGGTGCAACCGTCACATGGTCGTTGTGCCCGTGCGTGCAGACGACCGCCACCACATGCCTGCCTCCGACGGCATCGATGATCGGCGCCGCGACGTGCGCCGCGTCGAACACCACCACCTCGGAGTCGTCGCCGACGACCCAGATGTTGTTGTCGACTTCCCAGCTACCGCCGTCGAGTTCGAAGGTGCCGTGGGTTACCACCCGGCCGATCGGTCCGCCGTTCACAACATCACCACCGAGCGCAGCACCTGCCCGCCGTGCATCTTTCCGAACGCCTCCTCGACGTCGTCGATGCCGATGCGTTCGGTGACGAACCTGTCCAGTGGTAATCGGCCCTGCAGGTAGAGGCTGATCAGGGTGGGGAAGTCGCGTTCGGGCAGGCAGTCGCCGTACCACGACGACTTCAGCGAGCCGCCACGGGAGAAGAAGTCGATCAGCGGCATCTCCAGTGCCATGTCCGGCGTCGGAACCCCTACCAGCACAACCGTTCCCGCCAAATCTCGGGCGTAGAACGCCTGCTTCCAGGTCTCCGGTCGGCCGACGGCGTCGATCACGACGTCGGCGCCGAACCCTTCGGTGAGGTCCTGAATCGTCTCCACCGGGTCCTGTTCGCGCGCGTTGACGGTGTCGGTGGCGCCGAAGTCGCGGGCCCAGTCGAGCTTTCTGTCGTCGGTGTCGACGGCGATGATGCGCTTGGCGCCGACCAGTCGCGCACCGGCGATGGCCGCGTCGCCCACGCCGCCGCAGCCGATCACCGCGACAGTGTCGTCACGGCTCACCGCGCCGGTGTTGACCGCCGCCCCCAGGCCGGCCATCACGCCGCAGCCCAGCAGCCCGGCCACTGCCGCGTCAGCCGACGCGTCGACCTTGGTGCACTGGCCCTCGTGCACCAGCGTCTTGTCGGCGAACGCGCCGATGCCCAGGGCGGGAGTCAGTTCCGTACCGTCGGTCAGCGTCATCTTC